>JAJYPJ010000017.1 GCA_021795435.1 Pseudomonadota bacterium
TCGGTGCGCGCCAGCAGGTGGAATGCTTCCATGGCCTCGGCATCGGTGATGCCGACATAGTCGGCGCGACCCGTGTCCTTGAGGAACGCATGTTCGGGCCCGACGCCCGGATAGTCCAGGCCAGCCGAAATCGAATGCGTTTCGGTGATCTGGCCGTCGTCGTCGCACAGCACGTACGTGCGGTTGCCATGGAGGACCCCGGGGCGGCCGGCGGCCAGCGACGCCGCGTGATGGCCCGTGCCAAGTCCCTCCCCAGCAGCCTCCGCGCCGACAATGCGCACGCCGGGGTCGTTGAGGAAGGCGTGGAAAAGGCCAATGGCATTGGAGCCGCCACCGACGCACGCGGTGATGGCATCGGGCAGACGCCCATACTCTTCGAGCATCTGCGCGCGCGCCTCCCGGCCCACCACGGCGTTGAAATCGCGCACCATCAGGGGATACGGGTGCGGGCCCGCCACGGTGCCGATGATATAGAACGTGTCGCGGACGTTGGTCACCCAATCGCGCAGCGCTTCGTTGAGGGCATCCTTCAACGTCTTCGACCCCGAGCTGACGGGCACGACCGTGGCACCCAGCAACTTCATCCGGTAGACGTTGATCGCCTGGCGGGCAATGTCGGTCTCGCCCATGTAGACCACGCACTCGAGGCCCAGGCGCGCCGCCACGGTCGCACTGGCGACGCCATGCTGGCCGGCGCCCGTCTCGGCAATGATGCGCGTCTTGCCCATCCGCCGCGCAACCATGGCTTGGCCGACCGTGTTGTTGATCTTGTGCGCACCCGTATGGTTGAGGTCCTCGCGCTTGAGCAGGATGCGCGCGCCACCGACCTCGCGGGTGAGCCGCTCGGCCAAGTAGATCGGACTGGGTCGGCCCACGTAATGCTTGAGGTCGTACGCCAGCTCGGCCTGAAAGGAGGCATCGTTGCGCAGGGCAAGGTAGGTCTTCGTCAGCTCCTGCAGCGGAGCCACGAGCGTTTCAGCCACGTACACGCCGCCGTAGTCGCCAAAACGCCCCTGCTCGTCCGGATAATCGTCGTAGTTGATGACGGTTTCAGTCTTGCGCTGCGGTTTCACGATGGATTTCCTGAAAAAAGGCCTGCAATTTTCGCGCGTCCTTGAGGCCGGGATGCGCTTCGACGCCGCTGGACACGTCAACGCCCCAGGGTCGGGCCCGACGCAGCGCATCCGCCACGTTAGCCGGATCGAGCCCGCCCGCCAACAGCCACGGACGGTCGATGCGCGGCAGTCCCGACCAGTCGAACCCCCGACCCTGGCCTCCGGGCTCGCCTCTCGCGTGGCCATCGAGGACGAATCCCGCCGCGCGCGGGAACGCGGCCAGCCGGGTGGTCGCGTCGCCGCCATCGCCCATGGCGAGCGCCTTCAAGTACGGGTATCCGAATTGAGCGCACCAGGCATCGTCCTCCTCGCCATGGAACTGCAGCAGCGTCGGGCCCAGCCTACCGGCGACGATGCGCACGAACTCCGGCTCGGCATCCATGAACAGCGCCACCGTGGCGACCAGCGGCGGCAATGCATCGCGGATCTGCCGCGCTTGGTCCACGGAGATGCAGCGTGGACTTCGCGGCGTGAAGATCATGCCAATGGCGTCCGCGCCCAGCGCTGCCGCAGCGCAAGCGTCCTCGGTCCGCGTGATGCCGCAGATCTTGACCCGTGGTCTCATGCGGTCACCTCCGCAGGCATGCCGCAGGCCACAGGATAGCGAGGCCCGAGGAACAAGAGTCCTTGCGGCGGTGCCGTGGGACCGGCGACCGCGCGGGTACGCCCATCGAGCAGTTGCCGGAGCCACTGGATGGGCTGCTCGCCCCGGCCAATGGGCAGCAGCGAACCGACGATGTTGCGCACCATGTGGTGGAGGAAGGCATTCGCCTCGATCTCGACATGGACCTCATCGCCGACCCGCGCGACCCGCGCGGCGAGCACCGTCCGGCGCGGATGCCTCGCCTGGCACGCCTGCGCTCGAAACGCCGAGAAATCGTGTTCGCCAAGCAGCGACCGGGCCGCCTCGTGCATGCGCGTCGCATCGAGCGGCAGGCGCTCCCACGCCACGAATGCATGTTCCAGCGCCGGTCGCACCGGACGATTGAGTATCCGGTACCGATACCGGCGCGACTGCGCGCTGAAACGCGCATGGAATTCATCCGCCACGGGCTGCGCCCAGCGCACGGCGATGTCGGCCGGCAAGGCGCTGGTGGCTCCCAGCGTCCACGCCCGTGGCGAGCGATCGGCCGCGGAGTCGAAATGGACGACCTGGCAGCGCGCATGCACCCCCGCATCGGTTCGACCGGCGCAGACGACGTGCACCGGGTGGGCAGCCACGCGCCCGAGCGCTTCCTCCACCGACGCCTGCACGGATGGGCCGTGTCCGAGGCGCTGCCAGCCGAGATAGGCGCTCCCGGCGTACTCGATCCCTACCGCCCAGCGCATATCAGCATGCGCATTCACATGGCCGCAACGGGTGCGACCGCCACGTCAATGGGTCGAATCCAGCAATCGGCGCGCCTCGTCCTGTTGCACCTGGCTCCCTTCCGCCAGCACCTCCTCGAGCATCGACCGCGCCCCCTCATGGTCGCCCATGTCCAGGTAGGCGCGCGCCAGATCGAGCTTGGTGTCGATCGGGTCCACGGCCTGCGGATGCGTGTCGCCCAGCATGGGCGCGTACGGATCCTCGAATGGCTGCGCCGGGATCTCGTCCAGCGTGTGCACGGCCGGGGCGACCGGCTCCATCCCCGGCTCGGCCAATTCGGGCGCTGCCTCGGCATGCTCCAGCTCCGCCTCCAGCGCATCGTGCCTGCTCGACTCGGGTTCACCGGCATCGGCGAAGAGCGGGTGCTGTGGAGCCAGTTCGCGCCCCATGGCACGCACGGCATCCCATTCGGCACTGGCCGCGGCGACGTGCGCGTGCATCGCCTCGGCCGTGGCGATGAAACCCGCGGAGTCCATGCGGCCATACTGCTGCGACGCCAGTTCCAGATACAAACCGGCATCGTCCGGATGGCTGGCCAGTTCGGCGTGCAGGGCCGCGTCGTCGTCCTCGGCAGCCGCGGCCGCCGGATCCGCCGGTGCGCCGGTGAAGGAGCTGGCGAGCGATGCCGCGCCCGGGGCCACCTTGCGCTTGCGGCGAGACAGGAGGATCCCGAGCAGGCCGAGCACGACCACGAGGGCGGCGCCACCCAGCACCAACGGCTGTTCGTAATACGGCGTACCGGGCTTGCCGGCGCGCGCCGGTGGCCGCGAGGCGGGCTTTGCGACCGGCGCCGGGGCGACCGCCGCACTGGATGCGGCGACCGGTGCCGCAGCAGCCGTGCTGGCCACCGTGGCAGGCGTCGCGCTTCGGGCCGCGGCGGGTGCCACCGACGCGGATCCTACCGCGATGCTGGTTGCAGGCGCCGGACGGCTGGCGGCAACCGAAGACTGAGCCTGGGCATGCGCCTCGAGCTGGGCCAGTTTGGCCTGCAATTGGGCGATTTCATTGTTCTTGAGCGTCAGCAGCGTGCCATTGTTCGTGTTGATCTTCTGCAGTTGCTCGATGCGGGCCTTGAGATCGGCGCTGTGCAGCTTTTCGCTGGCGAGACCTTCCTGTGCACGCGTCAGCTCCCGCTGGAGTCCGGCAATGGCTTCGCTGCCGGTCCCACCCTTGACGCCGGCTCGCGTCGCCGCGCCCCCACCGTGGGCCGGCGGCACCAGTTCCAGGTGACCTTCGGACGGCCCAGCGACCGCGGAGGGTGCCGCACCGGCCGCCGACGACGCGTTCAGCAGCGGCTGCGGCGCATGCGCCTGCCAGGCCTGCATCTGCTCGCGCACGGCAGCGCGAGCCTGGGCAGGCGGAATCGCGCGCGCCGCGGCCGCCGATGGAATCCGCAGGATCGCACCACGCTCGAGCTCGTTGATGTTGCCATGAATGAATGCGTGCGGGTTCGCCTGGCGGAGGGCATCGAGCATCTGGTCGATCCCGACGCCGGCGGGCAGGTTGCGCTGCGCGATGGCGTAGGCGGTATCGCCGGCGCGGACGGTGTACGAAGCGCCGCCGGCCTCCGGGGATGGCGGTGCCGCGACGACGGCGGCAGCCGGAGACGATGCACTGGCCGGCGCGGCGGGCATCGGCGCCGCCGGGGCCGGCGCGCTCCCGGCCGCGTGCGTCACCAGGGGTTCGGTCGCGGTGCCGGAAGCAGCGAATCCCGGTGGATCGAGCAGGATCGTGTACTCGCGGACCAGCGATCCGTTCGCCGACTCGGCATCCAGCAGGAATTCGACGTAGGGATCCCGCACCGGGTCGGCGGTCGTAACCCGGATGACGTGCCCACCGTCGGCCGTACCGACCACGGTGAACTGCAGGGGGATGCCCATCTGGCCCGAGCTGATGCCCGCGCGCCGGTAGGCATCGGGCGAGGCGATGCCGACATGGAGGCTCTTGGCCTCGCCGGCCGTGTCGAACCGGATGGGGATCTCGGCCAGCAAGGGCTGGCCCAGCGCGGACTTGACCCGGATCGGTCCCAACCCGAGCGCCAGGGCGGACTGCGTACCCAGTGCGAGGGCCACAGCAACTGCAACGGATGCCATTCGCTTCATCGTGATGCCCCCATCGGATCCACCCCACGCCTTCGAAGGTGCGTGAGCAAAGTGGCGCAACTGTAGTTCAGATTGGACTTTTCACCAATATTTCCGCGATCTGCACGGCATTGAGCGCGGCGCCCTTGCGGATGTTGTCCGCCACGACCCACAGGTCCAGGCCACGCGGATGCGAGATGTCGTCGCGGATTCGGCCGACATACACGGGATCCGTCCCCTGGGCATGCACGGCCGGGGTCGGGTAGCCACCGTCGCGGCGCTCGTCGATCACGACCACGCCGGGCGACTGCTGCAGCAGGCTGCGAGCCGCGTCGGCGCCAATTCGCTCCCGGGTCTCGATATGCACGGCCTCGGCATGCCCGAAGAATACGGGCACGCGGACCGCCGTCGGGTTCACCTGGATGGTGTCATCCTCGAGGATCTTCCGCGTCTCCCACACCATCTTCATTTCTTCCTTCGTGTAACCGTTGTCCAGGAAGACATCGATGTGGGGAATCAGGTTGAACGCAATGCGCTGCGTGAACCGATTGGGCTCGACCTCCTGGAAGTTGAGCAGCGCCGCCGTCTCGCGGCCCAGCGCATCAAGACCGGACCGCCCGGCACCCGACACCGACTGGTAGGTCGCGACGTTGATGCGCTCGATGCCGACCGCCCGGTGGATGGGAGCCAGCGCCACCAGCATCTGCATCGTCGAGCAATTGGGATTGGCGATGATCCCGCGCTCCGCGTGCCGGGCGATGGCATGCGGATTGACCTCGCTGACCACGAGCGGAATGTCGTCCTGGTAGCGAAACTCCGAGGTGTTGTCGATCACCACGGCCCCCGCTGCGGCGGCACGCGGCGCATGCTCCCGGCTGACTGCGCCGCCGGCGGAAAAAAAGGCGATGTCGACCCCTTCGAAATCGAAGTCTTCGAGATTCCGCACGGTCAGGGATCGCCCGGCGAAATCGACCATGCTCCCCGCCGACCGTTCGCTTGCCAGCGGCACGAGTTCGGCCACGGGAAAGCCCCGCTCGGCAAGGATTTGCAGCAGGGTCTCGCCGACGGCGCCGGTGGCGCCGACCAGGGCGATGCGTTGCGGTCGTGGCTGGGACATGGGGCTCGCTGGCTCGGGATCGTGGTTGGAAGAATGGGAAACTAGACGGATCAGGCCGGACTGTGCATTCACGCGATGCGCGGCGCTTGCGGCGCCACATCGGCACACTGCGCCCGATGCCGGAGTGCATGGTCCATCAGGACGAGTGCCACCATCGCCTCGGCGATCGGCACGGCGCGAATGCCGACGCAAGGATCGTGGCGCCCTGTGGTCACCACCTCGACCGGCTGGCCGTGGAGGTCGACGCTGCGACCGGGGATGCGGATGCTCGAGGTGGGCTTCAGCGCCACCGAACACACCACGGGCTGCCCGCTGCTGATCCCGCCCAGGATGCCACCCGCATGGTTGCTGGCGAATCCCTCGGGCAGAAGCTCATCGCGATGCGCGCTGCCCTGCTGGGCGACCGCCGCGAATCCATCGCCGATCTCCACGCCCTTGACCGCATTGATCGACATCAGGGCGGCCGCAAGGTCGGCATCGAGCTTGCCGTAGATCGGCTCGCCCCAACCCGGCGGAACGCCATCCGCGACCACGTTGACGCGCGCTCCGGCGGAGTCGCCTGCCTTGCGCAGGGCATCCATCACCGCCTCGAGCGCACCGACCTGGGCCGCGTGCGGCCAGAAGAACGAATTGGTCTCGACGGCGTCCCAATCGAAGCCGTCGGGCGTCACCGCCCCCAATTGCGCCAGGTAGCCCCGAACGCGCACGCCATGTCGACCCGCAAGCCACTTCTTGGCGATCACGCCCGCAGCCACGCGCATGGTCGTCTCCCGCGCCGAGCTGCGGCCCCCGCCCCGCGGGTCGCGGATGCCGTACTTGTGCCAGTAGGTGTAGTCCGCGTGCGCGGGTCGAAACGTCCCTTCCAGGTCCGCATAGTCGCGCGAGCGCGCGTCGGTGTTGCGAATCAGCAGCGCAATGGGCGTGCCCGTCGTTTGCCCCTCGTAGAGACCCGAGAGGATCTCCACCGTGTCCGCTTCGCGCCGCTGCGAGGTGTGTCGGCTCCGCCCCGTGGCGCGACGGGCCAGGTCGGCTGCGAAATCCTCCGGCGCGAGCGCGAGGCCGGGCGGGCACCCATCGACGACGCAGCCGATGGCCGGGCCATGGCTCTCGCCGAACGTGGTCACCGCAAGCAATTTGCCGAAGGTATTGCTGGACACGACGATGCGGGCTCCGCCTCGGATGGGGCAAGGCTAACGCGATTCGACGCGCGCCGCGGCTTCGGCGATCTCGCCGGCATGCGCGAGGAGCGCGCGGCGGTCGATGGCGAAGACGCCCATCGCTCCCACCTTGAACTCGAGCCATACGAGCGGCAGCGCAGGCAGCAGCGCGGAGAGCGCGTGCTCCGCCTCGCCGACCTCGACGATCAATAGACCCTCGCCCGTGAGGTGCGCCGCTGCATCGCGCAGGATCCGCAGGACGACATCGAGTCCGTCGACGCCCGCGGCCAGGCCCAGCCGCGGCTCGTGCGCATACTCGCCCGGCATCGCCGCGTATTCGGCTTCGGTCACGTAGGGCGGGTTCGACACGATCAGGTCGTAGCGCAGATCCGCCAGGGCCGAGAACAGGTCCGATTCGACCGCGCGCACGCGGTCACCCACGTGCTGGAACGCGATGTTCTCCCGCGCCAGCTCGAGCGCCGCGGGGCTGACATCGGCCAGGTCCACCTGCCAGTCCGGGTTGTGCGCGGCCATGGCGATGCCAATGCACCCCGAACCCGTGCACAGGTCCAGCGCACGCTCCACTGCGCGGTCCTCGAGCCATGGCGCGAAACCGTTCTCGATGAGTTCGGCGATGGGGGATCGCGGAACCAGCGCGCGCGCATCGCACTTGAATTTCATGCCCGCGAACCATGCCTCGCCGACGAGGTACGCCGTGGGCACCCGGGTGCCGATCCGGCGTTCGATCAGATCCAAAACGCGCAGTCGCTCCGCCGCGGTGAGCCGCGCCTGGCCATAGGCAGGCGGCAGGTCCGGCGGCAGGTGCAAACCGGCCAGCACCAGGTGCGATGCCTCGTCCAACGCATTGTCGTGGCTATGCCCGAAGGTCAGCTCCGCCGCGGCAAAACGGCTCGCAGCGTAGCGAATGAAGTCGATGATGCTGGCAAGGGCGTCGGTCACGGCGTCGGCAGGTTCCGGGCGCGCCAGTATAAGGGGCCGCGGGCCCGCGACAGCGAGCCGCGACGCTGCGGCCGCTATACTCCGGCGATGCCACGCAACCCCGTGATCCTCGCCGCCTGCCTCGCGCTTGCGGTGGGCACTCTGCCCGCCTGGCCCGGTGCGACCGCGGCCGGGGCGGTCCTCGGGATCGCACAGCGCTTGCCAACGCCGCGGCCAATCCCGGGCTTCAGCCTGGTGCGCGGCAACGGCGTCGAACACCGGGCGACCGAGGCGCTCATCGGACCCGGCGGACACAAGCTCGGGGCGTTCGCCGTAGCGCTCCACGTGTCGCCAATGGCCACGGACCGCCGGCGGCAGACGTCCTGGAAAGCCTGATGCGCCTGGCCACGGCATTCGCTTACCTGCTGCCCCAGCGCACGCTGTGCGTGCTCGTGCGCCATGCCACGCGCTGGCGCTGGCGACCGTGGAAAGACCTGCTGATTCGATCGGTGGTCCGGCGCTACGGCGTCGATCTCTCCGAAGCCGAGACGCCGGATGCCAACGCCTATCCTCATTTCGATGCCTTCTTCACCCGCGCGCTGCGGCCCGGCGCGCGCCCGCTCGACGCGGCCGAGTATGCCATCGTCTGCCCCGCCGATGGCCGCATCAGCCAGGCAGGGCCGGTTTCCGCCGGACACATCATCCAGGCCAAGGGCCGCCGCTATACCGTGGCCGAGCTGCTGGGCGACGCGGCCGCCGCGCAGCGCTTTGTCGCCGGGACCGCCATCAATGTCTACCTGTCGCCACGCGACTATCACCGCGTCCACATGCCCTGCGCCGGCCGACTGGTCGAGACGGTGCACATCCCGGGCCGCCTCTTCAGCGTCGCGCCGGCCATGGTGGAGGACGTCGATCGGCTGTTCGCCCGCAACGAGCGGCTCGTCTGCCATTTTATCGGCCCCGATGGGCCCTTCGTGGTGGTGATGGTGGGTGCGCTGCTGGTCTCGGGCATCTCGACCGCCTGGGACGGCACGGTCGTGCCGCCCTACGCGCGACGGATCACCCGACGACGCCATGACGGCCCCGCACTCCAACGCGGGGCGGAAATGGCACGGTTCCACATGGGCTCGACCGTCATCGTGCTGCTGCCATCCGGGCAGGCGGACCTCGATGGACCGGCAGCGCCTGGCCAGGCCGTGCGCATGGGACAACGCGTGGCGCGATGGCAACCGCGCGGGACGTGACCCTGCACGTCACTTTGTGACGTGAAGCGCATATACTTCCCACGGCGCAGGCTACGCTGGGCAGCGACTGGTCCGCGCTGCGCCAGGGGAGAGGACATGCA
Source organism: Pseudomonadota bacterium (assembly GCA_021795435.1). Taxonomy (GTDB): domain Bacteria; phylum Pseudomonadota; class Gammaproteobacteria; order Xanthomonadales; family Rhodanobacteraceae; genus Metallibacterium. The sequence goes on from JAJYPJ010000017.1 coordinate 9,124, forward strand.
ACTCGTATCACGAATCCTTGCCGTCAGCCGCACCCTGCGTCTCGGGCGACAGGCACGCCATCTCGAAGAGGTGGTCGAGGCGTTGCCGATGCCGCTGCGCGAGGTGCTGGCTCATCTGACCGTCCGGGAACTCGCCCAGGCCGCCCGTTGCGGGTGCCCGCGCCTCTATGGATCCGCGCCGGACAAGGCCTATGCGGCCTGGGGCGAAGGCGCGGACATCGGCTTCGAGCGCGCCTGCTCGGACAATCCGCAGGTTCGCGTTCGCGGCGTCGCGCTCTGGATCGCCGTCGTCTACCACGAAACCCTGAATGCCGAACGCGATGCCTCCTCGGCGGTGCACAAGCAGGTACTGCGCCTGATGCGCGTCATCAAGGAAAGCGCAGCCGCCCGTCCCGAAGTGCAGGCGCAGTGGGCGAGCAGCCGCGGCGAGGCGGCCTGAGCCGCACGCCACCGGCCACCCGATCCGTCAGCCGCGACGGCACTGCGGTACGCGCAGTTCCATGCCGGCCGTGATCACGTAGGGCGCGCTCAACCCGTTGATCGCCGCGATGCTGGAGGGATCCTGGCATCCGAAGCGCTGCGCGATCGCGCCCAGCGTGTCGCCCGGCTGCACCCGATAGCTGTGGGCATCGGCGAGTTCCGCGCCCGCCCGTCCGGCACCGCATCCGGCCAGGCGCAGCCGCATGCCCGGGCGAATCAGGTCCGAACGACCGAGGCCATTGACGCGCGCCAATGCCGCCGGATCAGGGCATCCGAAACGCGTCGCAATCGCGCCCAGCGTGTCACCGGGCCGGACCACGTAGTTTCCCCGCGATCCCGCGGCATCCGCCACCGAGGCGCCGCCATGGCCACAGGCAGGAATCCGCAATGCCAGGCCTGGTCGGATCAGCGCGCCGCCGTGCGCGAGGCCGTTGGCCCGCGCAATCGCCTGCGGATCATCACAGCCAAAGTGGCGCGCAATGCCGGCCAAGGTGTCGCCGGGACGCACGCGGTAATGCCGGAGCGACGCCCATTCCCGATGCGGCGGCGCGACTGCGGCGGGCGGGGGAATGGCGGCGTGGAGGTTGTCGGCCAGGGCCATCCAGCGACTGTTGGGCGCGCACTGGCTGACGAATGCCGCCTTGACCTGCCGCGGGATGCGGATCGTCGTCCCGGTCGGCTCCACCGCCTGCGGATCCAGCCTTGGATTGAGGTTGCGCAAGGTGCGGAACCAGCCATCCTGCATGCCCCCCGCCTGACCCAGGCAAATCGTCAGTTCCGCCAGCGACGCCGGTGCCGCGAGCGCCACCTTCCCGGGCGCGCCGTCGATGGCGGGGAACCGCAGGTTGTAGCGGTTCGGGTGCAGGAACAGCCAGGCCGCGGCCAGCACCATCGGCACGTAATCCCGCGTCTCGGTGCTGAGCTGGTCATAGACCTGCGGCGACCAGAAGCTGGCGTCATGCCCGCCGCGCTCGGCGAGCCGCGAGACGATCCCGGGACCGGCGTTGTACGCGGCCAGCGTCAACGCGAGGTTGTCATTGAATGCGCCGAGCTGCTGGTTGATGAACGCCGCATTGGCCAGCGCTTCCAGGCGCGGGTCGAAGCGCTGGTCGAAGCCGTCAACGACGTGCAGGCCGTATTCGGCCGCGGTGCCCGGCATGAATTGCAGCGGCCCGGCGGCGCCCGCTCGCGAGACCGCGTGCACCTTGCCGGCCGACTCCTTGGCCATGATGCCGAACAGGAGTGCCTCGGGCAGACCGGCCTTGTGGTACGCAGGCGCCATCTCGGCCCGAAGGAACTGGTAGTTGACGTAGCTGGACATCAACTGGCTGCGCATCTGGGTCAGCCATTCGCCGATGGCGGCCTTGACGGCATCGTTGTTGGCGACCAGATCGGAGAGGCCGCCGTTCTTCAGCAGCGCCACGGCGCGTTGCGTTTGCGGGACGATCGTCAGGACCGGCGACGACTCGCCGGCCACGGACTGCGCTTCCGTGCCCTGCAGACCCGCGTGGTCGCTTCCCGCGTCCTGACGCATCTGCAGCAGTTGGTCATAGGTTGCGCTGACCCGATGCATGTCGCACGCCGACGTATCCGCGCATTGCCGCGCCGCCCGGGAGATCCGGTCCAGCGCGTCGAGGATCGCGGCGCCGGCGCCCGCCTGCTTTTGTTGCTGCGCCAGCAGCGCTGCCTGGTACGCCTGCACGCCCTGGTCGAGCTGCGCGTAGAGGGTTGACGGCGTCGTCGCGGCCTGGGCCGAGCCACCCGGCGTGGTGTTGCCGGTCGTCGCGCATCCCGCCAGCGCCACGCAACCGACACCCAGAGCCAGCATCCAGGCCGAGAGTTGGCGGGTCATGGTCACGGGAAACTCCAGCGTCGGCGTTGCGCGCACGTTAGCCGTGGTGGGCTCGCGGCTCAAGGGGTGCCGCCGCTGGCATGGCCGCGCCTAGAATCGCCGCTTCGGGAAGAGCGCGGTGATGGCGATGATCCGGCTGCAGCAATTAAAACCGGCGGACGCGACGGCGCGGCGTCCTTCGCGGGGTTGATCACGATGGGGCGCTGGCGACCACCGCAACCGGGCTCGACACCGGTCATTACGCGCGCCGGGTTCGAGTCCTTGCGTCGCGAACTGGATGAACTCTGGCGCGAACGGCGACCGGAAGTGGTCCGGGCACTGGCCGCCGCCGCGGCCGAGGGCGACCGCTCGGAGAACGCGGAGTACACCTACCGCAAGAAGCAGCTGGCCGAGATTGACCGCCGCGTCCGCTACCTGGGCAAACGATTGCCCGCGTTGCGCGTTGTCGAGCAGGCACCGGCGCGTCTGGACATCGTCTACTTCGGCGCATGGGTCGAGCTCGAGGACGAGGCGGGCGCGATCCTGCGATACCGCATCGTCGGACCTGACGAAACCGATGCGCGCCGGGGCTGGATCAGCGTCGATGCCCCGCTCGCGCGCGCACTGCTCGGCCGGAAGGTCGACGACGAGTGCGAAGCGCATTTGCCCGAGGGCCGTCATCGCTTCGCCGTGGTGGCGGTCCGCTACGAAATCGAGAACGGAACCGATGCCTGGCCCTGAGCGTTCCCTTCGCGAGGCGTTCCTGCGCGCATGCTACGAGGTCGAACTCGGAGCGTCGCGCCACGTGACGCTGCGCCCCGGGGCGCCGTTGCCGTCCTCCTTGCGAATGTGGCTTGGCGGCGACCGGCACTGGGCGATGCTCACCGCCTGGAACCCCCGGGCAAAGCCGCGCGGCGATGCCGTCAACCAGCGCGCGCAGGCCCGGCTTGAACGCTTGCTGACCGAGGGTCAACCGCGACGCCGCTGGCTACCGGCGCGCAGCAGCGACGGGCGCGGCGGCTGGGTCGAGCCCCAGTGCTTCGTCGCCGGCCTCGCCCCGGCAGCGGCACGGCGACTGGCACGTCGGTTCGACCAGCGCGCGTACCTCCATGGCGAGGTCGACGGACCCGTCAAGCTGCGCCTGCGTCGCCAGCCCGCATGGACAGGCGAGCACGAGCCTGTGCAGAATCCGCGCGCCCATGATGAATGCATCCCCTGACTCCCAGCCCACGCCGATCGACGTTCGCGGACTGGTTTACGAGCGGCGCGACGAGCGCGTCTTCGGCCCGCTGGACTTCACCGTCGAGGCGCGGACGATCGCCCTGGTGGAAGGCGACAACGGCAGTGGCAAGACCACGCTGCTGCGCGTGATCGCCGGACTGCTGCGCGCCAGCGCCGGCGAAGCAAGGGTGTTTGGATCGGCACCCGGCAGCGACGAAGCGCGTGCCGGCACGGCCAGCCTGGGCCACCTGCTGGGTCTCAAGGGCGATTTGACGCCACGCGAGAACCTGCACCTGGGCATGGGCCTGTACGGCTGCAAGCCGGGCGAGGATCCCGACGCCATGCTGTGCCGGGTAGGCCTGGAGGGCTTTGGCGACGAGCCGGTGCGCACGCTATCCGCGGGCCAGAAGAAGCGCACGGCACTTGCGCGACTGGCCTTGCTGCCGGCGCGGCTGTGGTTGCTCGACGAGCCTTACGCCAACCTCGATCGCCACGGCATCGCCCTGGTCAATGACCTGCTGGCCGTGCATGCCGCGGCTGGCGGCGCCGCGCTGGTGACCAGCCACGGCGCGGTCAGTTTCCACCAGGGCGTTGCCTGCACCATCCGGTTGACGCCATGAGCGAACCCTCGATGGCCGCCGCGTTCCGCGCGATGCTGCAACGCGACCTGTTGCTCGCCTGGCGTCGCCGCGGCGACGCGCTGCTGCCGGTCCTGTATGCCGTGATGGTCGCCACCCTCTTCCCGTTCGCATTGGGACCCGAGCACACGCTGCTGGCGCGCATCAGCGGCGGGGTGGTCCTCGTGACGGTCCTGCTGTCCATGTTGCTGTCGCTCGACGCGGTATTCCGCGGCGACCTGGAGGACGGTGCCCTCGAGTACCTGGTGCTCGCGCCGCAGCCATTGGCGTTGCTGGTCGCCGCGCGCATGCTGGCTTACTGGCTGGTGACGGCGCTGCCCCTGATCGCGGTCGCGCCGCTGCTGGCGTACATGCTCGGGCTCGAGGGACCCGCGCAGCCCGTGTTGTTGCTCGCCCTGCTCCTGGCGACACCCTTACTGGCACTGATCGGATCCGTATTGACCGCGCTCACGGTGGGAACCCGCCGGTCTGGTATGCTGCTTGCCCTGATGCTGCTGCCTCTGGCGGTGCCCATCGTGATTTTCGCCGCCGGTGCCGTCGGGGCTGCCCAGCAGGGGCTGCCTTGGGTCGCACCGGTGGCCTGGTTGGCGGCGGCGCTGGCCCTCGCCGTCGTCCTCGCGCCGCTGGCCTGTGCCACGGCCTTGCGCATCGCCCTGGATTCATGAACGCGATCAAGCTCTGGTATCACAAGCTCGGCTCGCCGCCCTACTTCTACGTCTTTGCCGGCTACATCCAGCCCTGGCTCTGGACGATCGCGGCGGTGCTGGCCGTCGCGGGCCTGTATGGCGGCCTGGTCCTCGCGCCCGCCGACTATCAGCAGGGCGACGCCTTCCGCATCATCTTCGTGCACGTGCCCGCGGCGTGGATGAGCCTGTTCATCTACGGCGTGATGGCCGTTTCGGCGTTCATCGCGGTGATCTGGCGCCCGAAGATGGCGGAGGTCCTGGCGATGGAATCCGCACCCATCGGTGCCGCGTTCACCTTGATCGCCCTGGTGACGGGGTCGCTGTGGGGTCGGCCGACTTGGGGGACCTACTGGACCTGGGACGCGCGTCTGACTTCCGAACTCGTGCTGTTGTTCATCTACCTCGGCGTCATCGGCCTCTACCATGCCTTCGAGGATCCGCGGCAGGGCGCGCGCGCCGCGTCCTTCCTCGCCATGGTCGGCGCCGTCAACCTGCCGATCGTGCATTACTCCGTCGTCTGGTGGAATACGCTGCACCAAGGCACGACGGTGCGCTATTTCGGTCCCTCGTCCATCGCGCCCAGCATGCTGTGGCCCCTTCTGGCCATGACCATCGCCGCCAAGTTCTACTACGGTGCCAGTCTCATGCAACGCTCGCGGGTTTCCCTGCTCAGCCTCGAGCGGGGCAAGGACTGGGTCGCCGACATCGTGCGCGGGGAACCGACCCATGGCTAGGTTCCTCGCGATGGGCGGCTATGCCGTATTCGTATGGCCGGCCTACGCCGTGTTCATCCTGGTCCTGGCGGCAGATGTCATCGCCACCGTGCTGCGCCGTCGCCGCGTGCTGCGGGAGTTGCGTAGTCGCATCGCCCGCCAGGGTCGCCGCCGCGGGAGTGTGTCCCCATGAAACCCAAACGCCGTCGCCGCATCGTGCTCGTCTCGCTGATCCTTGTCGCCGTGGCCGTGGCCAGTGGCGCCATGGTGTACGGCCTGTCGAAGAACATGAGCTACCTCTTCACGCCCAGCCAGATCCTCGCCGGCAAGGCCAGCGACTACCGGAGCTTCCGCCTCGGCGGCATGGTGGCGCCCGGCTCGATCCAGCGGGACCCGCACTCGCTGCGCGTCGACTTCACCGTCACCGACGGCGACCATACGATGCCCGTGCGCTACACCGGCATCCTTCCCGACTTGTTCCGTGCCAACCAGGCCGTGATTGCCACCGGCCACATGCAAAATGGCACCTTCGTCGCCAGTGAAGTGCTGGCCAAGCATGACGCGACCTACATGCCGCGCGAGCTGCAGCAGGCGATGGCGCAGGCGCATGCGAAATTCCACGTGCGCCTGCCGGCGCAGGAGGCACGGCCATGATGCCCGAACTGGGCCAGATGGCGCTGATCCTGGCGCTGATCCTCGCGGCCGTGCAAGCGGTCTTTCCCTTGCTGGGTGCTTGGCGCGGCTCATCCGCCCTGATGCGCATGGCGCGGCCGGCGGTGGCCGGGCAGTTCGTGTTCATGGTGCTTGCCTACGCGGTGCTCACGCATGCGTTCATGGTCAACGACTTTTCGGTGCGCTACGTCGCCGAAAACTCCAACCTCACCCTGCCCTGGTACTACCGGTTCTCCGCCGTCTGGGGCGCCCATGCGGGGTCCCTGCTGCTGTGGGTCCTGATCCTCAATGTCTGGACGCTGGCCGTGGCCGTCTTCTCGCGGCGCCTGCCCGAGGCGTTCGTGGCCCGCGTGCTGGGCATCATGGGATTGGTCAGCGTCGGCTTCCTGTCGTTTTCGGTCCTCACGTCCAACCCCTTCCTGCGGGTGCTGCCGGCGCCAGTCAACGGCATGGACCTGAACCCGGTGCTCCAGGACCCCGGTCTCGTCATGCATCCGCCGATGCTTTACATGGGCTACGTGGGCTTCTCGGTCGCCTTTGCCTTCGCCATCGCCGCGCTGCTGGGCGGAGCCTTCGACGACGTCTGGGTGCGCTGGGCGCGGCCCTGGACCAACGCCGCCTTCGGCTTTCTGTCGGCAGGCATCGTGCTGGGCAGTTGGTGGTCCTATGCCGAACTCGGCTGGGGCGGCTGGTGGTTCTGGGATCCGGTTGAAAATGCCTCGTTCATGCCCTGGCTGGTCGGCGCCGCACTGATCCATGCTCAGGCCGTGACGGAGAAGCGGGGTGGCCTGCGCGCGTGGACGCTGCTGCTGTCGATCTTCGCGTTCTCGCTGTCGCTGCTGGGTACCTTCCTGGTCCGCTCTGGCCTGTTGACCAGTGTCCACGCGTTCGCCTCGGACCCCCGCCGCGGCATGTACATCCTGATGCTGCTGGGCCTCGCGGTTGGCGCTTCGTTGCTGCTGTACGCGCTTCGCGCACCCAAGGTCGCCGGCGGCAAGCCGTTCGCGCTGGCCTCGCGCGAAACCCTCATCGTCATCGGCAACCTGATGCTGGTGGTGGCCTCGGCCATGGTGCTGATCGGCACCTTGTATCCGATCATCGGCGACGCCCTGCATCTGGGCCGCGTCTCGATTGGTCCACCCTATTTCGGCCCGCTGTTCATCGCGATGATGGCGCCCGTCGTCCTGTTGCTTCCCTTCGGCCCGTTCGCACGCTGGGGCCACGCCGACCTGCGCGAATGGAAGCGCGTTGCGCTCATCGGCGCGGTGGCGGCCCTCGTCGGCGGCAGCCTGTTCGCCTGGGCAGCCAGTGGGGGCATGCCCGGATGGCAGGCCTGGCTGGGCGGACTTTCGTCGGCGTGGGTCATTGCCGGCGTGATCCTTTACGCGCGCAAGCGCTGGGTTTCGGTGCCCGCCGGGCGACGTTATCCGGCGGAGATGGCCGGGATGCTGTTGGGGCATCTGGGCGTGGGCATTTTCCTCGCCGGCGCGCTGCTGACCAACAATCTCAGCGTCGAGCGCGACGTACGCCTTGCGCCGGGGCAGACGGCCCAGGTGGGTGGCTACACGTTCCGCTTCGAAGGCGTCACCGACGTCCGTGGGCCCAATTGGGTCGCGCACCAGGGCACGCTGGTGGTGACCCGTGGCGACCAGCGGATCGCCGTGCTGCACCCGCAGAAGCGCGAGTATTCAGGCGACATCGTGCAGACCGAGGCGGCCGTCGACGCGGGGCTCTTCCGGGACCTCTACGTTGCGTTGGGTGAAGGGCTCGGCAACCACGGCGCGTGGGCGCTGCGCTTGTACGACAAGCCATTCGTGCGCTGGGTCTGGCTGGGCGGCCTGTTCATCGCGCTGGGCGGCTTCGTCACCCTGCTGGACCGACGCTTCCGCGTCCGCGTGACGCAAGATGCCGGTGACTCAACGCCGGCGCCGGCAAGCCCTCGTCCGGTGCGGGCTCAAGAGGCCGGCGCATGAAGCTGTACCTGCCGCTGGCCATCTTCCTGGCCCTGGTCGGGCTGTTCGGGTTCGGCCTGTGGTGGAACAGTGCGCACAACCCGACGTTGGTGCCATCGCCGCTGATCGGCAAGCCGGCGCCCGCCTGGAACCTGCCACTGCTCTATGAGCCGGCCAAGACGCTCGACAAGGCCGACATGCTGGGCAAGCCCTATATCGTCAACGTCTTCGCCAGTTGGTGTTTTGCCTGCGCCGACGAGCACCCGGTGCTGATGGCCTACAGTCACGACCTCGGCGTGCCCCTGATCGGATACGACTACAAGGACAAGGCCACCGATGCGCTGGCGTGGCTGCAGCAGCATGGCGATCCCTACACGCAGGTCGTGGCGGACGAGAGCGGGCGGACCGCCATCAACTTCGGCGTGTATGGCGCACCGGAGACGTACCTGATCAACGCCCGGGGCATCATCCTGTGGAAGCACATCGGTCCCCTGACGCCCGGCGTCATCCGCGATGAGTTGGCGCCGCGTTTGCGCAAGCTGGGGATCCAACCGAGGATTGGCGCATGAAGGGCATGCTGCGCACCGCGACGCTCGTGCTTTTGCTGGGCACCGCGCTTGCATCGTCGGCCGTCGATGCGCTGCCGTTCAAGAATGCCGCACAGGAAGTGCGCTTCCAGGACCTGACGCGCCAGTTGCGCTGCCTCGTATGCCAGAACGAGGACCTCGCGGATTCCGATGCCAAGCTCGCCAAGGACCTGCGCTTCGAGATCTTCCAGCAGATGCAGGCAGGCCGCAGCAACGCGCAGATCAAGCAGTGGCTGGTCGACCGCTACGGTGACTACGTCCTGTACAAGCCGCCGCTGAAGCCGTCCAACTATCCACTGTGGTTCAGCCCGTTCGTGCTGCTGCTGCTGGGCGCGCTGGGCGTGGGCATCTACCTGCGCCGCCGTGCGCAGCCGCCGGCTGCGGCCGGCTCCGACGAGGATCAGGACTGGTGAACACGACGTTTCTGCTGGCCAGCGGCCTGTTGCTGGCGCTGGCGCTTGCCTTCGTGCTCTGGCCCCTGCTCAGCCAGGCCGCGCGACAGCCCAATCGCCGCGGTCTCTACGCGCTGGGGGCCCTGTTGGCGATCGGCATCCCGCTGGCCAGCGCGGGCTTGTACCGCCAGGTCGGCGATCCGGCCGCGCTCAACCCCGCCGCTGCGCGCCAGCCCCTGACGATCGATGAAGCCATCGCCAAGATCCGGGCATCGCTGGACCGCAACGGCGCAGATCCCGACCTCTGGACGTTGCTGGGACAGGCCTACAGCGCGAAGCACGAGCCCGCCAAGGCCGCCGACGCGTTTGAACATGCGCTGAAGTACAAGCCGGACAACGCTGACCTGCTGGTCGCCTGGGCGCAGGCCGATTCGCTGACCCAGCCGCAGCATCTCATCAACGGACTCGCGCGGGCGCGTCTGCAACGCGCCGTGGCCGTCGATCCGACCCACCAGCGCGGGTTGTGGCTGCTCGGCATCAGCGACTTCCAGCTGGGCCACTATGCCGGAGCCATCGCCACCTGGACGCGACTGCTGAAGCTGCTGCCTCCGGGCTCGGGCGTGGCCCAAGGCGTGGCTGACCAGGTGCATCTGGCTGCGCAGCGCGGCGGCGTGGCCCTCGATCCGGAGCAGGACCGCGTCCTGGCGGCGGCTACGGCGGCGCCGGCGGCGGCAGACAGCGCGGGAGGACCCCGGATCACCGTTCACGTGAGCCTCGCGCCGGCACTGGCGCCGCGCCTCGGCAACGAGACGTTGCTCTACGTCTTCGCGCGCAACCCTGACGGACCCCCGATGCCCCTGGCGGTCGCGCGACTGCCGGCCAGCAGCCTGCCCGCCACGGTCACCCTCACCAACGCCATGAGCATGTCGCCCGCCATGAACCTCTCGTCGGCCAAGACGGTGATCATCGGTGCGCGGCTGAGCGCCAGTGGCCAGCCATTGCCGCAACCCGGCGATCTCGAAGGGCGGAGCGGACCGGTTGCGGTGGATGGCGGCAAGCCCGTGGATGTCCTCATCGACCGGGTGGTCCACTGATGTCGGCCGGTCAATGGGACGCGCGCTACGCGGGGTCGCACTTCCACTATGGCACGGAGCCCAACGCATGGCTGCGCAGCAACGGCTGGCGATTCCCCGCCCATGGCCGGGCGCTTGCGCTCGCCGACGGCGAAGGACGCAACGGGGTCTGGATGGCGCAGCAGGGCCTCGACGTGACCAGCCTGGACCAGTCCGGCGAAGGACTGGCCAAGGCCCGTTCCCTTGCTGCACAGCGCGGGGTCAACCTCGACACCGTGCAGGCGGATCTGGCGGACTGGACATGGCCCCCCTCGGCGTTCGATGTGGTCGCGAGCATCTTCGTGCACCTGCCTGAGGCACTCCGCAGGCGGACGCATGCCGCCATCGTCGATGCCCTCCGTCCCGGTGGCCTGCTCGTCCTCGAGGCCTTCACGCCGCTGCAGGTCGCCTTGCAGCGCGAATCCGGCGGACCACGCGACCCGGCGCTGCTCTATACCGAGGAACTGCTGCGCGGCGACTTCGCGGCGTTGCAGGTTCTGGATCTGCTGAGCGGCGAGACCGTGCTCGACGAAGGTCCAGGTCACCGGGGCATCGGCAACGTCGTCCGGCTGTTGGCACGGCGTCCGCGCTAGTTTCGAGGCGCGATCGTTTGGTGCAGCCTATCGCTGCACTTGAAAAAATCGATTTCCGTGATCGCCGCATTCGGCGGAGACTCCTCGTCGCCGAAGCCCGGCGCACCCTGCGCCGTCCACTGAATGCGGAGTTCCTCATGACCACGGAATCCAAGTGCCCTTTCCACGGCCACGCGGCAGCAGGCCGCACGGCGCCGACGAACCGCGACTGGTGGCCGAACCGGCTCAACCTGAAGGTCCTGCGCCAGCATTCGCCGCTGTCGAATCCGATGGGCGAGGACTTTGACTACGCGCAGGCCTTCCGGTCGCTGGACCTGGAGGCCGTGAAGCAGGACCTTCGGGCCCTGATGACCGATTCGCAGGACTGGTGGCCCGCGGACTTCGGCCACTACGGACCCCTGTTCATCCGGATGGCCTGGCACAGCGCCGGCACTTACCGGATCCAGGACGGCCGGGGCGGCGCCAATGCCGGGCAGCAGCGATTCGCGCCGCTGAACAGCTGGCCGGACAATGTCAATCTGGACAAGGCGCGCCGGCTCATCTGGCCCATCAAGCAGAAGTACGGCAGCCGCATCTCGTGGGCCGACCTGATCATCCTCGCGGGCAACGTCGCACTGGAGTCGATGGGCTTCCGGACCTTCGGTTTCGCGGGCGGGCGCGCCGACACCTGGGAGCCGGACGAGTCCGTCTACTGGGGGTCCGAGGCCACGTGGCTGGACGACGCCGCGCGTTTCACCGGGGACCGCCAGCTCGACCATCCACTGGCGGCAGTCCAGATGGGCCTCATCTACGTCAATCCGGAAGGTCCGGGCGGCCGGCCGGATCCGGTCGCCGCGGCGCACGACATCCGCGAGACCTTTGCGCGCATGGCGATGAACGACGAAGAGACCGTGGCGCTCATCGCCGGCGGCCACTCCTTTGGCAAGAGCCACGGCGCAGCGCCGGCCACGCACGTCGGTCCCGAGCCCGAGGCGGCGGACATCACCGAGCAGGGGCTTGGCTGGCGCAGCAACCATGGGACCGGGAACGGAGCCGACACCATCGGCGGCGGGCCCGAAGTGACCTGGAGCAACACGCCGACCCAGTGGAGCCACAACTTCTTCCAGCTCCTTTTCGGCTATGAGTGGGCCCTGACCAAGAGCCCCGCCGGGGCCTACCAGTGGGTGGCCACGGATGCGCCTGAAATCACGCCCGACGCCGCCGATCCAGACAAGAGGCACCGGCCGACGATGCTGACGACGGACCTCGCACTGCGCTTCGATCCTGCCTACGAACGGATCGCGCGCCGATTCCACGAGCATCCGGCGCAGTTCGCGGATGCGTTCGCCCGTGCCTGGTTCAAGCTCACCCACCGCGATCTGGGGCCGCGCGCGCGCTGGCTCGGGCCGGAGATCCCGGCGGAAGTCATGCGTTGGGAAGACCCGATTCCGGCGCTCGACCATGGGCTCGTGGATGCGCATGACATCGCGCGGCTCAAGGCCCTGGTAATGGCCTCAGGTCTCACGGTCCCGGAGCTCGTGTCGGCGGCATGGGCGTCGGCCTCCACATTCCGTGCTTCGGATCGCCGCGGCGGCGCCAACGGCGCGCGGATCCGCCTCGCCCCGCAGAAGGACTGGGAAGCCAACCAGCCGGCACAACTGGCGAGGGTGCTTGCGAGCCTCGAGGCCGTCCGCGGGACTTTCAACAGCGAGGCGGCGCCAAGGACCCGGATCTCGATGGCCGACCTGATCGTCCTCGCCGGGGCTGCCGCGATCGAGCATGCCGCGCGCCAGGCCGGAGAGCCCATCACCGTCCCCTTCACGCCGGGCCGCATGGACGCCACGGCCGAGCAGACCGACGCCGATGGCATGGCCGTGCTCGAGCCGGTCGCCGATGGCTTTCGCAATTACCGGAGCGAACGCGCAGGTGACACGCCCGCCGAGGCCCTGCTGGTCGACAAGGCGCAATTGCTCGGGCTGACTGCACCCGAGATGACCGTGCTGGTCGGCGGCCTCCGCGTGCTGGGTGCGAACGCAGGCCAGAGCGCACACGGTGTTTTCACCGCGCGGCCTGGCGTGCTCACCAACGACTTCTTCGTCAACCTGCTGGACATGGGCATCGTGTGGAGCGCGCTTCCAGGGCGGCACGACACGTTCGAGGCGCGGGACCGCAGGACGGGTGCGACCCGATGGACGGCGACCCGCGCCGACCTCGTGTTCGGATCCCATTCCGAGCTGCGCGCGCTGGCCGAGGTCTATGGCAGCGCCGACGCGCGCACGAAGTTCGTGACCGACTTCGTCGCCGCATGGTGCAAGGTCATGAACCTCGACCGCTTCGACCTGGCGTCGTGACCGCGCGGGTCGGGGGGCGCGGGTTGCGGCACGGCGGCCGGCCCTCAATCCAGTGGGAGATCCAGCCGCGCACGCACTGCCGGTTCCAGCGACGCCAACCCGGCGGCCTGACCGAGCGCCAATGCGTCCTCCGCCGGTACGCCTTGCTCCCAGGCCGCGGCCAGGGCGATCAAGGCGCCCACGCGGTTCGATGTGCCGCAATGGAGCAGCACCGCATCCTCCCCGGCCCTTGCCAGCGCGTCATGCAGTGCCCGCGCATTGGCGCGGTTGAGGTCGGCCGGCGTAGCCACCGGGATATTCACATAATGCATGCCGAGGCGGCGGACGCAATCCGCCTCGTCGAACGCGAGCTCGCTTGGCGGCCGCAGGTTGACCACCCAGCGCACGCCATCGGCGGCGAGCCGTTCAAGGTCCTGTGCATCGGGTTGCCCCGCGCAATACAGACGGCCTTCAAGTATGCGGGGCTGGCAGGGACTCATGTCGATCTCCGTTGCGGTGGGGCCATCGCTGGCAGCTCGGGGCCTCGGGGGGCGCGTTGCGCCGGAAAAAGAGTACCCGCATCTCGGCACGCGACCGAACGGGACCAGCCCGGCTTCGCCCTTCCGTGTCCGAACGTTCAGTCACGGTCCGGGCAAGTCAATTATATTAGTGTTTACTAATTTGTTAACGGCACCCCCATGCAGCCCATCGTGGACAGCATCCTCCATTCGCCGAGCGCGACCTGGACCCATCTTGTCATCGACCCGGTTACCCGGACCGCAGCCGTCATCGATCCGGTCCTGGACCTCGACTTTCCTTCGGGCGCATCGAGCCCAGCGCACGTCCGTGGCCTGGTGGACCGGATCGAGACGCACGGCGCCCGCCTCGCGTGGATCCTCGAGACGCACGCGCACGCCGATCATTTCTCTGCAGCCGCCTGGCTCCGCGAGGAAACCGGAGCCCGCATTGCCATCGGGGCGGGCATCCAGGACGTCCAGGAGCATTTCAGCCATGCACTCAACCTGGAGCCCGGTTTCCGAACGGATGGTTCGCAATTCGATCGTCTCCTGCATGACGGCGATACCATCGAGGTCGGCATGCTGCACGTGCAGGTCATCGCCTCGCCCGGCCATACCCGCGACTCGGTCAGCTACCTCGCGGGTGACGCGCTTTTCGTCGGCGATACCTTGTTCCCTCCGGACTGTGGCACTGCGCGCTGCGACTTCCCGGGAGGGGACGCGGGCATCCTTTACGATTCGATCCAGCGGCTTTACCGCCTGCCCGACGCGACGCGGATGTTCGTCTGCCATGACTACCCGCCGCACGGCCGTGCACCCCGCGCCCATTGCACCGTGGGCGAGCAACGCCGGGCCAACGCCCACGTGCGGGCGGATACGGCACGAGAAGCGTTCATGGCCTTGCGCACCGCGCGCGACCGAAGCCTGTCGCCACCCGCGTTGCTGTATCCCGCCGTGCAGGTCAACGTGCGCGCCGGTGCGCTGCCTCCCCCCGAAGCCAATGGCGCGATCTATCTCAAGGTACCGGTGGGCGGGATGTCCGGGCGCGCGGCATGAATCCGGAACCTTCCCTGTATGCACGCATTGGCGGGCAACCGACGATCGATCGGATCGCCCGCTGCTTCTATGCACGGATGGAGACCATGCCGGAGGCAGCCGCAGTGCGCGCCATGCACCGGATGGGCCTTGATCAAGCGGAGGAGCGACTGCGTGCGTTCCTGAGTGGTTTCCTCGGCGGGCCCGATCTCTACCGGTCACGCTACGGCGAACCGATGATGCGGCGGCGTCACCTGCCCTTTCCGATCGGACCCGCCGAACGCGACGCGTGGCTGGCCTGCATGGCACGATCCCTCGATGAAGCGCTCGAGCATCCTGCGTTGCGACAGGAGGTTTTCGCGTCCATCGCCCAATTCGCCGATCACATGCGCAATCGCGATGGCCGTGCGCCGTCGATGCCACGCACGGGGCCGACGCCATCCTGAACGTCAAGGGCTTGCCCCTACGCACGTTTATATCGTCATGATCTAATCAAGCATCCATTTTCCTGGCAGGAGTTTCCATGTTTGGTTTCAACAGCGGCGCCCATCCTCTCGACATCGATGCCAGCACCGCGCGCCAGCGGTTGGAACAAGGCGCGCGCCTCGTCGACGTCCGCGAAGCCCATGAAGTCGCCCACGGCATGGTGCCCGGCAGCGTGCATATTCCGCTCGGCGTCTTCGGCGGGGATCTCGGCGGCGCCCTCACGCGCCATGGCATCGACCCGGCCCAGCACGACATCCTTTGCATCTGCGCCAGTGGCGGACGATCTCGCCATGCCGCCATGGCGCTTCGCCAGCTCGGCTGCCCGGCGGCGGCGTCGGTGATGGGCGGCGTCATGGCCTGGGCGGCGGGCGGCGGCGCCCTGAAAAAGGTCTGAGGGCCGGCAAGGGCGCAGTCGGCCTGGGGATCGCCGCCCATCCCTGCTGAAAACGGATGATGGCGCGAGCACGCTGCCAAGGACACCGTCCGCGACTCCGCCGGAGCCAAACGGCGGCTGTCCGTGGTGGACGCGGGGGAGTCGCCATGCCGACTCAGGCGATGTACCGTGGCGCCAACCCGGAGCGACATCATGAACCGATTGCCCGCGCTGCTGATCGTCAGCCTGCTCCTGTCCGCAGGGTGTGCCGCGGCGGCGCCGACGCTGGATTTGACGCTGCCACGCGACTACCTGCAAACGCTGTCGCCTGCCAAACCGGCGCGCGGCGGGACTTCCAGCGCCCCGTCCGGCGCGCCGGTCCCGCCCCGCACCCGCAACGACGCGGGACTCCACCCGCACGTGTGGGGCAGCGCCACGACCGCCGTCGGCTACGGGAGCGGCATCGGCAGCAGCTTCTGGCAAGGCGCCAATGTCAACGCCGCGCAGTCACTCGACGCGTCGCGCAATCCGCTGGTCATTACCGGCGGTGTTGCCGGCGCCCTCGGCTACAGCCATGCGTTCGGCACCACGCAGTGGGAAGGCGCTCATGTGGAGATGAGCAAGCTGTTCGGCGGTCGCCATCCCTTCGCATTCACGTTGGGCATCGCCGTCAGCCGCGAGCGGAGCCTCGGCAACGGCAGCTGGTTCCAGCAAACCCCGGCACCCTGAGCGCTGAAGGACCGGCACGTGGCGGACTTGGCTGGCGTCACCAGTCGCCTCGGCCCGACCGGCTGACAGCGCGGGCCGATGCCCGCACAATCGGCGTCCGTTCCAGGGAAAGGCATCCCCCATGCAACCAGTGGTCCTGATCACGGGCGGTGCCGGCTACGTCGGATCACATGCCTGCGTCGCACTCATCGAGTCGGGCTACCTGCCTCTCGTGCTGGACAACTTCAGCAATAGCAGCGTCGAATCGTTGCGTCGCGTCGCTCGCATCACCGGCGTGCAACCGCAACTCGTCGAAGCGGATGTCCGTGATGCTAGCGCGCTGGACTCCGTGTTCCGCAGCGGACCAATCCACGCGGTGATGCACTTTGCCGGCCTGAAGGCCGTCGGCGAATCCACGGTCCAGCCACTCCGTTACTACGCGCACAATCTGGCAGGCACCCTTGCGCTGGCCAAGGCCATGCAACGCGCCGGCGTGCGCAATCTGGTGTTCTCATCCTCGGCCACGGTGTATGGCGAACCCGGCATCGAGCAGCTCCACGAGGACCTGCGTTGCGATCCGGTCAACCCCTACGGTCGAACCAAATGGATGATCGAGCAGATGCTCGCGGACCTCGCCGCCAGCGAACCAGGCTGGCGCATCGCGCGACTGCGCTATTTCAATCCGGTTGGCGCGCATGCCAGTGGACTGATCGGCGAGGATCCGCGCGGCGTGCCCAACAATCTCATGCCGTATGTCAGCCAGGTCGCCGTCGGACGCCTTGATCGATTGCGCGTCTTCGGTGGCGATTGGCCCACGCCCGATGGCACCGGGGTCCGCGACTACATCCACGTCATGGATCTTGCCGATGGCCACGTCGCGACCCTTCGCCACCTGCTGGCCACGCCGCCGCAATTGCTGACACTGAACCTCGGAACCGGTCGCGGCACGTCGGTGCTCGAGATGATCCGTGCCTTCGAGCGCGCGAGTGGCCGCGCCGTGCCTTACGACGTCGTCGATCGTCGCCCGGGCGACATCGCTGCCTGCTGGGCCGATGCCACGCGCGCGGCCCACGTGCTCGGTTGGCGCACGCAAAGAGGCATCGACGATCTGTGCCGCGATGCATGGCGCTGGCAGCAGGCCAATCCCCGGGGTTACGGCGGCTGAGCGTTGACACCCGTTCCCCGGCCCCGCGGGCACGATGCGGGCTTGTTGTCTGGACGCCGCCTGCTAGTCCACCGCCCCGATGACACGCTGGACAAACAGGTCGAGCAGATCCGGGTCATGCTTCGTGCACCGTTCCGGCAACAGGATGGCCATGGCCTCGGCATGCGTCCGTGGCCTGTGGTAGGGCCGCTCGGAGGTCAGTGCGTCGTAGCTGTCGACCACGGCGAGAATGCGCGCCGAGATCGGGATGGCATCGCCCCGCAAGCCATCGGGATAGCCGCCGCCGTCCCAGTGTTCATGGTGGTGGCGAACCAGCAACGCGACTTCCTCGCGAAACGGAATGTCCCGCTGCGCCAGCACGATGCGCTGGCCAGTTTCGCTGTGCCGCTGCATCAGCGCCCACTCGTGCGGCGTCAGGCGGCCCGACTTCTGCACGATCGCGGCCGGTACATGGAGCTTGCCGATGTCGTGGATGCGACCCGCCAGGCCGAGGACGCCGAGGTCGTGGCCATCGAAGCCCAGCAAGGCACCCAACTGCACCGCATGCCGCGCGACCCGCTCGCAATGGCTGGCGACGCCCGCGTCGAGCCCGCACAGCGTTCGCTCAAGGATGGGGTCGCTGATGTAGGCCCAGCAGTCCACGTCGTCCCTCAGTCAATGCCCCGTACCCGAGGATGACGGTCGGTTGATCAGGGCGCCAAGCCATCGCTTGGCGCGGAATTAACGGGAAACCATAAGCAATTTGCACGCCAAGCAGCGCGGAACCGGAGTGCGGCGCAGCGCTGTCCGGGGGCGCCGACCAGACAGCCGGCGCCCCTGGTGGGACTTACCGCGCGTGGGGAGCCATGATCCGGGCCAGCATGTTCGGCACGCCCGGAATGCGCACCAGATGCGGATAGCGCGGTCCGCCGTGGTAGTCGACGGCGTACTGCTTGAACCAGCCGTCGTTCTCGATCTCGAAGCGGGTCGGCGCCGTGGTGCTCTCGCCCTGCTTGAGTGCATACGCGAGCACCTCGGGCGAATACGCCTGCCCGTCCACGGCCTTGATCACCATATCCGGCGCGAGACCCGCCTTCCACGCCGGGGAGCCTTCGCGGACGTCGAAGACCTTGCCATCCTTGCCGATGCGCAGGCCGAAGGTGAGCCACTGGTCGTCAACGTGGCGCAACTGTTCCTGCGCGGTCATGAACGGATTGGGCTGGCTCGTGTAGACGAGCTTCCATCCGGCGCGGCGCAACTCGCCGGTTGGTGGTTGCGGTGCCACGTCATAGACGTGCTTCTGGAAGAACGCATGCCAGTCATAGGGCGCCACTTCGTTGAGCATCCGCTCGATATCCGCGCGCGTGTAGGTCTTCGTGATCGGGCCAGTCACCGAGGGCTCGGAATACAGATGCAGGAAGTTGTCCAGCGATTTGCGGCCATGGGTCTGCGCCCGAATGATGGTATCGACGTCAAGCCACAGCAGCTCTCCTTCCGTGTAGAAGTCGCCGGCCGTTCGCCGGAGCGACGGATAGGATCCGCGCGCCTCGTACAGGTAGGGCGCGGCCGTCGTGAGGTCGATGAGCGGCTCGGTCATGCGTCCGGGCTCGTTGGCCATCTGGCTGTAGATCGTGGCGAGGTATTGCGGGTATTCAGCAGGTTGGCGGATCCCGGCGCGGAAGGACAGCAGGTCCCCGAGATACTGGTTCATGCCCTCGTAAACCCACAGCAGGTCGGTACGTTGCGGGATCTGGAAATTGAGCGTCGTCAGGTCCCAGGGCCGGCGATATTTGCCATTCCAGGAATGCGAGAACTCGTGGGTGAGCAGGTCGCCAGCAACCAGCTGCCACTTGGCGTTCGTCATGAATGTATCCGGCGCGCGATCGTCGCTGGATTGGTGATGCTCGATGCCCTCGAAGCCGATGCGGTTGGAGAGCACCAGCAACGAATGGTAGTTGGCCCAATGCCGCGAGCCATACAGCGCCAGCGCCTCCGGAGTCATCCGCCGGTAGCTTGCAATCAGGGGCGCCGGTATATCGAGATCCTGCGGCCGATCCGCAAAGACATCGAGCTCCTGGTAAGCCGAACCGTGCTTCCAGAGCGTGTACTTCTTGAAGTAGCGGCCGCAATCCAGCGGCGAGTCGACCAGCATGTTAAGCGGCACCTCGGCGAAATCCACGCGATCGCCGTGCTGCGAGGCGATGGGCAACGCAGTGCCGAAACCCCAGCCCTGGGGCAGGATGATGCTGGCCTTGAAATAGTCGTCGTGGGAATTGGTGTTGTCCTGGTAGAAGAGCACGCGATTCCAGTTCAGCACCGCGAGGTTCGGCGTCGACATCGGCGTCGGTGAATTGAGCAATACCGTGAACCGGACCTGCAGGGACGTGACGCCTGCCGGCACGTCGACGTGGAACGCATACATGTCGACCTTGTCCCGTCGCCATGGAAGCAGCTTGCCTGCCGCCGAGACCTGTAGCTGGGAAATGTCGGCCAACGGCCCGGTTGGACCATGCTCGCCCGGGATCCACTTGGGATAGACGAAGGTGAAAGGGCCGGACTGGACCGGAATGTCCATCGTCGCCGTCATCAGGCCACGACCTGCGTCCCTCGCGTCCAGCGTCAGGCGTTCGGGATTCGCTTGGGTGGCGAGCGGCGTCGCGTCGGCATTGGGCTCGGGAATGATTCCGGACGCCCGCACCACCATCGGGGCGACCAGAAGCAACGAGGCCATAAGGGCCTGGCGAAGGGAATGACGCATCATTGCCATGGGGTTTCTCCGGGTTCAATCCGCCGATTCTGCGGGACGGCAAGCTCTGTCCCGCGTCCTGCGCGGCTAAATTTACATCACGATTTCGACAGGAATGGCCCTCCTCCCTTCCCGGCCCGAAGCCATCGCTCCCCGGGGGCCACGGCGGCAAGCCGAAGGGGTCAAGTGACCCAGCCCGCGCGTCCTCAGGCACAGCCTGCCCTCCGTTTGCACCCTGGCGCGCGCGATGCGAATGCATTGCCGGCGGGATCTTCCCTATTCGAGACGCATGCGATATGAAGTCCAGCGACATCTCCAGCAGAGTCGCGAATGATCGAGTATCGCCAGTTGGCAACACCCGCCGAAGCCGAGGAAGCCGCCCGGTGGATCTACCAGGAATGGGCACGCTTCGAGCCGACGCAGACGTGGGCAACCTGCCTGGGGGATGTCGTCAAAAGCCTTGCGCCGGAAGTCCAGGTGCCTCGCTACTTCGGAGCGTTCGAGCAGGGCACATTGATCGGAATCGCCAGCCTGGTCGCGTCGGACCTTCCAACCCGCCGCCAACTCGGCCCCTGGCTGGCCAACGTCTTGGTGCAACCCGCGTTCCGGGGCCAGGGAATCGGCAGCGCCCTGGTGACCCGGGTGACGGATTACGCGGCGAGCTTTCTCGACCGCATCTATCTCTACACCTTCGACCAGACGCGGCTCTACGAGCACCTCGGATGGTCGGTGCTCGAGACCTCGCGCTACGTCGATCGATCGATCACCATCATGACGCGCGACTTCAAGTCAATGCCGGCCCAGGTCGTGATGGCCTAGCCCGCTCACGCGCCCGGGCCACGGGATTGCGTGACCAGTGCCAGGAATTCCTCCGCATAACGGTAGCCTTCCCGCTCGACCTTGAGGAAATCCTGCATGACGGGACTTCGCCGATAGAGTCCCTGCATGTAATCGGCCCAGACCTTGAACGTCGACGCATCCATTGCCCGACGATGGAGCACGATGTTTTCCATGTGATCACAGATCAGTTCGGCCATCGCGAGCACCCGGCTGCGCAGTGGCTCCTCGGTCGGCATGGGCATGCCGTCATAGAAATAGGGCCTGCATTCCGGCTGGGAAACCAGCGTCTGGAGAATCCCTGTGCTGACCGTGTAGATCTGCCAGCTTGTCTGGGTCTCGAGTGACATCCGGTCGCTGCGCATCTGCTCGCGAATGAAAAGGAAGCCGGCAACCGTGACGATAGGCATCGTCCACAATGCAGCCAGGGTCCAGGCGTCATAGGCCGTCAACGGACATCTCCGGGGTCTTGATCGTCCGCCGATTATAGGAAAGCTACCAGCCTCGTTGCATGGCGCACTCAGTCAATTGCAGTCGCTTCATGGCCGTTTCCGATGGCGTATGGCCCGTTCGCGATGCTCAACGAGCCTTACCCGATGGTGCGCCGCAGTCGCCATGGAAGAACCCCCGCCCTGTGTCGTAGGCTGCACGCCTGCCCTCGGGAGTTGTTTGCATGTCCGATCACCCTGCAACGGCTGGGACGGCGGACCTTCTGACGAATTTGCTCCGCCAACTCCACCTCTCCACCCGGCTATTTCACCGTGAGCTCCGCTGCGGCGCATGGACGCTCTCGGGAGGCCTCGAGACGAAGGCCATGTTCCACTTGGTTGCCAAGGGCCAATGCGACCTGTTCCTGGAAGACGAATCGCAGCCGTTGCGCATCAATCATGGCGACGTGGTCCTGTTCCCCCGACCGCTTGGACATTCGTTGCGCTCCGCGTCGTCGCCACGCGGCGCAGTCGACACGCTGCTGCTCTGCGGCTATCTGGAATTCGCCTCTCCGTTGGCGGGAATCGTGCTCGACTCGCTGCCAACAACGCTCGTCCTCCAAGGCCGGGCCCGAAACGCGGGCCGGTGCATTGCTGAGGCTGATCATGGCCGAAAGCGAGCACGAGGTGCCGGGACGGGATGCATTGATCGACAAGCTGGCCGATGCGCTCTTCATCTACGTGCTGAGGCACGCTTTCGAGGAAGGTCGGGATCGCGCGGGCCTTCTCCGCGGATTGCACGATGATCGGCTGAGGCCCCTTCTCCTCGCGCTTCACGAGCAACCAAACCGTCCCTGGACACTTGCGGCAATGGCGTCCACCGTCCATCTCTCGCGCGCCGCATTGATGCGGCGGTTTCGGGCACAGGTCGGCATGGCGCCTGCACAGTATCTTGCAACCTGGCGTATGCACCGCGCGTACATCGATCTGACCGAGCAACGAATCTCGGTCGCGGCCGCGGCCCACCGCGCGGGTTACGTCACGGAGGCCGCGTTCAGCCGCGCGTTCAAGCGGCGTTTCGGCTATCCACCGATTGCAGCGAGCCGCGCGCGAGGCGCCAAACCGGGATCCCGCGGCTGATGCCTCGTTACCATCGGCTGATCCCGCGGCTGGATGGCGGAGTGCTCATATTCGAAAAGTCGCGACGGGATCCAGCCGATCGCCGTGGCCGGGACAAGGCACCCCTGGACGCAAAGCCCGGCCGAGCGCCCTGCGCCCGACATGTCGAGCCCGGCCCTTTGGATATCCGCATCGCTCAACGCAGCTGATCGAGTGCCGCCAAAAGTTCCAGTGGGTCGGCACGCTTGGTGTAGTCGGCCTCGGCAAAGGCATAGGCAATTTCGCCCTTGCGGTCGATCACGTAAGTTGCCGGAATGGGCAGCTCAAACGTGGTGTCGCCATTGGAACCCGGTATGTCAATGCCGAACTGGCTGTAGATCGGGCGCAGGGCATCCGGCACGGTGAAGACGAGGCCGAACTGCCTTGCAACGCGGTGGCCCACGTCCGAGAGGACGGGGAACGAAAGTGCATTTTTCTCGGCCGTAGAAAGCGACGCATCGGGCGTCTGCGGGGAAACGGCAACCAGCTGCGCACCGCGCGCCTCGAATGCACCGCGATGAGCCTGCAACTCGCGCAGTTCCAGGTTGCAGTACGGGCACCAGCCACCGCGATAAAAAGCCAGCACCACGGGACCCCGCGTGCGCAGTTCCGCGAGGGTATGCAGCTTGCCGGTTGCGTCGGGAAGGCCGAAGTCGGGCGCCTTCTCGCCTACCTTCAGGGTCCGTCCAAGGATGCCTGAATGCTGCAGGTCCGAGGTCGCCTGATTCATGACTTTGCCGATCTCGGGGGGAATGCGGGAGGCGTTCGTTGCCGCCAATTCGCGTAACTGTTCGGTGAGCGTTGCCATGGGGTGTTCCCGTGAAGTGGTCCGGCCTCCAGCTTTCCATCGTTGCCGGTAAGGTGCCATGACCGAAGGGACCGCAGTCATGTCCAATCGTCTCGCCTCGCACGTGGCCGGCGAATATCCGCAACACGCCAGGGGTCACCGCAACCCTGACGTCCGGCGAACGGATGCGCCCGTCCGAGGCGCCAGGCCCGCACCTGATTGCGGATTCCGGTGACGCTGACCGAGTGTGCTGGTATTCGCTGGCCACTTTCCCGTGTCACGGCTGGTGGTGACCGCTTTGAACAGCTCTGCGGTCATCCACATACAGTGTCTGGAGCGGCGCGAACCGGCCAAAAGCGGACAGTCAACGCTTGAATTAAGCGGCACACGTCAGCGTGTCCGCTTGGAATTATTAGGCACTACTGCGCTCCGAATACCAGACTGATACAAGCCATAGTGCTGCCTGCCAGCTACCACCGCAGGCGGACTGCTTGATATGTGCAATCTCGATGTTAGGGTTCTGTGCCAACCACTCGTTGACTTGCGCCTCGAATGCCATCGCATTGTCGCCGCGACGATGTGTGGTAACGAAGCCTTTGTCGCTGTCCGGCGAGCGAACCCAAAACAGTTTTACCTTCATAGCGTAACCTCCATGTGGTGCCTAACTAGAAGTAGAGCCCGGATTCAGGCCTCTGGCGCCGCATGAAACGCGATGGCACGTGGTCAGCGACAGCACGGCACTTACGCTTCGGCAACGCCGGGGAAGAGCTCGTGCGTACCTATCGGTCCCGGCGGCGAAATGGTGGCCCGCCTTAACCTAGCCGCCGCCGTAGGAATTGTCGCCGCCGTCTCGGTGATCGCCGCCGTCTCGGTTGTCGCCGCCGTCGCCCCGGTGGTCACGGCTGTCGCCGCGCCGGTAGTCGCCGCCGGCGTAGCCGTAGCCAGGGTAGAAACATCCGCTCAGTGAGCAGCCGAGCAGGAGGATTGCCGCGGCGGCAAAAATGCGTCTGATCGTGGATGAGGACATTGGAGTCTCCGGTCGAGGGCCGAGCATGGCACAACGGCATCCAAGCATAAGGGGCCAAGTTTGCAGGCATTAAGGGACCAGGTTTACTTCCTGAACCTCACTCAGTGAGCTCGGCCTCGTTCGGCGGCTGGGCCAGATCGGCGGCAGACCATCAGCACGGTGTCCACGCGACGTACCCCCAATGCTGAGTAGCCAACAGTTCGTCGACCGTGACCGCCTTGCAGAGCCTTGCGGTCATCCACGGGCGCGGTCCGGAACGGCGCAAACCGGCCAGAAGCGGACGTTGGAAAGACTACTTTCAGATAACTGGGGCCCAGGTCATTGGACCCGCCTCACCGGATGCGCAGCCAGCCACGCTTGTCCAATCTGCTCAGCTTGGGCAATCTCTGTCGCGCGCAAATGCGTGCGAAGCAATGCCATCGCGCCCCTGGTCACCGTGTAGTTCTCGGTGCCAAGTGCCGACAGACCATGCGCGACATCGAACCACGCATACGCTTTCACCAGATTTTGCGGAACGCCCTGGGCTTTGGCGTCCATCATGCCGAGATTGACTTCTGCAGTCGGGTTTTCACGAACGGCGGCCAGCAGGAACCATCTGCGCGCTTCTAAGTAGTCTACTGGGGTACCCGCGCCCACTTCATACATCACGCCGAGCGCGACTTCCGAATCGACGTTGCCCTGTTCCGCTCCCTTGCGGTACCAGTACAGAGCTCGGGGCAGATCGTGCGGCACACTTGTGCCGTGCTGGTCGATGAATCCCAATCCGTAGTCTGCACTTGCATCGTTGTGCGCAGCAGCCATGCGGTACCACTTTGCAGCTTCGGTGTCGCTTCTGGCGACACCGTCACCGAGCAAGTAATCGCGCGCAACGACATCCATGGCATCCAGATCCCCGCCCGATGCCGCCAGTCGATACCATTTCAGAGCTCTTCGAGGGTGTCGTGCAGCACCAGTGCTCGTCGCGTAGAGGTCGGCCAGTTGCATTGCTGACTGGTCATTACCAGTGAGTGCGGCGAGGTGAAGCCACTTCTCGGCCTCAACCGGGTCTCGTGGTACGCCTTTGCCGACCTGGTAGTCATAGGCTAGATATCGCTGTGCGACGGCATCACCCGCCGCCGCCGCCAGCTGAAACCATCGAACTGCCTTCGATTCATCCTTCGGCTCCCCTCTCCCTGTCGAGTAGGCGAAGCCAAGGTCAGTCTCCGCAGACGGATCGCCCTGATCCGCCGCGCGTCGGTACCACTTCGCGGCTTTTGCGAAGTTTCGCGGAATACCTTCGCCATAGTAGTAGGTCTGGCCGAGATCAAATTCGCCGACGGCATCGCCATGTTCGGCTGCCGACCGGTACCAGTACAAACCTTGCGCATCGCTCTGAGGGACGCCGCGGCCCTTCTGGTAAAGCCAACCGAGGTTGACTTGCGCGTGCACATCGCCGGCCAGCGCAGCACGCCGATACCACTTCGCCGCTTTCGTATCACTTTTAGGAACACCTGCGCCCGTCTCGTACATCACGCCAAGATCGTTTTCGGCGACAGGGTTGCCCTGCATTGCTTCTGAGCGGTCCACCGCAGCAAGGATCGATGCAGAATGAAACGCAAACGAAACAAACAACGTCATCGAAATTGCGGTGGTGAGCCCGATGCCAAGGCGCCAGGCCATCGTACTGCGCCGAAATACTCCATACGCAATGCCTATAAAAGCCAGACCGATCGCGACTCCGATCTCTCGTAGCGCGAGGGTCTTGTGAGGGGCCAGTATGAGCCCCACCACAACAGGCAGATCATTGCGAAGGCCAAGTACTGATGAAACGATCAGCGACAGTCCGCAGCAGGCAAAAAACACCAATGACAGCCATACAGTAACTGGTCTGTGGGCTGCCGGGGAGGGCGTAGCGGGCATCGAAATCCTGCCCTTCTCAACAGCTTCGATCTGCAGCGCAGCACGGATCACTTGGGCGATGACCTTCGGGTCATTGCGACTAAACCAGAGACCGACCCGGACAAAGGCAAGGCCGAGTACGATCAGAGGGATGCATCCAAGGGGTATAGCCCAGCTCGTTCGAGGCGAAGTCGCAAACGCGAGACAACCGAGTATCACCAACACCGACAAGATTCCAAACCAAAACGCCAGGCATACTCGCGTGAACAGGCCCATGACAAACCGGCCGCGCAGCGTAGTTTTGCCGTCCCGCGGTTCGAATCGACCGACAAACAGCAGTCGGAAGGAATTGTGCAGTAATGGAATGATGCGCCGTAACACAACGCGATCCGCGCGAACGGTGCCGGCGACACATTCATCCATATCCAGCTGCGCCAAGATGCTGTTCGTGCGCGTTACGGCGCGCAATCGCGCAATCGATTCCTCCTCGGTGAACGCACTGGCAAACTCGACAGGATCAGTGCCTCGCCAGATCGTCTTGACCCACTTGAGCATGGGGTTCCCTCCAATCACTACTCACGAAAGCTTGAATTGCAATGGTCTTGCCATTGACGGGCTGGCACGCAGATGAATTGAAACAGGCTTGCCCCATATCCGGATTGCCGGAGCGCACCTGCTCAAAGTTTCAGGTCAAGCAGATAATCGCTGCGGCGGATCTGGGCGCGGCTATGCCGCCAGAGTGATGGCTGCGCTGCCTTGGACCAGATCAATTTGGAATGGCGCAAGACTTCGAATGTCTCAAACGGCGCAGTGTGCTCCGCAACAGAAACCAATTCCGCTTCGTGCAGGTCCTTGGTGAGCAACCTTGAATTTCGGAACAGCCGATAAAGCCTGTAGATAGCACTGGCTGCGGCAACTAGAACGAACAAATTCAACGCGTGCATGGTCAGAGGCTCTGTACTCAACACCCCATGCGATATCCCGAATAATTCATGCAGCATTGCCGGAACGAAGATGGCAATCACGATGCATGTTATCCACACACTCTTTTTGAAGCGTTGTACAGTCGTCGCCAATTCAGCTTGCTCGTCCGCGGTGAGCCGCCGAAGGGCAAATGTGCGGCCGGCTGAAGCAGCTGGTTTCAGAGTTCCGGTAGCAGAACTCGGTGGCGCGGTCTCTGTTATTTCCGCGGCAACCCGCTTCGGCGGAATCGCACCATTCATCTTGAGCACGGACATCGAGCCTGGCAGCACTTCAATACTTTCCAGCTTGCTTCCAGGTGACGGAGTCTGTTCTGGTGAGCCGGGCTGCGAATCCGACACAGCCTCGAACCGTTCGACCAGCCCGATGTCCAGATCGAGTCGCAGCAGCTTGCGCAGCTTCTTGATGTCACGGAAGCCCAGTAGCGCCACGGTTGGCAAAATATAGATGCCGCTGATCAGTAGCGTCACGCCGAGCGCCGTAAGAACTGGCGCGGAGCTACCGTATGAGAACGCGACCAGTGCTAAAGCAATGCTGGTTGGGGCCGCAACACCGAGCGCTGCCGGCAGCCAGTATCGATGACGGAACTTCCGTGTCTCCGAGCGCAGGTAGTCCACCTCGGCAGCCTCGAGTCTGCGCACACCGACGCTTCGCAAGCCTTTACACCACCGAACACGTCGAGCAACAGGTTCGTCCACACCTCCTCCTGTGAAGTGATCGGGATGTTACGGGCGCTCCGCGCTGCAGGAATGCCTGGTCCAATGTCCGCTTAGGGTCGACTGTGAACCCGCAGAGCGCAGTTCGCAACGTCGGCTTCGCGGCGAGGTTCGGCCAGGAGTTGACGCTCGAGTTTCCTGCGTCAGTTGGCGATCTGCTCCAAACCGCGGCGCTACTCAAAAGCGGATGGACGTCGACCCCCTTCGTCCGCGTGCGCGTCCTGAATCGGGGTGAGCTTGCGCGCACCGCGTGACGCATGGAACACGGCGCCGAAAATCACCAGTGCGGTGATGGCGAGCAGCAGCCGAATGACGCGCGGGATGTCCAACACGTCCGGCGCCAGCAGCGCGATGGACCCCGCGCTTATTGCCGCAAACTGCTTTCTCGAATAGTCCTCGCAGTGCGAGGTGCCATGGCAGTGCGGGCAGGTAACAAATACCCCGCCGCATGGATCGGATGGACGGGTGCGCAGCAGGTGATCCGGGATGCGCGTTTCACAGATCGGACAGAGCAACTTCATTGGGCGTTCCTAGCGGCGCAGGACACAGACTTGGACAGCGCATGGCCGCCGGAGTTTGACGCAGTTCCGACGTCCCTCCATTATCAATAGCGTAGCGCTCTGGAATCATCGCCACGAACGGCTGCAATGGGTCGACTGTGAACCCGCGGAGCGCAGCTCGCAACGTCGGCTTCGCGGCAAGGTTCGGCCAGGAGTTGACGCTCGAGTTCTCCGCAACAATTGCGATCCGCGCCAAACCGCGGCGCTATTCAAAAATGAGGTGACGTCGGCACCAAGCTGGCTGATTCGTTGCAGGCTCGGGCGCACTATGCGTTTCCGACTAGCCGGGTCGAGCCGACGCCAGCCAGCAAGCGACAGCCCTCATCGCCCAGGCAACAGCCTGCGTTCCACGCTGTCGGACTTGCCCTGGGCGAGCACTCGGGTCCGCGACCCGCAAGTCGACTCGTGCGTCTTCCTGCGCTAGCCACCTGCCGACCGCTCGATCCTTGAGCACACGCTCAACCCGCTTTCGACCCTGCCACTCAACGGCCCTCATCTCGAG
>JAJYPJ010000059.1 GCA_021795435.1 Pseudomonadota bacterium
TCGGGCCCCGCAACCCCCCGGATAGACGCGCGCAGGCCTCGAGGCTTGGGCGCACGACGCGCGTACCTCTGTGATACTTGCGAGGATCTTTCACCGCCAGCAGGGGCGACGCAAAGCTCGAGACTCGTTGGCGGAGAGGGTGGGATTCGAACCCACGTTACGGCAAAACCGTAAACCGGATTTCGAGTCCGGCGCATTCGACCACTCTGCCACCTCTCCGCGATGCCCGCTCGAGCCAGCATGCAAGTCGATCATGATAAGCATTGTGCTGCACGGTGACAACCGATCACGCCTTCGGCATGCTGCACCAACTTTGGGAAACAGCCATGTTCGAGTTCGGTCACGCGACACATCCAGGCCTGAGGCGCCAGCATAACGAGGACAGCTACGCCATCGATGCCGCATCGGGGTTGTTTGTCATCGTCGATGCCATGGGTGGCATGGGCTACGGGGAGGCGATCGCTGCCCTCGCTCGCGAAGAGGCACTCCGGTTAGGTCGAGCGGGCACCCCGCTGGATCGCGTCATTCGTTCGACAGGCGCAGCGGTCGCGCGGTTCATCCAAGAACGTCGCAACGATCATCCAGCCGGCGCAACGTTGTGCCTGCTGCGACTGACTGAGCCCGATTTTGAGCTCGCATGGGTCGGCGACTGCACCATCGTCCTGGGCGGAACCGATGCGGCGTGCGTGGCCGAGGCGTCCGCCTTGCCCTGTCCGGAAAACGACCCATCGCCCGCACCCGCGGCGACAGCATTGCTCGGACGAGGCCGGGACGACGAATTGCACGTCGGACTGCGTTGTGGCCGCCTGCGCTATCCATCGGCCATTCTGCTCTGCAGCGACGGGATTCTCGAGGCCAGCAGCGCCGAGGCTCGCCAGCGGGCGTTGACCGACCACTCGCTGTCCGCCCAGGAATCGGCAGAGCATGTGCTGTTGGACGCACTGGATCATCACGCCCGCGACAATCTCACGGCCATTGTCGTGCGCCTGCGCCGCTGAGCCACGGCGCTCCTGCCGGTTCAGTCCGGACGTTCGTCCATTTGCCGCCAGAGGCACGGGCGTCCGCTGGCCTGATCGAGGGCATCGAGGCGCAATGCGTGCGCAGCCTGCTCCTCGACGCTGGCGTGGATGACGCGCGGACGCACCTTGAGACGGTGCAAGGACGACTTCGACGCGCTGATCGGCGCAGATCCGGGGATGCCACTGGCGCCCTCACCGGATTCCATGCCGAAACTCAATGTGCTTTGTCCGGCCGTCAGGGCGAGATAGACATCCGCCAACAGCTCGGCGTCGAGCAGTGCACCATGGAGCGTTCGTCCTGAATTGTCGATCTCGAACCGGCGACAGAGCGCGTCCAGCGAATTCCGCTGACCCGGAAAGCGCTCGCGCGCGATGAGCAAGGTATCGGTCACCACGTGGCGCCGTGCCAACGGGACGTGTTCGGTATCGATGCGCGCAAACTCCGCGTCGAGGAACCCGAGGTCGAATGCGGCGTTGTGGATGACCAGCTCCGCATCGGCGAGAAATTCGCGCAGCTCTGCCGCCACGGCAGCGAAGCGCGGCTGGGTCGCGAGGAATGCATCGCTGAGGCCGTGTACCGCAAGCGCGCCGGGATCCACCGCCCGTTCCGGATCGAGATAAGCGTGGAAACGTCGTCCGCTCGGGCGACGATCCAGGAGTTCAACGCAGCCCACTTCTACCAGACGATGCCCCTGGCTCACTTCGAGCCCCGTCGTCTCGGTATCCAGGACGACCATCCGATTGCTCATGGCTGCTGCTCGGCGGCCGCCCGCGCGGCCGCGTCGACACGCTCGTTTTCCACGTGTCCGCTATGGCCCTTCACCCACCGCCACCCGATATGGTGCGCCGCACCGGCCGCCGCCAGGCGCTGCCACAGGTCCTGGTTTTTGACGGGCTGCCGGGCAGAGGTTTTCCAGCCATTGCGCTCCCATCGCGGCATCCACTCCGTGACCCCCTGGCGCACATACTGGGAGTCCGTGAACAGTTCGACCCGGCACGGGCGCTTGAGCGCTTCCAGGCCCGAGATCGCGGCCATCAATTCCATCCGGTTATTCGTGCTCAACGCTTCGCCCCCGGTGAGCAGGCGTTCCCGCTCACCGCGCCGCAATAGCGCCGCCCAACCTCCTCGTCCAGGATTGCCAAGGCACGCTCCGTCGGTCCAGATGTACACCTCGGACGGACTCATGAGGCTTCGCGGTGAGTGCCGCCCGGAATGGTTCCCATCGGCCCCCGGAAGGATGCCAGCCTCCCGCGCGGCAGATGCAGGATCAGTGCGCTGGCGCGCCGCTTGCGCAGGACCAGCAGCACGCACCCCGACTGGCGCTCGATGGACTCGCGCTCGAGTCCCAGTGCCCGAACGATCCGCAATTGCGCAAAGATGCCTCGAAGGTGGCAATCGGCGCCCGTACGTCGCGTCCGTCGGCATGCGCCCCACCCCCGTGGGTGCCACCGGGAGTAGCTGCAGAGGAGCAGTCGCCCCCCCGGCTGCAGCACCCGGGCGATTTCCGCCAGCAGCGGCCCCGGCTGAGCCAGCGCCTCGAGAACATGCTCGGCCACGACCAGACCGATGCTGTCGTCCGCGAAGGGCAGCGCGTCAGCCTCGGCGCGCACAGCTCCCGACCATCGCCCGCGGGCCAGGTCCAGCCGGGTCCAGCAGCCGAGACCGGTCGGCGCGACGGCGCATGGCAATTCGGCATCTCCGCGACGGAGCAGCAAGGCCTGCATGCCCGCGGACGTATTGAGATAGGGCGTCAGCAACGCCAAACGCGCACGCGCCAGGGCACTCGATCGAACGTCAGGCGTGGAAGCAAGGCGCTGCGGCATGCCGCCCATTGTGCGCGATCAAGGCCGCCGGGTTAAGGGGGCGCGACCATCGTGCGCCCCGATTCAGTGGTCGGCGGCATCAATGGGGCGCAATCGATCCATCCGGCGTTCCTGATCAGGCAACAGGTAGGGCATGACGCCCTCGTCGCGAGGCCAATTCGACGCCTCGACCCGGGCCAAGGGATCAATCGCCGCAAGGCTGTCGCGATTTCCAGGAAACGCGCCGTAGCCAAAGCCAGGTGGATCGACCCCGTTCGGATCACCGTGTGCACCGAGCCACGCGGGGGCGGGGGTCGCTACGGTCACGTTCTGGGGAACAAGCGCGCCGATGTCGGGCTGCTGCGGAACCAGCATCAACACCGCCGCCACGACCGCGGCCGCACCTGCCAGGCGCGTCGACCACCGCAACCACGGAGGACCACCGACCAGGCGCTGGGCGCGCAGACGGGCAGCCACCCGGTCGGCAAAGTCGCGGCTGGCCAGCCACGGCAATGAACGACGCAGCACCGATTGCGCAAGATGGTAGCGCTCCCAGCGTCCCCTCGTGCCCGCGTCGTAGTCGAGCCTCCGCAGCAGGAATCGCGACGCATCAGTGCCCAACTCTCCATCCATGAAAGCCGACAGATCTTCATGGCATGCTTGACGGTTCATGGCAGTACACCTGCGAATATGGCAATCGACGATGCGCGAGGCGAACGCGACTTCCGGTCAATATGCCAATGAGACGTTTCAGCGTTCGTCCAACAACGGCCTGAGACTCTGCTCGATGGCCTCCCGCGCGCGGAAGATGCGTGAACGCACGGTGCCGATCGGGCAGTTCATGACTTCGGCAATTTCCTCGTAACTCATGCCCTCGACCTCACGGAGGGTGATCGCCGTGCGCAGGTCCTCAGGCAATGCTTGGACCGTGGCAAAGACGGTTTGTTCAATTTCTTGCCTGAGCAATTCATGTTCCG
The DNA here is from genome assembly GCA_021795435.1 of Pseudomonadota bacterium. Lineage (GTDB taxonomy): Bacteria > Pseudomonadota > Gammaproteobacteria > Xanthomonadales > Rhodanobacteraceae > Metallibacterium. Next base: position 3,800 of record JAJYPJ010000059.1, read on the forward strand.
GGGTCGCCCCGTCACGCAGCGCTTCCGCACCCTGGACATGCTGGGCATCCTCGATGGCGACATCGTCCGTCGGCGGACGCCGACCCTGCGAGACAAGGTGGTTCTTGGCGGTATTGACCGCAATCTTGTAAAGCCAAGTATAGAACTGGCTTTCGCCGCGGAACGAGCCGATCGCGCGGTAGGCGCGGATGAAGGCTTCCTGGGCAATATCCTCACACTCGGTCCAGTCACTCACGTAGCGCGAGACCAGCGCCACGATCTTGTGCTGATACTTGCGCACAAGCAGGTCATAGGCGCGGGCATCGCCCTGCTGGACGCGTTCAACCAGCACGCGATCCGATTCTGTTTCGCCCATCAGGGCCTGCTCCCCGCCGAGTCTTCCGCGCCTGGGGGCGCTGTCATGTGGGTCCACGCGGCGCGATGCCGCAATACCGTAGGGTACAGGAAACAAGCACTCGACCGGGCGCTGCCTAGTCGGCAATGCGTCGGTAATCAAAGTCCGGGCGCGCTCCCTATGGCTTCCGAAGGAGCATGCGCGTTGCCTGGCGTATTTCCGGCGACGCGCCGGTCCATGACAGAATCCGGGGCACTCGGACCAGGAGCATTCCCTTGACCAAGCCCCACGGCGGCGAGATGCAGGAAGGCGAACTGCTGGCTGCCGTGGATCTGGGGTCCAACAGCTTCCACATGGTGGTCGCGCGCTACGAGCACGGCGTTCCGCGCGTGATCGACCGGTTGCGCGAGACGACGCGCATGGCCGCCGGCCTTGATCCCGGGGGCAGCCTGGAACCTGCGCAGCGTCAACGCGCGCTGGACTGCCTGGCGCGATTCGGCCAGAGGTTGGCCGGCGTCAGCACGCGCCACGTGCGCGCCGTCGGAACCAACACCTTGCGCCAGCTGGCGCACCCGCAGGAATTCCTCCGTCCCGCCGAGCGCGCGCTCGGACATCCCATCGAAGTCGTGTCGGGGCGGGAGGAAGCCCGCCTGATCTTCCTCGGCGTTGCCCATGGCCTGCCCCTTTCTCGACAACGGCGTCTGGTGATCGACATCGGTGGCGGCAGTACCGAGTTCATCATCGGCCACCAACTCGATCCGCTGCATGCCGAAAGCATCCAGGTAGGCTGCGTTGCCTCCAGCCTGCGCTTTTTCCCCGGCGGCAAGATCACGCGCAAGCGTTGGCAGCATGCCCGCGAGGAGATCGGCGTCCTGCTGCAGCAGTTCGCCATGGACTTCCGCGAGGCGGGATGGCAGGAGTGCTTCGGCGCATCCGGCACGGTCAAGGCGATCGAGGCGGTCGTCGCCGGGCTTGGACTGAGCGAGCATGGGATCACGCTGCCCGCCCTCGCGGCCCTCCGCGAATTGCTGCTCGAAGCCGGCAATACGGGCAAGCTGAGCCTGACGGGATTGTCCGAGGAGCGAGCCCCGGTATTCCCCGGTGGCGTGGTCATTCTGGAAGCCGCATTCGAGCATCTAGCGCTGGAGCGGATGCAGACCGTGGACGTGGCCATGCGCGAGGGCATTCTCTGGGACATGGTGGGCCGTGCCGAAGGCAGCGATCCACGGCGCGCGAGCATCCAGGCCCTCGCGCGTCGCTATGGGGTGGATGAGGCGCAGGCAGCCCGTGTGGATGCCACGGCCCAGGCGCTGCTGCAAGCGGTGGGTTCGGACTGGGTGCCGCAGGATGAGGCAGCCGAATGGCTCGACTGGGCCGCGCGTGTCCACGAGATCGGCCTGGCCATTGCGCACAGCCAGCACCATCGTCATGCGGGTTACATCCTGCGCCATGCCGATCTGCCCGGCTTCTCGCGCGACGAACAGCAGTTGCTCGCATGCATGGTCGAGGCGCATCGCCGGAAGCCGGACAAGGCCGCCTTCAATGCGCTGCCACCGAGGTTTCGCGTTTTCGCGCGCCGCATCACCGCGCTGCTGCGCCTCGCCGTGCTACTGCGCCGGGCCCGGCGCAGCGAGCCGATTCCGGCATTGCATTTGCAGGTGGTCGGAGATCGGCTGCAGCTCAGCCTGCCCGCGGGGTGGTTGCACGCGCACCCACTGACCATCACCGACCTGGATCTGGAGCGCGCGTTGCTGGCTGAACTGGGCCTCAAGCTCGAACTCGAACGCACCTGAGCCTTCGGGCCGCTCAGGACCTATCATCCGCACTCTCCTGACTATCGGGCCCATGCCTATGTCGCACCGCCTGACCCGTTCTGTCGTCTCCGTGGCGCTGGCCGCCGCAAGCTGCGTCGCAGTCGCTGCAACAAGCCCGGCTGGCACCAGCTCGAGCGGACCTGCCGCGGGCGCGGTCACTCATGCGGCGCCGGAGCCCCGCGTACTGGTCAAGACCAGCATGGGCTCGTTCGTCATCGAGCTCTTCCCGGACAAGGCCCCCAAGACGGTCGCGAACTTCCTCGAGTACGTGCACGCGGGGTTCTACGACGGCACGGTGTTCCAGCGCGTCATCAAGGGCTACCTGATCCAGGGCGGCCTCTTTGATCGCCAGCTGCAACCCAAGCCCACGCGTCCACCCATCGCCATCGAAGCCAATAACGGCCTGTCCAACCTGCGCGGGACCGTCGCCGCGGCACGAGCCGCGGATCCGAATTCGGAGACATCCCAATTTTTCATCAATCTGGTCGACAACCCGCGCCTGGATTTCATCAGCGACCAGAGTGGCGCGACCTGGGGCTACACGGTCTTTGGCAAGGTCGTGCAGGGCATGCGCGTGGTCGACGCCATCGGCAGCCTGCCCACGGGGCCCCAGGGACCATTCACCGCTGACGTGCCGCGGCCACTGCCGGTCATCGAGGGCGTGACCGTGCTGCCCCAGGGCGCCGCCCTTCCGCGAGCCCCCGGCGCTGCCCCGGCGACTGCGTTGCCGGCCCACCCGGGCGGCTGAGGCCGTGGCCGCCACACTCTTCGTTTCAGATCTGCACCTGGAGGCGTCGCGCCCCCGGATCGTCGCGCTGTTCGAGCAATTCCTGGCTGGCGAGGCGCGAAGTGCGGTCGCGCTTTATATTCTCGGAGACCTATTCGAGGCATGGATTGGCGACGATGACGATGCGGATTTGCCCGCACGTATCGCGGTAGCCCTTCATGCGCTGGCTGACGCGGGGGTGCCGGTCTATTTCATCCCGGGCAATCGCGATTTCCTGGTGGGCGCCCGCTACGCGGCGCGCTGCGGGATGCAATTGCTGCCGGATGGCAGCGTGCGCGAGATTGGCGGCCAGCCGACGTTGCTGATGCACGGTGACACACTGTGCTCCGATGATCACGCCTACCTCGCGTTCCGCGAACAGGTACGCAGTCCCGATTGGCAACGCCAGTTCCTCGCGCAATCCCTCGAACAGCGGCGCGCATTTGCCGCCCGCGCACGCGCCGAAAGTCGCGCGCACACCGCCACCAGTCATGCCATCCTGATGGACGCCAATGAGGACGCGGTGGCAGCAGCGATGCGCACGGCGGGCGTGAGCCGACTGATCCATGGCCATACCCACCGGCCCGCGGTCCATGCGTTGACGCTGGATGGCCGCCACGCCGAACGCATCGTGCTCGGCGACTGGTACGAACAAGGATCGCTCCTGCGCATCCTGGAAGGCTCCGGCACGCTGTCGCTGGAACGGATCGAAGCTCCACGACGCCCGGCGTAAGTCTCCGACGTACCTCCCTGCCATGCGCGAGATGGTGCGGTCACGCATCCCGCAACTATTGACGCATTCGCGGCCTAGGGCAATAATTTGCGGCTCCCGCCGGTTGTGCCACTGCCTTCCCGCGGGCTGCGCGCCCGTAGCTCAGCTGGATAGAGCACCAGGCTACGAACTTGGGGGTCGGGAGTTCGAATCTCTCCGGGCGCGCCATCCCTGCCTCACCGACAAGGGCCAGCTCTTACGCTGGCCCTCGTCGCTCCATCCGTGCAGCGTGACGGCATCGCACTACGCGTCGGCATGGCGTGCCACAATCCGCGCCGGATGCCGCCTCGCGGCCCCGTAGCTCAGCTGGATAGAGCGTTCCCCTCCTAAGGGAAAGGTCGCCCGTTCGAATCGGGCCGGGGCCGCCAAAGTCAATAACTTACGAATGCGGCCCGACCAAAAATCTGGCCTTTTTCCGGTTCAAGTGGCCATACGGTGGCCACCACGCCATTTGCACGCCATCCGTACGCCCATGGCGCGCCATCGCCGCGCCATGTTCGTTGGCCATCGCGTGGACACCGGGTCTGCGTCCGCCCTTCATCGATCTGTCGATTTGGCCTTGACCCGGCCGCCGCGCTCGACGGCGGCAAGCACGGGCGTCTTCTTCGTGCCGTGCGGCCCGCGCGGGCCGGGCTCGTCGTCATCGCGCCGGTTGCGCTTCCGCGGCTTCCCGCCGACATAGGCTTCGTCCATTTCGACCAGGCCCGACAGCAGCTTCCCGTCATCCTGCATCGCGGTGCGGACGCGATGCATCATGCTCCAGACAGTCGGCCGGCGCATGTCCAGATCGCGCGCCGCCTGCATGGCCGACAGCCCCTTCTTCGCGTTGAGCATCAACGCGATCAGCAGGAACCAGCGTTGCAGATCGACGTGGGAGTTGTGGAAGATGGTGCCGACCGTCACGCTGAACGACTTGTAGCACGTCCAGCATTGCCAGCGCGACTGGCGGCCGGTTTCAGCATGCCGCGCTACCGTCTCTGCGCCGCAGTACGGGCACTTCGGCGCCTCGCCCCAGCGAACACGTTCAAGGTGAGCGATGGCCGCTTCCGGCGTCGGGAAGCGGCGGTACATCTCGATCAAGTCCAGGTCAGTGTTCCCGAGACTTGTGCCACGCCCAAACCTCGCCGGCGTCTCTGGCAAGACGCGCAAGCATCGTCTGCGCGTTGTGCGGGCCATGCGTCGATTTCAGGGCCGCGAAGGTCGCTTCGAGCAGGGCGGGAGTCGTCACGACGCCAGGCGCTTTTCCTCGCGTTCGCCAACGACGCGGGCGGCACGCTCCGGGTCGGAGGTCTTCGCCGACTCGATGGCAGCGCGCACGCGGGCCAGCGCAGCTGAGAACTCGCGGCGAGTCATGGTGTCGGGTTCGTTGCAGGCGAACGCGCCAGCAGCGCGATTCAGGATGTAAATATCGTCTTCGGAAACGGCAGCGCCGAAGTCGGTCGCATCCCAGCAGGCCCGCAGCGCGTCGTTGTGATCGAAAGTGTTGAACTTGGTCATGATGTTCTCCGTAGAGAGCCGGCTACCGGCTGGCGTCGGATCCATGCTTCACATTGTAGGGGCTGGATTTTATTTGTCAAGCCCTAAAGCGTACATTTCCGAAAAAGCCGAGGCGAATGCGCTGCCAATCCGGAAGACGAACATGATGGCGTGAAACAGAATCACGGCGTCGCCTGCTTCTCCGCCCGAGCCATCGCCGCGCGATCCGCACTGAGCGCCTTGGTGTTGCCGCTCATGATCGCTTGAAGCTGCCCGGGCGGCATCTGCCAGCCGAAGCGGTGACCAGCCTGCGCATTTTCGATCGCCAGAACCGGTGCATCGGCGTCCCGCGACGTCTTGATCAAAATGTGCTGCAGGCCAACCGAGCTGGCAGTAAAAACCGCGGCGATCGCGAGTTCTTTAAGCATGATTGTTCTCCTTGTTGGTCGAATGACTGACTGAATAAGCCGCAAGCGCGGCGCGCACCGCCGCGCTCCTTGTGCAGCGGTCGCGCTTGCAGATCTTGGCGAGCGCTTCAGCGTCCGCCGGCCGTAGCACCATCGAGAAATTGCCGCCTCCCCCACTGGCCGCGGCATCGCGCAATGCCGCCTGCCGGCGGCGTTCGGACTCGCGGCGCGCCGCCAGCACAGCGGCTGGGTCCACCGGGCGGCCGGGGCCGCCCTTC
>JAJYPJ010000060.1 GCA_021795435.1 Pseudomonadota bacterium
TGCACTTCAAGAGTTCCGTCAATCGCGCCCCGCGTCGCACGACGCCGGGCAGCGAAGGCGAGGCGCGCGAATTGCGCCTGGAGTTGAAGCTGCTGGCGGATGTTGGCCTTCTCGGCTTTCCCAATGCGGGCAAGAGCACTTTCATTCGCGCCGTCTCCGCGGCAACGCCGCGCGTGGCGGACTACCCGTTCACGACGCTGCACCCCCATCTGGGCGTGGTGCGGGTCGAGGCCGACAAGAGCTTCGTGATTGCGGACATCCCGGGCCTGATCGAAGGCGCTGCCGAAGGCGCGGGGCTGGGTACCCAATTCCTCAAGCACCTGAGTCGCACGCGTCTGCTCTTGCACGTCGTGGACATGGCGCCGCTGGACGGCGAGGACCCGGTGCAGCAGGTGCGCACCATCGAGGCGGAGCTTGCTCGATTTGACCCGACGCTGCTGGGGCGCCCACGCTGGCTACTGCTCAACAAAGCCGATCTCGTGCCCGAGTCGGAGCGATCCGCGGTTGCCTCACGCGTCGTCGCGGCGCTGGACTGGCAATCGCCCTGGTTCATCGTTTCCGCCGCAACGCGCGAAGGGACCTGGGACGTTTGCCTCGCGGTGCAACGCTTCTTCGACGCCAACCGTCCGGCGGAAGCCGTCGATGACCCGCGCTTCGGAACCGATCACGATGACGACGGTGCTGGCAGGTGAAAGCTGCCGGGACAAGGCCGGACGGTGCCGGCCCGGTCAGCGCGACCGCTGGGGGATTAACCCAGGGCCTTGATATGCGCGGTCAGGCGACTCTTGTGGCGCGACGCCTTGTTCTTGTGGATCAGGCCGCGCGAGGCGTGGCGGTCCATCAGCGGCTCGGCGGCCTGGTAGGCGGCCAGCGCCGCAGGCTTGTCCTTCGCCTCAATGGCCTTGACGACCTTCTTGATGGCCGAACGCACCATGGATCGGGTGCTGGCGTTGCGCATGCGCCGCTGTTCGGACTGGCGCGCGCGCTTTTTGGCGGACTTGATGTTGGCCAAGGGGTGACTCCGGAGGCGGATGCGTTGGAAAAGGGCGGAATTATGCTGGAAGGGTCGCGCCGGGTCAATTGCGTCGACCGATGCTTCTCCCTGGCCGGCCTTGCCCGTGGCGCACAGGGGGGGCGCGCTTGACGGCCTCGCGACCCAACCTGCTGCGGGGTCTGGCCTCGTTCAGCGGCATGACCTTCCTGTCGCGCGTGCTGGGCCTGCTGCGCGAGACGGTGATTGCCAGCGTGTTCGGCGCCAATGCGGCAACCGACGCTTTCTGGGTTGCCTTCCGAATTCCCAACTTCATGCGTCGTCTGTTTGCCGAGGGTGCTTTTTCGCTGGCGTTTGTTCCCGTTTTCGCCGAAGTGCGGGCGCGTGGCGACACGGATGCGCTCAGGCGGTTCGTCGCGCGGGTGGCAGGCACGTTGGGTGGCGTGCTGCTGGTGGTAACGGCGCTTGGCATCTGGGGCGCCCCGTTGCTTGTGCGGGTGTTCGCCCCCGGACTGCACGATGATCCGGCGCGCCTCGAGTTGACGACGGCGCTATTGCGCATCACGTTCCCGTTCCTGCTGCTCGTGTCGATGACCGCATTGGCGGCCGGCGTCCTGAATGCCTATCACCGGTTCGCCCTGGCTGCGTTCACGCCGGTGATCCTCAATCTGTGCATGATCGCCGGCGCACTCTGGTTGGCGCCGCATCTGGCCATACCCATCAGCGCACTGGCCTGGGCCATCCTGGTTGCCGGCATGCTCCAGTTGGCCATCCAGTTGCCGGCACTGGCGCGTTTGGGCGTCCTGTCGTGGCCGCGCTGGGGCGCCGCCCATGGCGACGTCCGCAAGATCATGCGGCTGATGGGCCCCACGCTGTTCGGATCGTCGGTCGCCCAGATCAACCTGTTGCTGGATACGGTGATCGCCTCGTTCCTCTTCGTGGGCTCGCAGACCTGGCTGGCGCTGTCCGATCGACTGATGGAGTTTCCACTCGGCGTTTTCGGCGTCGCCCTCGGCACGGTCATCCTGCCGGCGCTGGCACGCCACCACCAGGGTACGGACGCCGCCGGCTTCCAGCGCGCCCTGGACTGGGGATTGCGCACGGCATTGCTGATCGCGCTGCCTGCGGCGTTGGCGCTGGTTTTGCTGGCCAAGCCGATGATCGCCACGCTGTTCCAGCATGGCCACTACAACGCATTTGACACGGACATGGCGACGCTGTCGCTGACGACCCTCAGCTGCGGATTGCCGGCGTTCGCGCTGGTCAAGGTGCTGGCGCCGGCTTTCTATGCACGCCAGGACACGCGCACCCCGGTGCGTGCAGCCGTGGTGGCAATGGTAGTCAACATGGGGCTCAACGTGGTGTTCGTGCTGGCTCTGTTCGCCTGGTGGCACACGAGGGCCGATCTCGGCAACGGCCTCATCGATGGCCTTGCCCGCGTGCCGGGGTTGCACATGGCGCTGGGTGCGGCCAGTGCCCTGGCCGGTTATCTGAATCTCGCGCAACTTTGGCTCGCGCTTCGTCGGCAGGGCGTCTACCGTGCGCAGCCAGGCTGGCCGTGGCACCTGGGTCGGACCATGGCTGCCTGCGCCCTGATGGGGATCGTGCTGGTCCTCGGGCGCGAATGGTGGCCCCACTGGACGACGGCGTCGTCCTGGTTGCGCATGTGGCGGCTGCTGATCCTGCTGACAGCAGGCGGTGCCACCTACCTCGCCACGCTGTTCGCGCTGGGTTTCCGCCTGCACGAGTTGCGGGAGGCTTGAGCCGCGCTGTGGCACTGCACCATACTCGCGCGATGCTGGTATTGGCACGAGATCTTGCGGGGCCCTGCCTGGCGCCTCGCGGCAGCGTGGTGGCCGTGGGTGCGCTCGACGGGCTGCACTTGGGTCATCAATCGCTTTTGACACGGGTTGCAGCGCGCGCGGCGATCACGGGGCTGACCCCCATGGTGGTCAGCTTCGAGCCGTTGCCGCGCAGCTTCTTTGCCACCGAGCCCCTGCCACGACTTGGATCGGTGCGCGAGAAGATCGAGGGGGTCGCGGCGATGGGCATGGCCGTCCTCTTGCTGCTGCGCTTCAACCGCAGCTTGGCCGGCATGCCCGCAGGCGAGTTCGTACGCCGGGTGATCGCGGCGCGCTGTGGAGCGCGCGAAGTGTGGGTCGGCGGCGATTTCCGATTCGGCCATGCGCGTGGCGGCGACCTGGGTCTCTTGCAGGCGCTTGGGTGCGAGCTGGACTTCGAAGCCCACGCGCTGGAAACCCAGGCCCACGGCGGGGAGCGGATCTCGAGCAGCTCGATTCGCACCGCCTTGGCAGCGGGTGATTTCGCCGCTGCCGCACAACGGCTGGGCCGGCCCTTTTCGATGGAAGGGCGCGTCGTCCGCGGCCAGCAGTTGGGTCGACGTCTGGGATTCCCGACGGCCAATATCCGGCTCGGCCGGCGCGTCAGCCCGCTTCGAGGGATTTTCGCCGTGCGCATCCATGGTGCGGTTGCGCATCCCCTGCCGGGGGTCGCCAGCCTTGGCCTTCGCCCCACCGTCGGCGGCCGCGAGATGTTGCTGGAACCGCACGTGTTCGATTTCGAGGGCGACCTTTACGGTCGGCACCTGCGCGTCGAGTTCGTGGCGAAGCTGCGTGACGAGGAGACTTTTGCAAGCCTCGACGACCTTACCCGGCAAATGCACGCCGACGCCGCCGCCGCCCGCGCCATACTGGCTTCCCTCCACACCCTACCTGCCTGAGCCCTGATCGTGAGCACGGACTACAAGCAAACCTTGCAATTGCCGCAGACGACTTTTCCGATGCGGGGCGACCTTCCGAAGCGCGAGCCCGGCTGGCTGGCGGACTGGGAGCGCTCCTCGCGCTACGAACAGATCCAGGCGTGCACCGCCTCGCGGACCCGGACATTCATTCTTCATGATGGCCCGCCCTACGCCAACGGCGCCATCCATCTTGGTCATGCGGTCAACAAGATCCTTAAGGACGTCGTGGTGCGCTCCCGGTTGATGGCGGGGTACCGGGCACCTTACGTACCGGGATGGGATTGCCATGGGCTGCCCATCGAGATCGCCGTGGAGAAGAAGTTCGGGAAGGCGGGTGAAAAGCTTGATGCGGCCGCGTTCCGTGCCCGTTGCCGCGAGTATGCGGCGCAGCAAATCGACCTGCAGCGGACGGATTTCAAGCGACTCGGCGTGCTGGGCGACTGGGAGCACCCCTACCGGACGATGGATTTCACGTACGAGGCGGACATGCTGCGCGCCCTCGCGCGCATCTACGCGCGGGGCCACATCACCCGCGGCTTCAAGCCCGTGCATTGGTGCTTCGATTGCGGCTCGGCATTGGCTGAAGCGGAGATCGAGTACCAGGACAAGGATTCACCGGCCATCGATGTGGCCTTCGACGCGTCCGATGCGCAGGCGCTGGCGGCGCGATTCGGCGTGCAGTCCGATGGTGCGATCGTTGCCATGCCGATCTGGACGACCACGCCATGGACATTGCCAGCCAACCAGGCGGTGGCAATCCATCCGGACATTGATTACATGCTGTTCGAGGGCCCGCTGCGAGAGGGGCGCCGCGTATTGCTGGTCGTTGCGGAACCGTTGTTCCGGATGGTGGGTAGTCGCTACGGTTTGCCAGAGCTTTTCGACGTTCATGGCTCGCCCGCCTATGCGAAGCGAGGGATGACCGTGAAGGGTGCGGCCTTGACGGGGCAGCCCGGCGAGGCGCTGACCCTGCTCCGGCATCCGTTGATCGACCGCGAAGTGCCATTGATCCTGGGCGGACACGTATCGGCTGAAGATGGCACCGGAGCGGTCCATACGGCTCCCGGCCATGGGCAGGAAGATTTTGCGGTGGGCCAGTTCTACGGCCTTGCCGTGGAGAATCCGGTTGATGGAAGAGGCCTTTTCCTTCCGGACACACCGCTGTTTGCGGGCGAGCACGTGTGGAAGGCCAATGCCCATATCGTCGAGGCGCTGCGCGCGCGGGGCGTGCTGTTGGCGCATGCGCAGCTCCGCCACAGCTATCCGCACTGCTGGCGCCACAAGACTCCCGTGATCTTCCGCGCGACGCCGCAGTGGTTCATCGGGATGGACATCGCGGGCTTGCGCCGCGATGCATTGGCCGCCATTGCCGACGAGGTCGAATGGTTTCCCGGCTGGGGCGAAGCCCGGATTGCGGCCATGGTGGAGGGACGTCCTGACTGGTGCATTTCGCGCCAGCGCACGTGGGGTGTCCCGATCGCGCTTTTCGTGGACAAGGCCACGGGGATGCCGCATCCCCGAAGCGTGGAATTGCTGGAGCAGGTCGCGCAACGGGTCGAGAAGGGCGGGGTCGATGCCTGGTACGCACTGGATCCCCATGAACTGCTTGGCGAGGAATCAGCGCGCTACGAGAAAGTGGGCGACGTCCTGGATGTCTGGTTCGATTCGGGCGTGACGCATGCCTGCGTGGTCGATGCCCGCCCCGAATTAAGGCAGGATGGCCATGCCGATTGGCGCGTCATGTACCTGGAGGGCTCGGACCAGCATCGTGGCTGGTTCCAGTCTTCGCTGCTGACGCGCGTCGCCATGACGGGCCATGCTCCCTATCGCCAGGTGCTCACCCATGGTTTCACGGTGGATGAGCAGGGCCGCAAGATGTCCAAGTCGTTGGGCAACGGCATCGAGCCCCAGGACGTGATGAAGCGACTCGGTGCCGACATCCTGCGTCTCTGGATCGCATCGGCCGACTACAGCAATGAAATGGCGCTCTCCGAGCAGATCCTGCAGCGCGTGAGCGATACCTACAGGCGGCTGCGGAACACGGCGCGGTTCCTCCTGGCGAACCTTGACGGCTTTGATCCGCAGGCACACCTGCTCCCTGCGTCGGATGGCTTGCTGCTGGACCAGTGGGCGATCGCGCAGGCTGCGTGGGTCCAGGCACAGGTTGCCGCGGCCTACGACCGCTACGACTTCGCCGAGGTGGTCCAACGCGTGCAGAACTTCTGCACGAACGAGATGGGCGCGCTGTATCTGGACATCACCAAGGATCGCCTCTACACGATGCCGCGCGATAGCCGTGGCAGGCGCAGCGCGCAGAGTGCGATGTACCGGATCCTCGAGGCACTGGTGCGCTGGCTGGCTCCGGTGCTGGCGTTCACCGCCGAGGAAATATGGCAGCACCTGCCGGGACCGCGTGGCGACAGCGTCCTGTTCGAAACCTGGTACGAGGGCCTCGAGGGCGCCGGCATCGTTGCGCTCGACGCGGCCTACTGGCAGGACCTGCTGGCGATTCGCGCGCGCGTGGCCATGGAAATCGAGGCGCTCAGGAAGCAGGGAGAGGTGGGAGCCGCGCTGGATGTCGAGGTCGAGCTGTATGCGTCGGCGGCGCTGCGCCGGCGTTACGCAGACGTGGCGGAGGAACTGCGCTTCTTCATGATTACTTCGGAGTGCAGACTGGGCGACGAAGTGGATCGTCCGGCCGACGCGGGGGAGCCGCTGGTCCTTGCGGAAGGCCCGGTGTGGGTGCGCGTCCACGCGAGCCAATCGGGCAAGTGCGTTCGCTGCTGGCATCACCGGCCCGAGGTCGGTTCGAATGCCGAGCATCCGGAACTGTGTGGTCGCTGCGTGTCGAACATCGAGGGGCCGGGCGAGAACCGGCAGTGGTTCTGAACGTGCGAGCGATGCGATCGACCCCGCCGAACGCCCTCCCGTGGCTGCTGCTCTCCGCGGCCGTGATTGTGCTGGATCAGGTCACCAAGGCGCTGGTCGTGGCACACGTCCTGCCAGGCCAGCGATTGACGTTGGTTCCGCACTTGCTGGACCTGACGCTGGCCTACAACACAGGGGCCGCATTCAGCTTTCTGGCCGGAGCCGGTGGGTGGCAGCGATGGCTATTCGGGCTGCTTGCCGTCGGGATCAGCCTGGCACTGGCAGCGGCGCTGGCGCGGGTACCGCGGGGTGCCTGGCGCACGGCGTTGCCCTTTGCACTGATCATCGGCGGTGCACTCGGCAATCTAGTCGACAGGCTTCGCCTGGGCCATGTGGTCGACTTCATCCTCGTGCATTGGCGCAATGATTGGTATTACCCCGCATTCAATGCGGCCGATTCGGCCATCACGGTTGGCGCGGTGCTGCTGGTTGGGTTCGCCATCTGGGGCGACCGGCACGACAAGTCATGATGATGCGGGCAAACCACCGGAGTCTCTCGTCGTGGAAGTGATCCTTGCCAATCCCCGCGGCTTCTGTGCTGGCGTTGATCGCGCCATTGCCATCGTCGAGCGGGCGCTGGAGTCCTACGGCGCGCCGATCTACGTGCGCCACGAGGTGGTGCACAACCGGTTCGTTGTCGACGGCCTGCGAGCGAGGGGCGCGGTATTCGTGGAGAACCTTGATGAAGTACCTGACGGGGCGGTGCTGATTTTCAGCGCGCATGGCGTTCCCCAGGGGGTTCGGCATCAGGCAGAAATGCGCGGCCTGCGGGTATTCGATGCGACGTGTCCGTTGGTCACCAAAGTGCATATGGAAGTGGCCCGGCTCGGCCGCCTTGGCAAAGACGTCGTGCTCGTTGGGCATGCGGGCCATCCGGAGGTTGAAGGCACCATGGGGCAGTGGGAGGCAGGCTATGCAGGGCGCATCCACCTGGTGGAGTCCTGCGCCGACGTCGAACGGCTTCTGCTTTCGCAGCCGGAGAACGTGGCGTACGTCACGCAGACCACCCTTTCGGTTGACGATACCCGCGCTATCGTCGCCGCGCTGCGGGCTCGCTACCCTGCCATCGACGGGCCCCGCAAGGACGATATCTGTTATGCGACGCAGAACCGCCAGGATGCCGTGCGCGAACTCGCCAGTCGGGTCGACCTGATGCTGGTCGTGGGCTCGCGCAGCAGTTCCAACTCCAATCGCCTCCGGGAGCTTGCTGAAAAGCATGGCGTTCCCGCCTTTCTCATCGATGGCCCGGAATCAATTGATCCGGTCTGGCTTGAGGGGAAGCTGCGGGTCGGCCTGACTGCGGGGGCATCCGCACCCGAGCAACTGGTGCGAGACGTGATTGAACATTTGCGCGCGGCGGGCGCCGAGGCGGTCCATGAATTGGCAGGCACCACGGAAAGCATCACGTTTGCCCTGCCGAGGGAATTGCGCACCTGATGGCGGCGCACCAGGGCCGTGGCTTGCGCCGCGCTCATGCGGTCGGGGATGGCTTTGCCTGCAGGATCGCCGTGCCGGCTGCCGGGAGAGGCGTCGGCCCGCCGTGCGAGTGTTGTCGGCGCTGTCATGTGCTGCGTACAATGGCGCCCCTTCGATGCCGGAATAGCTCAGTTGGTAGAGCGGCGCATTCGTAATGCGTAGGTCGTAGGTTCGATTCCTATTTCCGGCACCAACTTTTTCAAGCAAAACAGCGTGATACGTCTCTGGCGTGTTGCGCTGTTTTGCTTTGTTTTGCGCTCTTTAGCTGTGGCAGTGTGGCAACGTTGTGGCAAGCAGGGCCAAACAGTGCTTGCCACGCCCTCCCCTCTAAGTTGATCATCTTCGCACGCGCTGGTCACAAGCACCCGAACCATGGCGAGAGGCAGGTGGATCGGGGTGAGTCCAGCAAGCGATGGTACCGAAGCGGAAAGGACCATCGCGACGAAAGGAGCCGGTATGTCCGACTCGCCTTAGGCCAGCCCAATGGCGGCCGCGGCTGGTGACACCAGTTTGAGAGACCTGGTGAACAACGTCACCACGAGGAAAGCGTAGTCAACGGGGCTAGGCCCCACAGGGGAAACCCTGCCCGCTCGGGTCCAGCCTAGGAAAGACCTTGGACCCCGCCCCAGCTTATCGGGGTGACATGGTGGGCCACCGCGATCTCAACCCACCACGCCTAGCGCGTGGTGCCGTTGGAGATCGCGCAATGAACGATGCTGCATCGAAACCAGCTGACATCCCCTCTACCAGTAAGACGAGCAGTCCGCTCGCCGGCGAGCTTCTGGACGTCATCCAGCTGGCCGAGCTTGCCCACATGAGCGACTGGACGATCCGGTGCAATGCGACCCGCGCACCGCACCGCCTCCCCCCGGTCTTGAGAATCGGGGGGCGCCTGCTGTGCCGGAGAAAGGACGTTGATGCTTGGCTTGAGAGCAAGCTGGAACGGCCGACGGAACCACAAGCCCCGAAACGCGGCCGAGGCAGACCGCGAAAGCAGGGGCGCCGGGTGACCGGCTAACCACCCCTGAGCCCCCGCACGCGCCCCGCCATGGGGCGCGAAGGGGTTAGGTAAGGCCACCCTACAGGCCCAGCCTGAAAACGGCCCAGCATTGCGCAAAAAGCAAACGCCGCAACATAACACCACAGAACAAGCAGCCTCCCTGCACCATAGCTGCATGGTTGTTTGTTTGTCTTGTTGAGAAAACAAACAAACAGCTCTTTATTCGCTCTTTCTCCGAAGGAGAAAGAGCTTTATATGGAGTCGATCTGAAAGGTGTACGTCTATGGGATAGGGCGTATCCCATAGACGTACACCTTTCATCCCATGGAGGTACACCTTTCATCCCATGGAGGTACACCTTTCATCCCATGGAGGTACACCTTTCATCCCATGGAGGTACACCTTTCATCC
>JAJYPJ010000061.1:0-1354 GCA_021795435.1 Pseudomonadota bacterium
GGCGATTCGCACAAGGGCGGGAAGGGCTCGGGCAAGGGCGCCAAGAAGGGTTCGGGCAGCGACGCGTCAGCGCACGGAACGCCCGGCGGCAAGTCGGTGGAGTCGGAAGTCCTGCGCGGCAGCGATACCGAGCAGTCGACCACCGAGGAAACCAGTTCCGACAAGAAGGGGCCGAAGTACAGCGGCGGCAAGGCCACGACCGGGAAGCCCACGGGCGCGGGGACGAAAAAGGGTGATCTTTACGGCGATGCCGTGGCGATCCTCCGGGATGCCAATGGCGTTCCGATCCTGGACCAGTACGGTCACGTACAGCCCGTGGACGCCGATGGCGTTCCGCTTCCGCTGACCGCGGAAGGTGATGTCGAGGCCGATTATGCGAGCTTGGTGGTGCCCATCGAGTTCAGTCGCCTCAGTGTCGCGCGCGCACCCACCAAGGTGATGGATAAGTCCTATGCCGAGGCCATCTCGGCCCTGAACTCCGCGGACAAGATCACGACCGACGCGTCGGGCCGGTTGGTGGTGACGGTCAACGGAGAGGCGAAGACCATCGATTCGCCGCTGGAGAACCTCGCCCTCTACCAGACTTTGATGAACAACGGGTACCTGCCCGGACTGGATCTCAAGAGCGGCGTCTCTCTCGGTGACTTGTCTTTCCTTGCCATCAAGAGTTTGACCAATGCCGACTTGCTCCAGGCGGCCAAGTTCCTGGCCGCGGCATCGGACAAATCGGGTTCGATCAATCAGGACACGGTCGTCTACACGGACTCGTTCCTGAAGGTGCTGGGAACCAATCCGATCGTTGGTGCCGACGGATCCAGCTATTTCAACTTCTCGAACGTGTCCTATGACCGCGGGGACACGTACACGGGCAGCGTCACCTACCTGAAGAGCAGCGGTGAAGGCACTTACGTTACGGTCACCGAGCCAATCATGACGGCTGTCTTCGGTGGCACGGACTATTCCGGAACCAAGCTCGACGCGTTCACGCAGGCCGCCGATGACGCACGCGCGGTGATCCAGTTCGTGCACGACCACCCCGTCCCGCTGGAGTGACGCGGGGTCCGGGTAGCGGGCGATGCGCCTGTCCGTGATCGGACAGGCGCATCGAGCGAAGCGGTGTCGCGAAGCCTCAAATGCGGGACCATGGCGATGCGGCCGTGGCGGCCCCGGCCCGATTCGAACGGGCGACCTTTCCCTTAGGAGTCAAAAATTACCCCTAGTATTTATGCGGTTTTCGTGGCATTTTCGCGGCCATGGGGACAAAACGGGGATACTGAGGCAACCCATGGCGACGATCACGCAGCGTGGGTCCGGGCGGTGGCAGGCAAAGGTTCGGCGGCATGGGCAGGCGGCG
>JAJYPJ010000061.1:1364-9504 GCA_021795435.1 Pseudomonadota bacterium
CTGCTGAAATCGCGCGGCCGCGCGCTACGGTTGCAAGCCGAATGGCGGCCCCGGCCCGATTCGAACGGGCGACCTTTCCCTTAGGAGTCAAAAATTATCCCTATCTGAAACGTAGAATTTATGCGGGTTCTGTCGCATTATTCAGTTTCTGTGGGTTTGATGTGGGTTGAGGTGTTCACCAATGGCGGCGATCGAGCAGCTCCCCTCCGGCCTCTGGCGCGCGCGCATCCGCCGCCGGGGCTACCCATCCGTGAGCAAGAGTTTCCGCCTCAAGGCCGACGCCGAAGGCTGGGCCCGGAAAGTTGAGAGCGAGCAGGAGCGGGCCGTGTGGCACGACGGCAGCGAGGCCGAGCGCATGACGCTGCGCGAGGCCCTGGATCGCTATGAGCGCGAGGTGACGCCCCGCAAGCGCGCGCAGGCGTCCGAGCGCTCGAACCTGCGGGCGCTGCGCGACGAGCCAGCCGCCGAGCTGGCGCTGGCGCTGGTCGGCTCGCGCGAGATTGCACAGATGCGCGATGCCTGGGCGAGGGCAGGGCTCAAGCCTGCGTCGATCAAGCGCCGCATGGTCACGCTCTCGCACGTGTTCACGGTCGCCGCCAGCGAATGGGGAATGCCCGGCCTAAAAAACAACAACCCGGTGCGCGAAGTGAAGCTGGCCACGGAAAACAACGCTCGCGACCGTCGCTTGGAGAAGGATGAAGAACCTTACCTCCTCGCCGCCTGCGCGCCGCCGCTGGCGGCCTTGGTTCGGTTGGCGATCGAGTCTGCCGCGCGACTCGGGGAACTTCTCTCGCTGCGCTGGGATGATGTGGACCTCGGCAAGCGCGTCGCGATCGTCCGCGGCATCGACCAGCGCGGCACGAAGAACGGCGACCCGCTGCGCGCCCTGCCGCTGTCCTCCGCCGCCGTCGCGGTGCTCGATGGGATGCCTCGCACCGGCGACCGCGTGTTCCACTGGCAGGCATCCGACTCCGTGACCAAGACCTGGAACCGCGCGATTGAGCGCGCGCAAGCGGCCTACGCCGCCGACTGCAAACTGGCGGGCAAGACTCCGCGCGCCGGGTTCCTCGTCGGCCTGCACTTCCACGACCTGCGCCACGAAGCCACCTCGCGACTGTTTGAACGTGGCGTGTTCGACAGCATGGAAGTTGCTGGCATCACCGGGCACAAGACCCTGTCGATGCTCAAGCGGTACACGCATCTGCGTGCCGAGGACTTGGCCAAGAAGCTCGGTTGACCCGCCGCACCCGCGAGGGCGGGGGCGGGTCAACCGGCCCCAGCGTCAACCGCGCGCACCGCCATGCGGTACTACCATCCGAGGGCGGCGGATCTGGCGAAGAAGCTCGGTTGAGCAAACATCTCAGGACAAGGCCATGAAACTACAAGAATTTATTAGCCAAGCCCTTCAGGACATTGTGCGCGGCGTACTCGATGCCCAGAACGCGCTTGCAGAAAATGGCAAGCACATCAATCCACAGCCCTCAATTAATAGTCCTAGACGTCTACACGACTCTGCCGAAGGCCACCATATACAAGACGTCAACTTCGATGTCGCTGTTACCGCGGTAGAAAAGGAAGGATCTGCGGTCGGCATCGGTGTGCTCGCTGCCGCATTCAACCTGGGAGCACAAGCTCAGACTTTCACAGAAAACGCCGCTGTAAGTCGGATCAAATTCACCGTAGGATTAACGCTGCCTCACAAGAGCAAAAACTGTTGACCCTCGACGATGTGCTCGACCGCTGGATCCCCTATCGTCTGCAGGCCATCGAAACCCTCCGGTTTGCCTGGGACTGGCTCGGCGAGAGCGAGGAACCGCGTGCCGTGCAGGTTCTCGTTGAAGGCAAACCAGTACTTGGTTGCAACGTCGCCGCCATCGCAAATCCGATGATCGAAGTCGGCGTCGTTCATGCGCGAGCCCTGCTCGAGTTCCTCGGCCTGGCAGTGAAGAAAGGACGGCTCGCGCAAGTCCAGCGCCGTCTTCCTGGGGACATTGCGATTGAGCACTATTCGACGGCAGGCCAAGAACTGTCGAAGGTATCTCCAGAGCAGGTGTATGAAGCCTACGATGGCCCGCGTGAACAGGCCGAACACGCGATCGTTGCGATCTTTGAGTTTGCCAACAAGCTGACGGCCCACATTACGGATGGAGTCTTTTCAGGCGCCTGGACGGACCAGCAGCTTGACATTGCCTGCCGCGGAATTCCGGTGCTCTTGAACAACCATCTCTATGCGAAGCTGGGCCGCACGTTGCCGCCGGCACCGAGCGCTATGCCGAAGCGCTGAACTTTCAGGTGCCGCTATGTCGTTCACGCGGGTTTGCCGCTCTTGTGGGGCGCTTACGATGCAGTATTGTCAGCGCTTCAACTTCACTCGGCCCGCACGATGGATCGCAACCCGCTCAAGGACTACCTGGCCGCGATCGAGGCATCCCTCAAGCGCGGCGACGCCACTGAACACACGCACCGCCCAGCGCTGAAGGCGATGCTGGAGGCGCTGGCTGGCGATCCCGCCGTGCAGGCAGTCAATGAGCCGCGTCGCATCGCCTGCGGCGCACCCGACTACGTGATCGCACGCGGCACCGTCCCGCTGGGCTACGTTGAGGCCAAGGATGTGGGCATGAACCTCAACGAAGTCGAGCGCAGCGAGCAACTCCTGCGCTACCGCGACTCGCTGGGCAATCTGGTTCTGACCGACTACCTGGAGTTCCGCTGGTACCTCGGCGGCGAAATGAAGCTGAAGGCCTCGCTGCCTCGTTCGGGCCGCGATGGCCGCATCCGCTGGAACGATGCCGCTGGCTCCGAAGTTGCACAGCTGCTCGGGCAGTTTCTTGAGGCTGACATTCCGCTGGCCGCCTCGCCGGCCGAACTGGCACGGCGGATGGCTGCGCTTGCGCGTCTGATCCGAACCCTGATCGAGCGCACCTTCAGCGGTGAAGGCGAGGCCGGCGAACTGCACGGCCAGCTTGAGGCGTTCCGCAAGGTGCTGATCGACTCGCTCACCCCTGCACAGTTCGCCGACATGTACGCGCAAACGCTGTGCTACGGGTTGTTTGCAGCGCGCTGTAACGCGCCGGCGGCGGGCTTCACCCGCCAGAGCGCCGCGACCGCGCTGCCCAGAACCAACCCCTTCCTGCGGCGCATGTTCAACAGCATCGCCGGTCCTGATCTCGACGACCGCATCGCTTGGGCCGTGGACCAGTTGGCGGAGCTACTGGCGCGCGCCGACATCGCCAGCATCCTAGAGACCTTCGGCCAGCGCACCCGGCAAGAAGATCCCGTGGTGCACTTCTACGAGACCTTCCTCGCCGCCTACGATCCTGCCATGCGCGAGGCGCGTGGCGTGTACTACACGCCCGAGCCCGTGGTGAACTGGATCGTGCGCAGCGTCGAGCGCCTCCTGCTGCGCGAGTTCAAGCTGACCGGCGGCCTGGCGCACGCCGACAAGGTCAAGCTCAAGCGCCCGAAGCCGGGCGGTGGCATGGAGTCCTTCGAGACGCACCGCCTACAGATCCTTGATCCGGCCACCGGCACCGGCACCTTCTTGTACGCGGTGATCCAGCGGATCCGCGCACACTTCGAGGGTAACGCCGGCGCTTGGCCCGGCTACGTGGCCGAACACCTGTTACCGCGCCTGTTCGGCTTCGAGTTGCTGATGGCTCCCTACGCGGTGGCACACATGAAGCTGGGCCTGGAATTGGAGCAGTCTGGTTACGACTTCGCCAGCGACCAGCGTCTAGGCGTGTACCTTACCAACTCGCTGGAGGAAGCCCACGAACTGACGGGCATGCCGCTGTTTACACAGTGGCTGGCCGAGGAATCGCGCGCTGCGGGCCAGGTCAAGCGTGAGGCGCCGGTCATGGTGGTGCTGGGCAACCCGCCATATTCCGGGCATTCGGCGAACACCGGCGCGTGGATCGCCGGTCTGTTACGCGGCCACGACGCGCTCACTGGTCAGCAAACCGGCAACTACTTCACCTGCGACGGCAAGCCACTCGGCGAACGCAATCCGAAGTGGTTGAACGACGACTACGTGAAGTTCATCCGCTTCGCGCAGTGGCGCATCGAGCAGACCGGCCACGGCATCCTCGCCTTCGTCACCAACCACGGGTACCTCGACAATCCCACCTTCCGCGGCATGCGCCAGAGCCTGATGCAGAGCTTCGATGCGCTGTACCTGCTCGACCTGCACGGCAACAGCAAGAAGAGGGAGCGCGCGCCCGACGGTGGCCCGGACGAGAACGTCTTTGACATTCAGCAAGGCGTGGCCATCGGCATTTTCGTTCGCCACCCGGGCAAGGCCGATGCCCCGCGCAGCGCTCGCGTGTTCCACGCCGATCTCTACGGTACCCGCGTGGTCAAGTACGCCTCGCTTGATGCCGGCGACCTCGACAGCACCGCTTGGCGTGAGATCGAACCGGCCAGCCCCGCCTACCTGTTCGTGCCCGAGGATGGCGCGCTGCGCGCGGAGTACGAGCAGGGCTGGAAGATCACCGAGGCGATGCCGGTGAACGTGCTCGGATTCCAGACTCATCGCGACGATTTCGCCATCGACCTCGACCGCGAAACCCTTTACGTGCGCATCGCGGCGATGCGCGATACCGCGCTGTCCGACGAGGCGTTCGCACAGGCCCACGATCTTCGCGATAACCGTGACTGGCAGCTTGCCGAGGCACGCAAGGCGTTACGTGGTGACCCTGACTGGGAACGCGCGCTGATCCGCGTGGCCTACCGCCCCTTCGATGAACGCTGGGGCTATTTCAGCGAAGTCGCGATGGACTATCCGCGACGCGAACTGATCGAACATGTAGCGGGGAAGGACAACACCTGCATCGGTGTCGGTAGAGCTGGCAATGCCGTCAGCGAGGACGTGTGGTCGTTGCAGACCTGCTCCATCGGCCCGATGGATGCCAACATCTTTCGTCGCGGCGGCGTAAACGTCTTTCCTCTCTGGCTTTACCCCACCGACGCACCGCGCGACCTGCTCGATGCCGCCACCGGCGAACGCCGCGCCAACTTCGCGCCCGACTTTCTCGCTGCCGTTGCCGGGCTGGTCGGGCAACCGCCCCAGCCCGAAACGTTGTTCGCCTTCATCTACGCCATCCTCTATGCGCCGAGCTACCGCACGCGCTACGCCGAATTCCTGAAGCGCGACTTCCCGCGCGTGCCGCTGCCGCGCGATGCTGGGCAGTTCAATGCGCTGGCCGCGCTGGGCCAGGAGCTGATAGCCCTGCACACCATGCAGCAAACCTTGCCGCATCTCACGCGCTACCCCATCGCCGGTAGCAACCTGGTGGACAAGGTGCGCTGGTCACAGGCTTCCAGCGGCACCGTCGGCCGCGTGTACATCAACACCGAGCAGTATTTCGACGGCGTGCCCGCTGCCGTGTGGGAGACGCACATCGGAGGCTACCGGGTAGCCGAGAAGTGGCTAAAAGACCGGAAGGGCCGCACGCTCTCCTACGACGACCTGACGCACTTCCAGAACATCGTTGCGGCGCTGGCGCGCACGCTGGAACTACAAGCAGGCATCGACGAGACCATCGCCGGCGATGGTGGCTGGCCCGTAACTTAACGCCCAACGACGATTCGTCGAAAAGTGAGGGGCCATGTCCGACACGGAGAAGCTTAAACTAATAGGGAATACATCGGAGCCATCGATCGACATACCTGTCGAACGCTTGGGCGCGCCCGGCGCGCAATTGTTCCTGCAAGCTGTTCCATTATTGATAGGCCGCGATGTTGCCCGAGAGGGAGTGCTCACCGACAAGACACGACGCCAGTTCGTAGTCTCCGGCAGGCTTTCGAAGGATCCTTCGTCTGTTGGACGCAGTAGGAAAATTGACGGCGCCTTTGTCCGAACCGACGGTGACTGCTATCTGAAGGTTCCTCCGCTTGCGGCTAGACTCCGCATTGACACACCCTGGGGCTTCTTCCATGTGGAGCCGAACGCGGCCGACGAGCTAGGGCTTGTAGAGTTCGAATGCAGTGCAACCAGCCCCTCCGAGGCCCGGTGGAAGTTCATTGAGGTGGTCTACTCGATGCTCGATCATTGGTCGTACGCCCATAACGTCGCCATTTTCGTAGCAACAATAAGGGTCCTCGATGTCACCCACCAATCCACCTACATCGCGTTCTGCGCACCGTATCGGAACCAAGTTCTAGGAGACTCGGCGAACGAGCTCTTCTTCGAAATGAAGCCGATCTACTCCATGTATCGCGAGGCCAAGAACGCGAGCAGCGACTTCTACAGGTTCCTCTGTTTGTACAAGATCATGGAAGGACTTCTGGGAACAATGCAGGGGAACGTTTTCAAGCAGTTCAATGCGGCCGGCGTAACGCCAAGCAAGAAACGAGACATCGTTCCGGATGATCCCCACTTTCCGGGAGATCTCAAACGCTACATTGGAAAGTCGATGAAGGCGTTCTTCGACGACGTCCTTACCGCTAGGTTTCGCGACGCGGTGGCGCACCTCAGGACTTCCAATGGGGTACTTGACGTTAGTTCTCCCGCAGAGATCGATAGATACGCGGGCTTGGCATTCGCGACCGATCTGTGCGCTAGAGTGCTCATCAACAGCCACGAACGGTTACTCACGCAATTGAAGGAATGCCAGCATTCCGAGTAGCAACAACATCGCTTTTGAGCGCGCGCGCGACCGGGTCGGCCTGACCGACCTGACCATTCACGACCTGCGCCACGAGGCCACGTCGCGCCTGGTCGCGAAGCTTGAGGCGCACGAGTTGGCCGCGTGGACTGGTCACCGCGAGATGAAGATGGTGCTGCGCTACTACCATCCGCGGGCGGCGGATCTGGCCAGGAAGGCCGAGAAGGCCGATTAAGCGCCGATCATCCCGCCGCCCGCCCGCCCGCCCGCGCGCGGGTGCGGGGTGAGGAAGGTTCGCGGGCCGCCCGGGCTTGTGATTATACAATAATTCGCAGTACAGTAACATTGGGGTTATATGGGCTTGCGCTGGCGATACGGCTGTGCTAGGCTCATGTAACATGGACGATTTGACCGCCGCCACAAGCCATTTCGACCGCCGCGCGCTTGGGCGCGCGGCCTGCGCGGAGCGCGAGTTTGACGCGTACCTTGATGAGTTCAACAGAGCTTGCGCAGTTGACTGCTCGGCGCGCGCGGGACGTGACGCCGGCGAGGCCCCGGCGCAGAGTTCCTTCTCTGCGGCGTTGAACTCGGCGACGGCTGCGGCGCTGGCGGACTGGCCAACGCCAGCGCCAGCGCCGCAGCCGCTCGTGGTCGGCGAAACCGAATTTTTGGTGCGATTCGCCCTTGCTGTGGCCGCGGACCAGCAGGCCAGGGCGCGGGTGCTGGTCGCTGATTTGCTGAGCCGCGCCGACCGCGCTTCCCTGCCTCGCATTGTCCCTCTGCACCAGCGCATCGCGCTGGAGCTGCGCCGTGCCGCGCGGCGCGCGCGCGAGCAAATTTTGAGTTTGTTGCGGGCGCGCCTACGCGCGCCCCACTTAGCCGCCCTGGCCCGGCTCCAACGGGCCGGCCGCGTCCTGCCCCGCCAAAGCGCGGGGCCTAAGATTAGCGATTGCTGATCTAATAATTTAACTATACAAACAGGCCGCCGCGCGCACAGCGCCGGCGGCCTGTTTGTTTTGTTCATTTTTTGTGCCCGGCGCGCGCGCGGCGGCCTCCAAATTTTTGGAGACCGCCATGGAGATGGAGAAAAAAACAGCACTGGGCGGGGCGATCGCCGCCGCGCTGGGGCTTAGCCCCAGCGCGGCGCTGGCGCTCATCGTCGGTCCCGGCGCCGGCAATCAGGGAAGAAATCATGTGGGCAGGGACGTTGCCTCGCTTGTGCGGCTGGGCCTGCGGCCCCTCAAAATTTGCGGGCGATGGGTTGTGCCAGTCTCGGAACTGCAGCGCTGGGCTGCGGGCCAGGCCGCGCCGCAGGAGCCCGCCAGCCAGGCCGCGCCGCGCCGTCCGGGCAGGCCGCGCAAAGATGGACGTCTAGACGTCCCAATGAACAGAGGTGCGGCATGAGCGCGCCGGCGGTGTGGCGCGCGGCTGCGCGCCTCGTCGCGCGCTCGGCGGAGGCCCACGGGCGTCCCGCGCGCGAATTTTGGGCGGACGCATGGCTTGTCCTGCATGACTCCGCGCGCGCGGCGGCGCAG
>JAJYPJ010000003.1 GCA_021795435.1 Pseudomonadota bacterium
TAGGGGCCGGGATCCTCGTTGCCGGCCGCAATTTCGGATGCGGGTCCTCTCGCGAGCATGCGCCTTGGGCGCTCATGGACGCCGGCTTCCGAGCGGTGATCAGTAGCGAGATCGCCGACATCTTCCGCAGCAACGCGCTGAAGAATGGCCTCGTGGCGATCACCGTGGCCGCACCGGAGCATCGGTTCCTACTCCGCCATCCTGGCATCGAGCTGCGCATCGACGTTGCCGCTGGGGAAATCACGCTTCCTGACGGGGGCCGCTTTGGATTCTCGCTCGATGCATTTGCGCGCCACTGTCTAGTCGAGGGCATCGACCAGCTTGGCTTCCTGCTGCGCCATGACGCCATCATCCAGAGCTACGAGGAACAGTTCGCATGAACGTCGGACCGACATCCGCTCATATAGCCTTGCTTCCCGGTGACGGAATAGGCCCCGAAGTCATCGCCGCCGCCGTCGAATGCCTGCAAGCTGTTTCGGCAATTTACGGGTTCCGCCTCAGCTTCAGC
The DNA here is from genome assembly GCA_021795435.1 of Pseudomonadota bacterium. GTDB lineage: Bacteria > Pseudomonadota > Gammaproteobacteria > Xanthomonadales > Rhodanobacteraceae > Metallibacterium. The sequence continues at coordinate 509 of JAJYPJ010000003.1, forward strand.
GAGCATCCAATTGGCGGCTGCGCGATCGACGCCTGCGGTGCGGCGCTACCCGAGGCTACGCGCCTGGCGTGCCTGGCTAGCGATGCCGTCCTGCTCGGAGCGGTCGGGGGACCCAAATGGTCGGATCCACGGGCGCCGGTGAGGCCCGAGCAGGGCCTTTTGTCGCTTCGTGCCGCCATGGGCGTCTACGCGAATATCCGCCCGGTCCAGGTTCATCCGCGCGTCGCGCAGTATTCGCCATTGCGGGCCGAGCGTCTGCGTCAGGTCGACTTTGTGTTCGTTCGGGAACTGACCGGAGGCATCTACTTCGGCGAGAAGCAACGAGAGAACGGGGTCGCGAGTGACTTGTGCCGCTACAGCTCGATGGAAATCGAGCGCGTGCTTCGACGCGCCTTCGAGCTGGCACGCCACCGGCGCCGCAAGCTCACATCGGTCGACAAGGCCAACGTGCTGGAGACGTCCCGCCTATGGCGAGAGACGGCGCAACGCCTGGCGTCCGAATATGCGGACGTGCAGCTCGAACATCAGTTGGTGGATTCGATGGCGATGCTGTTGCTCACGCGGCCGAGCAGTTTCGACGTAATCGTGAGCGAAAACCTGTTTGGCGACATCCTGACCGACGAAGCAGCGGCCGTTGCTGGTTCGCTTGGGCTTTTGCCATCGGCTTCGCTGGGCGAAGGGCCGCGAGGTCTTTACGAGCCTATCCATGGCTCGGCACCCGACATCGCGGGGCTAGGCATCGCAAATCCATCGGGTGCCATAGCGAGTGCCGCAATGCTATTGCGCCATTCCCTGGGCATGGGGGCCGCCGCATCGGCGCTTGAGAGTGCTCTGTGGCTCGCGCTGGATGAAGGCGCATTGACGCCCGATGTTGGCGGGCATCACTCCACGGCCGAACTTGCCAGTGCGGTAACTGGCCATTTGTGGTCGCAGTCGGCGGTTGATGCCTCGGTGGCACGCGCATGAGCCAACGCCCCCAGCAGACTGCACGCTTGCGTAGTGATGCCATCAAGAGTGGCCCTGACCGTGCTCCGGCGCGCGCCATGCTGCGTGCAACAGGGTTGGATGATGCGGCACTTGCTCGACCGCTCGTGGCCATCGTGCACACCTGGTCGGACGTATCGCCGTGCAATCTCAATCTTCGCAAGCTGGCCTCGGCTGCAGCAGATGGCGTTCGCGCGGCGGGTGGGACGCCTGTCGAATTCAATACGATCGCGGTTACCGATGGCATTGCCATGGGCACGCCGGGCATGCGTGCGTCTCTGGTATCGCGCGAGGTGATCGCCGACTCAATCGAACTGGCGGTGCAGGGACATTGCCTTGATGCCGCACTGGTGTTGTGCGGATGCGACAAGACCATTCCGGCCGCTGCGATGGCACTCGCCCGCATGAATGTGCCGGGACTTGCGTTGTACGGCGGAAGTATTGCCCACGGTATCCTGGGAAGGCGGCATCTGACGGTCCAAGACGTGTTCGAGGCGGTCGGCGCGCATGGTGCGGGCAAGCTCGATGATGCTGGATTGCGGGAAGTTGAGACGCATGCATGCCCTGGCGCTGGTGCATGTGGAGGCCAATTCACCGCCAACACGATGGCCATGGTGCTCACGGCTTTGGGGCTATCCCTGCCGGGCGCCAACGACGTACCTGCCACGGACGCAGCCAAGATCGATGTTGCGCGGCGTTGCGGCGAACGCCTCATGGAGCTGTTGCGCGAGGGCCTGGTGCCGCGCAGCGTCTTGACGCCGGCCGCATTTCGCAATGCGGCGCGGATGGTTTCGGCGACCGCAGGCTCGACCAACGCCGTCTTGCATCTGTTGGCCATCGCCCATGAAGCCGATGTACCACTTGCATTGGAGGACTTCGAAGACGCGTCGCGCGCAACGCCCGTCATCGCGGACCTCAAGCCAGCCGGCCGCTATACCGCGGTTGAGCTGAGCGCCGCAGGCGGAACGATGGCCGTCGCCCGTGAATTGCACTCGGCAGGCTTGCTCGAGGACTCGTGGACCGTGACCGGGCGCAGCCTCTTCGCTGAAATTGCGGACGCCCCGAAGCCGCAGGCCGATCAGGACGTCGTCCGGCCGGTATCGCGGGCGCTCAAACCGCGGGGGGGATTCACCATCCTCTACGGGAATCTTGCCCCGGAGGGCTGCATCCTCAAGCTGGCGGGCGAGGGCCGGACGTTCTTCGAGGGGCCGGCACGCGTGTTCGAGGATGAAGCCGGAGCGTTTGCGGCGGTGCAGGCCGGCGAGATTCATGAAGGCGATGTCGTGGTGATCCGGAACGAGGGGCCGGCTGGCGGGCCGGGTATGCGCGAAATGCTGGCGGTGACCGCGGCGCTGGTGGGCCGTGGGCTTGGCGGCACTGTGGCACTGATAACCGATGGCCGGTTCAGCGGCGCGACCCATGGCGTGATGGTCGGCCACATGGCCCCCGAAGCGGCCCGTGGGGGGCCGATCGCCCTGCTTGCCGAAGGAGACTGGATTCGCATCGACGGAGAGACGCGCCGCATTGACGCGCTGGCTGACCTCGATGTTCGTCGCGTTGCCTGGGTCGCACGTCCAGCCGTGGTTCGACGAGGCGTGCTCGCCAAGTACTCGCGCATGGTGGGTTCCGCCGCGCGCGGGGCCATTACGGAATCGGATTGATGTTCCACCCAACCAGTCTTTCGAGGAGACGATCACAATGAACAAGCATCAGGCTTTCTCACTGCACGAACTGGAAGGCCGTCGCATTGGCGTGCTGGGCTACGGCAGCCAGGGCCGCGCACACGCGCTGAATCTTCGTGATTCCGGCCTGCAGGTCACGGTAGGCCTGCGGCCGGGGGGCGCGACCAGTGCAAGGGCTGTTGCCGATGGATTCCACGTTGCCACGCCAGCCGAGGTGGCAGGCACCAGTGATCTGCTGGCGGTTCTTGCCCCTGACATGGCCCAGCCGCAACTGTATGCGGACGCAATCGCGCCACACCTCCATACGGGCTCCACCCTGTTGTTTGCTCACGGCTTCAACGTGCATTTCGCTGCCATCGCGCCCCGCCGCGACCTTGATGTGGTTCTGGTGGCGCCCAAGGGTCCTGGTGCGCTGGTCAGGCGTGAGTTCGAGCGAGGCGCCGGCGTGCCTTGCCTTTTTGCCGTCCATCAGGATGCATCTGGTCATGCACGTGACCGCGTTCTGGCGTACGCGGCGGGGATCGGGGGAGCCCGGACACAGCTCATCGAGACCAGCTTCCGCGAAGAAACGGAGACCGACCTGTTCGGCGAGCAGGCGGTTCTCTGCGGCGGCGCCACCGAATTGGTCAAGCAGGGTTTCGAGACTCTCGTCGAAGCCGGTTACCAGCCGGAGGTTGCGTACTACGAATGTATGCACGAACTGAAGCTGATCGTCGATCTGCTCTACGAGGGCGGGTTGGCGCAGATGCATCGATATATTTCGGAGACCGCCCAATACGGAGACCTGACGCGTGGACCTCGGATCGTCAATGGCGAAACGCGGCAGCGCATGCGCGAGGTGCTGGCCGAGATTCGCGATGGTCGGTTCGCGCGCGAATGGGTCGCTGAATACGCGGCTGGCAATTCGAGCTACAAGGCCCTCAAGCAGAAGGACCTCGCCCATCCAATTGAACAGGTGGGTGCTGGACTCCGGGCCCAGATGAGCTGGCTGCGGGCTGGCGAGGAAGTCTCGCGGGAACCGGCCTCAGCGCAGAAGCGTGCTGCAGGAGGTTGAGATGGACAACGCCGGTACCCCGGGTGCGGCCGTGCGCAGTGGCGCCCAGTGGCTCGTGTCCGCCTTGGAGGCGGAGGGTGTGGATACCATCTTCGGTTATCCGGGCGGAGCCATCATGCCGGTATACGACGCGCTGGTCGATAGCCGCCTGCGCCATATCCTGGTGCGCCACGAGCAGGGCGCAGCGCTCGCTGCCGATGGCTACGCGCGAGCCAGTGGCCGCATAGGCGTGTGCATGGCCACCTCGGGCCCGGGAGCAACCAACCTTCTGACCGGCATTGCCAACGCGTTCATGGACTCCGTGCCGATGCTGGCCATCACCGGGCAGGTATCCAGTGCTCTGATGGGCACCGATGCTTTTCAGGAAGTGGACATTTTTGGCATGAGCCTGCCGGTGGTCAAACACAGTTTCATCGTGCGTTGCGCGGCCGATGTGGCCGCGACCGTCCATGAGGCGTGTGCCATTGCCTGCAGTGGCAGGCCTGGTCCGGTCCTCATCGACCTTCCGAAGGACGTCCAGCTTGCGCGTGCCGCTGCTGCACCATGGCGTTCCCGCGAGGCCTCGGCCGTGCATGCAGCTGGTGCAGTCAACTTGGATGCCGCCATTTCACTGATGTCGAGAAGTGCGCGGCCACTGCTTTATGTGGGTGGTGGTGTCGGCATCGCCCGCGCCGAGACGGCGTTGAGGGACTTCGTGGCGGCGACTGCGGTGCCGGTGGTGTGCACCCTGAAGGGGCTGGGTGCGCTCGATCCTGACCAACCGGAATTCATGGGGATGTTGGGCATGCATGGCAGCCCGGCTGCCAATCATGCCGTCCAGAGTTGCGACCTGCTCATCGTCCTCGGGGCGAGGTTTGATGATCGGGCGACCGGCAAGCTGGAGACCTTTGCGCCAGGCGCTCGCGTTCTGCACATCGATGCCGATGCCGCCGAGATCGGGAAGCTGCGCGGCGCCGATGTTGCGCTGGGCGGCCCGCTTGAGCACATGTTGCAGCTGCTGGCCCAGCATTCGCCTGTGGCGACTGAGGACTGGCGTGCGCACTGTGCGTCACTCCGGAGCCTATACGCAAATCGCTACGATGCCCCCGGTGACGACGTGTATGCGCCAGCACTTCTGCGCGATCTGTCCCGTGCCGCAGGACCCGGATCAATCGTTGCCTGTGATGTCGGTCAGCACCAGATGTGGGTTGCGCAGCACTGGCGCATCAATGCCTGCAGCCGCCACCTGACGAGCGGTGGACTCGGCACCATGGGCTACGGATTGCCAGCCGCGCTTGGCGCCCAACTCGCGTGCCCGGAAGCGCACGTGATCTGCGTCAGCGGCGATGGCTCGATCATGATGAATCTGCAGGAGCTCGCCACGGCGCGTCGGTACGGAATACCCGTGAAGATCGTGTTGCTGGACAACGGGTGTCTCGGTATGGTCAGGCAATGGCAGGAGCTGTTTTTCGAGCAGCGCTATAGCGAGGTTGACCTATCCGACAACCCGGATTTCGTGGCACTTGCCGCAGCATTCGGCATCGAGGCATTTGCCATCGAGCGTCGCGCCGACGTGTCGGCGGCGATCGATCGATTACTGGCTGCCAAGGGGCCGATCCTGTGCCACGTGCGCATCGATCCGCGTGCCAACGTCTGGCCGTTGGTTCCACCGGGTAAGTCCAATGGTGAAATGATGGACTCGGCCGCATGAGACAAAGACTGCTCATCACCCTTCGGGACACCGACGGCGCGCTGCAACGGCTGCTGGGCACGGCCGAGCGCCGAGGATTCCGAATATGCGCCGTTCATGCCGAGTTGGTCGAATCTGCGCAGTCCCAGGTTGCGATTACGGTGGAAAGCGCACGCGATGTCGCGCTGCTGGCGCGCCAACTGTTGCGTTTGCACGAAGTATGCGATGTGTGCGTCGCGTGAACGAGAGCGGCCGCACGATCGGCGATCCCGCGAGCGGGTAGATGCCGGGTGAAGCCAGCGTCTGGCCCGCTGGGGCCGGACCCGCACTAAACTTGGGCAATGTCCCACGGTGATGTCGCGCACGCCTCGACCCCTTGCAGCGGCATTTGCCGGCTTGATCGCGACAACCTGTGCATGGGTTGCCGGCGCAGTCTCGCCGAAATTGCCAGTTGGTCCCGCATGAGCGAGGCCGAGCGTCAACATGTGATGCGCGAGGTTCTGCCGCAGCGTCGGGTGCGTCGTGGATCCGACTGAACAGGAGCTTCTCCTGGCGCTGCATCCGCTGCATGCGCCGCCACGGCCGCCAGGATGGAACCGCGCCGAACTTGCTGATGTTCTCGGCGATGGCACGCTGGTTGCGGCATCAGTCCTTGTGCCATTGTGCGTGCGCGAGACGGGACTTAGCGTGCTGTTCACCCGACGCGTGGAGGGCCTTCGTCAGCATGCGGGGCAGGTGAGCTTTCCCGGTGGCCGGCGCGACGCGGCTGACGCCGATGCCTTGGCCACTGCGCTTCGCGAGAGCCATGAGGAAATTGGGCTGGATGCGCGCGCGGTGCAGGCGCTGGGCTATCTGGACTGCTTCGACACCATCAGTGGTTACAGCGTGACCCCGGTCGTGGCACGCATCGTTGGCGAATTCCGTGCACGTCCAAATCCCGCGGAAGTTGCCGAGGTCTTCGAAGTCCCGCTCGCATGGCTGCGCGATCCAGACCACCACCGCATACGGCAAGTCGAGGCACTGGGTCAGGTCCGCTTCATCCATGAGTACCGATTCGGTGAACGTCTGATCTGGGGTGCGACAGCCGGCATCCTTCACAATTTGCTGCTGCGCATGGAGACTCCATGGATATCCCACGAACCCTGATCGATCCCCAGACCCTTGCGGGACTTGAGCCGAATGCAGCGCTGATTGTCGACTGTCGCTTCGACCTGGCCGACCCCGAGGCCGGGGAGCGGGCCTATGTCGCTGGCCACGTGCCCGGCGCAGTGTATGCGCACCTTGACAGGGACCTGTCCGATCTTTCGCAGAAATCGCGGGGTTTGGGGCGACATCCACTGCCTGACGCCCGCGCATTTGTCGGCACGCTGGCACGTTGGGGCTGGCGTCCCGGACTCCCCGTCGTCGCTTACGATGCGCATGCTGGCGCCATTGGCGCGGCGCGATTGTGGTGGATGCTGCGGCTGCTCGGACAGCCCGCGGCGGTTCTTGACGGTGGCTGGAGCGCTTGGGTCGATGCGGGCCTGCCCCAGCAACGAGAATCGCCGCGACACCCCGTGCCCGATCCGTCCGCGCTGGCGTACGCCAACCATTTCAATGCGGCGGCCATGGTTGACACAGTTGACATGGAGCGGTTAGTGCGTGACCGCACGGCGCTCATCGTTGATGCGCGATCGCCCGAGCGCTATCGGGGCGAAGTCGAACCCATCGATCCTCAAGCAGGACACATCCCCGGCGCGATCAACAGGCCATTCTCAGGCAATCTTGATACGGAGGGTCGCTTCAAGCTGGCTGCGACGTTGCGGGCCGAGTGGCAAGCGTTGCTGGCGGGCGTTGATCCATCGCGAGTGGTCCACAGTTGTGGATCCGGCGTCTCGGCCTGCCATAACCTGCTGGCCATGGAGCACGCCGGGCTGGGGGGCTCGCGACTGTATCCGCCCTCGTGGAGCGGGTGGGTAAGCCAACCGGATCGACCGATCGAGCGATCCTGAGGTCGTTCCTAACGACATGTCGCCGTGGACTGGCGTGAGAATAATACGTGGTGGACGGCGGTAGAGCGGAAGAACGTGTTTGCGGAAGGACGCATCGGTCGTTACCTCGCGGGGAGAACCTGCCTGCGGAAAATCGGTCGGCATGACCCATGCGGAAGACGCTCGGTGGTGCGGTGACAGTCCTGAGCGATGGGCTGTCGCAGCGCGTGCGACTCGCACAGCTTAGACTCTCGCGCGCTGGTTTCCGGTGCCATGGGCGGCGCACTGCTGCATGCTGTCGCCGCTCCGGCAAGGCCGTAGTCCCCCCATTCTGGGATTCGCATGCAGGGTTTGCACGTCTATCGCGCCAGCCGGATCGAGTCACTGGCTCGGCTGTTGGCACAGGAACTCGCCGATGAGGTCCCGCGGTCCGCGCTTGTACCGCAGCAGGTGGTCGTCGCGCATCTCGGACTAAAGCGCTGGTTGCTTTCCGAGCTGTCGAGGCGACGCAATGCGGACGGGAGCCCCGGGATTGCCGCCAATCTGGAAATGTTGTTGCCGGGCGAATGGTGGAATCGATTGGCCGATGCGGTCATCGGGCACGCCGACAGCGGGGTATGGCAACACGCGGTGCTGCGTTGGCGCTTGTATGCGCTGCTCGAGGATCCAACGGGCGAGCCCGAACTGAAGCGTTACCTTGAAGGGGCGCCACCTCGCCGGCGGTGGCACTTGGCCGAACACCTCGCGAGGCTGTTTGGCGAATACCAGATCTATCGGGAAGACTGGTTGCGCGAGTGGGCACGCGGTCAGGTGTCGCCCGATTCGGCATGGCAGGCGAAGTTGTGGAGGCGCCTGTTGAGGGAGGGTGGTGAAGCGCCGCGAATCGAGCGCGCGCAGCAGTTGCAGGCGGCTCTGGAACGCGGTGCGGACCTGGCAGGCATGGCGCCCGTGCATGTATTTGGCGCAAGCCATCTGCCGCCGGCGCTTTTGCGCGGGCTGCAATTGGTCGCACGCTCGCGACCGGTTCACCTTTACTTCCCGGATCCATGTCGCGAACTCTGGGACTACCTCCGTAGCCATCGATCGCTGCTTCGTTCGGGTCTGACAGCCGATGCGCATTTCCTCGAGGTCGGACATCCGCTGCTCGCCAGCCTTGGGCGCCTTGGGCAGGAATTTGCCGCTTCCCTGAATGTCGACGACGAAGCACAGCATTGGCGTGATGAAGCGGACGAAGCAGAGTCCGATGTGACGGGAATGTCGTTGCTGGCCCGGGTTCAGGAGGGCATACGCCGCATGCAACCCGACCTCGCTGCCCTGTCGACCGACGCTGATCCGCGACGCGACGACAGCCTGCGGATTCACGCGTGCCACAGCCGACTACGCGAGCTGGAGGCGCTTCGGGATGCACTACTGGCGATGCGTGATGCGCGTCCGGATCTCGAACCGCGCGAGGTCGTGGTGATGGCGCCCGATATCCAGGCTTATGCGCCTCTTTTGCCTGCGGTGTTCGGAGTGCCTGGGCGTTGGCATGACGCCGGTCTACCCTACCACCTTGCCGATGTCGCCTTGTCGGCGACCCACCCCGTCTACGCCGCATGGCGCCAATTGCTGGGGCTTGCGCAGTCTCGCTGTACGAGGGCCGAGATTCTTGGCCTGCTTGATGCGCCGTCATTGGCGAGGCGGTTCGGCCTTGATGGATCCGGACGTGCGCGCGTGGCTGGCTGGTTGCAGGAAGCCCATGTGGCCTGGGCGCTCGATGCGTCGATGAAGCCCTCTTTCGGGGCACCGGCGGAAGATCTGCACACTTTGGCCTTTGGCATTGACCGCCTGATGGCCGGCTGGCTACTGGGACGGACCGATCTCGGCCAAGTGTTGGAGCCGACCATCGATGCCGAACCCGCCATTGTTCCCATGGGGGATGTCGCTGGCAGCGATTTTGACCTGCTGGCTGGCCTATCCCAGCTTCTCGGATGGCTGGTCGACTGGCGCAGCGCGTCGGTTTCGGTGCGCAGCGGTGAGGAGTGGAGTGCCTGGCTTTCTCGGCGAATCGAGACTTGCTTCGATCCGGATCCGGAAGACCAGGATAGCCGGGATGCGCTGATTCAGATCCAAAGGATCGCTGCGCGCTTGGGCAGTGAAGCTGTCGCTGCAAAGGTAGGTTGCGAACTGCCTTGGGGAGTGGTCGCTGAGCATCAGCGCGCGGCGCTGGATGAAGTTCCGGCCGGCCAGCCTTACATTGCTGCAGGCGTGACCTTTTGCGGCATGGTTCCGCAGAGAACGGTCCCCTATCGGGTCGTGGCAATCCTAGGCCTCGGCGAAGGTTACTATCCGAGGGCCGGGACGCGAGGTTCGTTGGATCTCATTGCGCGGCATCCGCAACCCGGTGATCGAAGTGCCTTGGAGGAGGATCGATACCTTTTCCTGGAGGCACTCATGGCCGCGCGCGAGGCGCTTCATCTCAGTTACGTTTCCGAGGACGCGAGCGATGGTGCCATGCGCAATCCCGCAGCCCCGCTCGCTGAGCTTCTGAAGTATCTGGCTGACGTGTTTGGACGGGCGGATTCGTTAGCCGCGCCGTGGTTCGTGCGACACGCACTGCAGCCATTTGCTCCCGTTTACTTCGAACAATCGTCTCCGACGGAGGCTTGGCGTCCGGATCCTGCGTTGCGATCCTATGTGGCAGCGTACGCTGGGGCCGTGGCCACCGGCCAGTCTCCTCCCGGCGCCATGCCAATCCTTCCCGCGATGACAATGGCGGCACCAGAAGCGTCAGCTGCGGGTGGGCCAGTGGATCTTGCCGGCTTGCGCTTTTTCTTGCGCAATCCTGCCAAGGTTCAGGCGCGGGAACTGCTCGGCGTGCGCTTGCCCGAGCTGGACGAGGAAGGTGATGAAGGCGAGCCACTCGCGGCCCGCGTCGATGCGCGTTTGCGGCTACCCCGGCAGATTCTTCAGCAGGCGCTCGTGCAGGGCGAACGAGCGCTACCTGAACGTGTGCCGACGTGGTTGGCGCGTAGTGGAATGCTGCCCGCTGGGGAAGCCGCGCAGCATGCATGGCTCACCATGCGGGGCAGTGCGAAGGCGGCTTTGCGTTTGCTCGAAGGCCATCCATGCCTGCAGGCGGCAGCAATTGAGGCTGAATGCCGATTCGGTGACGGGTCCGGGTATTTCGTCAGCGGTGCAGTGCCGACCTTGCGTGATGCCGAAGGCGGGTATTGGGTGCTGCGCGTCGAGACGCGGAAGACACTCGACTTCGGCGTGCGATTGCCCTTGTGGCTGGACGCTGCGGCTCTCGCACTGAGTTTTGGCGAGCAATTCCGGGGATGCCTTCTCGTTCAGCTTCGCGACGACCAGGCGCGGGTTGACCCCGAGGCTGCATCCGTCACGCGGGACGCTCGATTGTTGCGGCAAGGTGTGGGGCGCCTCTGTGCGCTGCGGGATGCCGTCGTCGCGGGCCGGGCGCTGTACTTCCCCGCGACCGCCTGGGCCTTGGCCAATGCGGATGCGGAACAACGACGCGCGAAGGCAATGGCCGCATGGTCGGGCGATGATCGCCATCCGGGCGAGCGTGATCGTTCCCCAGGTTATGCGGCGCTCCTGACGAGAGGCCTGGATTGGTTAGCGGATCGGGAGTCCTGGGATCGCTTTGAGGCCCTGGCGCTGGATCTCCGGGCGATGCTCGCCACATCGGCGGTAGCCACTCCATGAGCACGGGCACAGTGGCCGGGCTGGACTGGATGCGGGAGCGGCTGAGTGCGCCGCGCCGCGTCCTGGTGGAGGCCAGCGCTGGCACTGGCAAGACTCACGCGATCACGCTGCTTTACCTGCGATTGCTTCTGGAGGCGCAGGATGAAGCCAGCGCCGACGTGCGAGGCATTCTTGTCAGCACCTTCACGGAAGCGGCCGCCTCCGAGCTTCGGCAGCGTCTTCGCATGCGCCTGGGAGAGGTCGAGAAGATTCTCGCGTCCTGGGCCGAGGGCGATGCCGAGGCCGGTGCCGAGGCACCCGCCGACAGTATCGCTGCCTATCTGAAGAATGTCTTGCTGTTGCCCGCTGATATTGCCCTGCTGCGCGTGCGGCGTGCGCGCCAGGATCTGGATCTGGCGCCGATCCTCACCATGCACGCATTTTGCGCGCGCGTGCTCGCCGAGTCCGCTTTCGAGAGCGGAGTCGACCTTGCGCCCGGCGATCATGTCGACGAGGCTTTGCTGATCGAGGAATGTGTCGGCGACTTCTGGAGGCAGCGATACCAGCAGGGGAACGTTGATTTGGACGAGCGTGACCTTGTACTTCCGGCGGGCCCGGAGGCTTTGGTCCGCGAGGTGGTCGAATACTTCACTCTGGCTGAGCCTCGCTGTCTGGGGGGTGGACGCGAAGCAGTTGATGCGGGCCTCGCGCAACTGAACCAGCCAGAGCAGAGGGACGCCATCGCCCGTCTGGCGAATGACCGGATGCGGTATGCACCGCGGAAGTCCAAGCTCGCAAGGCGGCTCAACGAGCTGCATGCGTGCCTGGTGGCCGGCGCTGGACGGAGCCAGCTCTTGCGGGTGCTCCAGGAGATCACCCTGGGATTGGTGATCGAACAGCAGCATCCGGATCAACCGTTGTTGTCGAAAGAGCCGGTCATACAGCAGTGCCTTCATGTGGCCGCGCTGGCGCGCGACTGGCCGCAGATCGTCCGTGGCGAAGTGCTGGCCGCTGCAATCGAATTCTGTCGTTCGGCCGTGCCGCACCGCCTGGTGGAGCGTGGCTGCAGCACTTTCGGCTCATTGATCGCGCGGGTCCGCGAGCGGGTGACGGCAGATGGGGAATTTGCCCGCCACTTGCACCAACGCTATCCGGTGGCCCTGATCGATGAATTCCAGGACACCGATCGACATCAGTATGCGATTTTCGATGCGATTTATGCGGGACGAGGCACGATGGTGCTGGTCGGGGATCCCAAACAGGCGATCTATGGCTTCCGCGGGGGCGATATCGCCACATATCGGCAAGCCGAACGTCAGGTGGACTCCCACGTCTCGTTGCTTGTTAACTGGCGCTCGACGCGGGCATATGTGGATGCCGTGAACGGACTGTACGCAACGGCACCTGCAGACCACATGGGCGAAGGCATTGCTTACCAGCCTGTCAGTGCCGGTGGAAAGGCTGACGCTGAAGCTTTTCGCATCGATGACCAGTTGGTCGCTCGGCCGCTTGTGATTCGCCTGCCTGGATCGGCGGGGCTGTCCACGCTCGGCGACGCGGACGAGAGTGCACTTGAAGCCTGCGCCGCCGATATCACGAATTTGCTGAGCGAAGGACGGTGCTCGCTCGGATCGCGCCCCGTTGAGCCAGGGGATATCGCCGTGCTGTTGCCTACCAACGCACAGATTGCCACGTTGCGAGAGAAGCTGGCGAAGCGCGGGGTGCCGGCCGCGGGCTCAGGCAAAGTGTCGGTATTCGCAACGGAATCGGCAGCGGAACTGACGTTGCTTCTGGATGCCTTGCTCGAGCCTGCACCGGGACTCCTGAATGCAGCGTGGTTGACCGATCTTTGGGGCATGGATGCGGCAATGCTGCGCGCGCTCGAAGAAAGCCCTGCATCGCATGAGGCGCATTGGCAGGAGTTCCAGGCGATTGCGCGCCTGTGGCAGGAACGTGGGCCGATGGCGCCCGTGCTGGCGCTTGCCGAGCGCGCGGCGCCTCGCATTCTCGCGCGACAGGATGGTGAGCGCGTTCTTACTGATTTGCGCCACCTTGGAGAGCTCCTGCAGCAGCAGGCCGCCATGGGTGCGTCCATGCATGGACAGCTGGCATGGCTTAGGCGCCAACGGATTGCGCCTGATGGTGACGTCGCGGAGCACCTGCAGCGCATCGACAGCGATCGCGCGCGCGTGCAGTTGCGCACATTGGCCAGCGCCAAGGGACTGCAATGGCCGATGGTCTTCTTGCCGATGGCGTGGCGGCCTGAAGTCGTCGGCAGGAAGCGGCAACTGCTACGGTTTCATGATGACAACGACCAGTTGAGTGTCGACCTTGGTTCGGCATTCAGGGCTGACCATGCAGAACGCTCGCTGCGCGAGGCGCGAGAGGAGCGGGCGCGGCTGCTTTACGTCGCGCTGACGCGCGCCGAGCAGGCATGCTGGGTTTATTGGCTGGAGGGCGGGCGGACATCGAGCGTGGCTGGAAGCGCGCTGGGCGAACTGCTGCAAGGTTCTGGCTGGGCACATGCGGTTCAGTTTGATGATCCTGACGATGCAGGTGAAGCAGATGATCGCGTTTCGCGCTTGAACCGCTGCCGCGAGTCGCTTGCCCATGTCGAGCTGGACGTGACCGCTCCTAACCGGATGGCGCGTTTCACGCAGCCGATTGCCGTGGCGCGTGCCCGCGCGGCACGACCGGTCCCACCGCCAGCTCAGCCGTGGCAGCACTGGAGCTTCACCGCATTGGTACGCCGATCGACTGGCGAGCCGAAAGCCGCGGCTGATGAGTCGGATGCGATCAGTTCCGTACTGGTCGAGGCCGCTGGCCCGGATGTCCGCGTGCACGGGGATCTGGAAGGTCTCTCGGCGTTACGGGGACCCGCCTTTGGCGATGCCGTCCACGCGCTGCTGGAGAACGCGGTCCAGGGGACACGCTTTTCCCGGGATCCAGCGACCTTGGCGAGGCATCTTGTTGGGACAGGCGTCATGCCGGACTCGGCATCCGCGCTGCCTTTGAGCGAGCGACTTGCTGCCCGCCTCGATTCGGTACGTACGGCGGACCTTGGCCAAGGACTTTGCCTTGATGCACTGACATCCGAGGTGCAGGTTGCTGAGATGGAGTTCCTCTTGCCGCTGAATGCCATCCCGGCATCCCGCTTGCACCGCCTGCTTGAATCACATGGCGTTGGATCGTGGCTACCGGAGATTGGTTCCGACCTATTGCGCGGAATGCTCGGAGGTTTCATCGACCGCGTTGCATTCTGGAACGGCCGATATTACGTCATCGATTACAAGACCAACTGGCTTGGCATGAGCATCGACGATTATCTCGGAGGCTCGTTGGACCGGGCGATGCGCGCCCATCACTATCACCTGCAGGCGCTCCTGTACGTACTGGCGGTGCATCGCCTACTGCGTCAACGTGTTCCTGGTTACGACTACAGGCATCACATGGGCGATGCGCTTTACCTTTTCGTTCGTGCCGTCGGCCTTGCGCCGGATGCTGGTCTTTGGCGCGGGCATTTCGACGCGAATCTGGTCCATGAACTTGACCGTCTGTGCGACGGGGCTGGCCAATGAACGATCCCCGCGCCGGAATCGGCAGCTTTGCGCCGGAAGCAGCGCTTTTCGACTGGGTACGTCGCAAAACAGGCGATGTCCTGCTGGCGCAGGCGGCTGCGGTAGCCGCTCGCGCCGAACGTGCCGGACACGCGTGCGCATGGTTGCCGGACGAGGGCTTTGACCAGGCGCAGTTGGATCGGCTTCGCGACTCGTCCTGGGTCTCGGCGACTGTGACTGTTGCCCCCTTCGTACTCGATGAGGCTGGGCGTTTCTATGTGCGCCGCAATGCGGCTGCAGAGGAAGCGGTGGCGGATGCGCTCCTGGCGCGAGCGACGTCGCAGGCGTTTCCAGTTGGTGGAAGTGCATCGATCCTGGCGGAATTGCTCCCCGATGATGCAAGCAGCGAGCAGCGGGTGGCGATTGCCGGCGGCATCGGCCGCTCGCTCTTCGTGCTGACCGGTGGGCCGGGTACCGGCAAGACCACGTCGCTGCTGGCACTGCTCCTGGCCACGTTACGCCTGCGGATGCTATCCGGATCGTCTGACGCGACCCGAATCGCCTTGGCAGCTCCCACGGGCAAAGCTGCGGCTCGCATGGCTCAGGCGCTACGGGAGCGACTGGGCCGCTTGCGCACGACGCTTGATTCCAGTTGGCAACCGGCGTTGAAGGCGGCGGCAGCGCTCGAGGCCACCACGCTGCATCGGCTGCTGGGCTATCGCCTCGCGGGTGACGCGCTACCGATTGCTGCCGACGTCGTGGCCGTTGACGAGGCATCCATGGTCGACCTCGGGCTCATGCGAACGCTCCTGCAATCCTTGCGTCCCGATTCACTCCTCATTCTGCTCGGTGACCCTGACCAATTGGCTTCGGTCGAGGCCGGCAGCGTTCTGGCGGACATCATCGCCGCGGCACCTGGCACGCCGCTGGCATCGTGCGTCAGCCGCCTCGTGCAATCCCATCGTGCCCAGGCGGCATTTACCCGCTTGCTCGACGCGGTGCGCCGTGGGGACGTCCAGTCCATCCGTGGCGCCGCAGAAGATCGAGCTGGACCGCTTCGGCTGAAGACGGTTCCGGATGCGAGGACATTGCGTGGTGTACTGCATGCGTGGTTGCAGCGGCACGAGGAGGTTTACAGGGGCCTCTTGAAGCCTGGCCTGCAGCCCCGGGACGCGATGGCGCTGCTCAGGCGGGTGCAGATCCTGTGTGCACTTCGCCACGGGGCCTTTGGCCAAATTGCATTGAATGAGGCCATCGAGGATTGGCTGCGTCACCAGCATGCGGTCCGACCAGTCACATGGTTTCCGGGCCGCGTCGTGATGATCACGAAGAATGATCGGGAAAGCGGACTCAGCAACGGTGACATCGGCGTGGTCTTGGACAACGGATCAGGGCCGATGGTGTGGTTTGAGGATGCGACAGATGGGGCGGGTGCGCCCCGCGCGTTTGCGCCGCAGCTGCTGCCGCCCAGCGAGGCGGCGTGGGCAATCACGATCCACAAGGCGCAAGGTTCCGAATACGAGTCCATTGCAGCGCTGCTACCGCCTGCATCCGACAGCCTCATCCTTAGCCGGGAACTTGTCTACACGGCTCTCTCACGGGCACGCCATGATGCAGACCTTTGGTGCACCGACGCAGCGCTCGACGCCGCCCTGGCGCGTCCGGTCCGTCGAGCGGGCGGACTTCGGGACCGGTTGCTCCGACGGAGTCAGTAGGGCCGTCCGTCCCGGTGGGTAAAGCCGTGCCCAGCCCTCGGAAGATCGAGGTCGATGTCGGAATAGTGCGCCGCATCGCCAAGAGGAAGTCGCGTCCCGACCTCAAGCAGAACGGCTTCATGGTCGCTGCGGTTCTGGACATGATGGCCGTTGGCCTCTCCCGCAACAAATCCCGCGCAGTCGCCAGCGACCAGCACTTCCTCCCCGGCATCCGTGACCAGCACGACTTCGCCTTGCAGCACATAGACAAATTCATCTTCGCCTTCGTGCCAGTGCCGCTGGCTGGACCAGGTGTCCGGCGGTAGCCGCAACAGGTTGACGCCAAACTGGGTCAATCCGGCGGCATCACCGAGCCGCCATCGCCGCCGTTCACGACATGGACCGTCAAAAGGCGCGGGATAGCTGGTTCCGGATCGCATGGGGGCTTTCGGGATATCGATCTTGGCCATGGCAATGCCCGAGGGTTGTCTAACTGCCATATTCAACCACTTCCGAAGTCTTGCCACATGCGCAACGGATCGGTTGCGGCGTCAGTCGCTAACGTCCGTTTCGCGCATTCGGCGGTAGTGCCTATTAGGCCTTCGCGTGCCCCTGCAGGAGCGGCGCCAAGGCCAGCGTGAGCACGGCGGCATTGTAGAGCGCGTGCGTTACGTAACCGGGAAGTAGCGAACCGGAACGAAGGCGAAGCCAGACGAGACCAAACGCCAATGCCACGAGCCCGGGCAGAACCTGCCAGTGGCCGCCTGTATCGGGCAGGTGGGCAATAGCGAACAGGAACACGCTGAGCGCGACTGCCCAGAGCAGCGGCAATCGTTCGCTGAATCCGGCCAACAGCACGCCGCGGAACAGCAGTTCCTCGACGAACGGCGCGAGAAACACGATCAGCAAAGTGAGCAGCACCCGCATCCACCAATGAGCTTGATCAAAGATCGCCAGAACCGACTGCGTTACTCCCTGTTTCGGGAACAGCGCTGCATTCAAGCCCAGCACGATCGGCAGGATGAGCAGGGCCAGCAACACTCCGGCGCCGAGCCAACGCCAGCCGGGCCAGCACACGCCAAATCCCGGAAGGACGGCCATTGGCCAGCGCGCGGGCCAGCGGTATCGGGCGAGCAGCAGGATCGGCAAGGCGGCCAGTACGAGGACTTCAGCCAGTGCGGCGCTGGCCGAGGGGTGCGCGAACGCCGCTTGGCGGAAGCTCGGCAGCATGCCAAGGCTCCGCAACGCCAGTGCGGCGGCAATTTGCAGCGCGAAGTACAGCACCAAAAGACCCAACGCGCGCCAGGGACCCAATGCGATACGGTCGAGATTAGGGCTCGGTCGGACGTCCATCGTCATTGGGCTTGCATGAGATCTCGGTGTGCCCGCCACCACGACAGCGCGGTGCGTTGCGCGGCTTCCGTGGCGGTGAAGCCAATTTCCGATTCCAGACTACGCATTTGCACGTTCAGGCAACCCAATCGTGAATCAGTCGGCGGCATGGCGGCCTTGACGAGGACAAGCCAGAAATAGGCGGTGGGCGCATCGCGCTGTATCCCGGGCGCGCCTTGGGCCAGCAGGTTGGCGAGCGCCCGCTGGGCTGCCGCGAGCCCCTGTTCTGCGGCCCGCTTGAACCAGACTGCGGCGAGTACCGATGAGCGGGGCAGGCCCTTGCCCCGTGCAAACAAAACGCCCAGGTTGTACTGCGCTTCGGGAAAATCTTGACGCGCGGCGGCTTCGAACCATCGCTTTGCGTTGCTGTAGCTCTGCGGGACGCCGCTTCCTTCTGCGGCCAGCACTCCCAAGTCGTTGGCTGCCGCGGGGTCGCCCTGGGCCGCGGCGGCGCGGAACCACTTTGCCGCGCGCGCATCGCTTCGCCGGAAACCTTGGCCCAGTGCGTGGTGGACCCCGAGGTCGTACTGCGCAATTCGATCCCCATGTTCGGCTCGGGCCCGTAGCCACTTCAGCGTCAGCCAGTGCGAACCGTCGCCGGCCAGGCGACCCACGCTCCGGCCAATTCCAGCGAGATCCAGGATGGCGTTCGCGTCGTCGTGCTTCAACGCCGGATGCGGCGCTACGCCGGGCGCAGCATAGGTCAGGGCGTAGCGGGGGCTGCCGGGAGCGGCGCAGTGCACCGGCAGGGATGCTGCTTCGGCCGTCGCGAGGGTCGTCAGCAGGATGGTCGCCAATGCAAGGGGAATCGGGCCACGCATTCCTTCAGGACGTCCATCTGCCATCCCGCGCCGGCAGCTGCGCCGTTGCCTGAATCCGCGCGGCCACGAGCCGGGGTCCTGGTCGCGTTGGCAGGTGGCCTTGGTAAACGGGTCAAGGTGAGTTGACCGCGGGCTGGAAGAGGCGTGCACGATTTCCCGGGCGCTGTCGGGCTCAGCAGCGTACATGGACCGGGCAACGTCGGGATGATTCACGGGGATTTGCTTGGTCGAGGGTCATTCAGGGCTTCAGCGGAATGACACGGACCGGCAAGGGTACGTTGCATACCGACACCCGGCCGGGCCGATAGACGAACCATGGATTGGCGCGATGCCGGCGGTTTGCCAGCAGGTCGGCAAATGTCGCCGATGCGGTGCGAAGCATCTGGAGGTGGGGTTGGCTGGCAGCTGGCAGGGAGCTTGCCAGCCGCAGGCTGACGATCGAGGTGCGATGCGCGGCGCTTCGATACACGCCAAGCGCACCATGTCCGCGCGGAAGCGCCGACAGGATGTCCATCCCCTGGACCACACGGCCGATGACCGCGAGGTTGCGGTCGAGTTGGCGCGGCGCCTGTCCAATGACGGCATATAGCTGGGTGCCATCGCCTGTATCCGGCGGGTCGTCCCGGCCGACGCCGACCATGCCATAACAGTGCAACAGCCAGGCGCGGCCGGTGCGAGGATCCTCGCCAACGGGGAATCCGCGGACAAATCCGACCGCGGGAGCGTAAACGTCGCCGTCTCGCAGGCGCGTGAAATCAAGGTCCTGGGTGCTCCGCGTGTATTCAGGTGGCAGAAGTCGTGGCAGATTCGCTGGCAGCGGGTGTTGGCGCGCCGTACCGGCAGCAGGGTCGCCCCACTGGGCGACGAAATCATCCTGGACCCGGGTGATCGCCAGTCCATCCCAGTAGTGCGCGGCTGCAAGTTGTTTAATGGCAACGACGTGATCGGGGGCGAATTGTGGCGCCAATTCAATCACGACGCGTCCCTGCGGCAACTGCATGACAAGCAGGTCGTCCGGTTTCAGAGTGCGCCAGGCCGAAGACGGTGCATCCGCAAGGATCTGCGCCATGCTCCGTGCCGCCACCGGGGTGGAAAAAGCCAGCGCCAGCATCGCCAGCCATGGCCAGCGCATTTCCCTGCGGTGGCGCGGATGATGGTTTTGCTGACGCATCGTCGTCGAGATGGTTCCTACCGCGGCACGGCCGTGAATACGTCACGGCCAAACGGGTGGACAGCCTTGCCAGACGCATAGCCGAGGTGCGTCATCCCAAAGAAGTCTTCGACTGTGCGAAGGAATGCGTAGTGATTGTAACGATGCTCGGAAACCGTTCCGGGCACGATGAAAGGCGACAGCGCAACGGCGCCAATACGGCCACCGCCGGGGCCAAAACGGCCCGGGCGCGGCCCGCCGGGCTGTCCGCGCTCGCCACAGCAGGCATTGCCGCTCGCTCCTTCGTCGAAGGTGATCAGCAGCAGGCCATCCTTCTTGAAAGCGGGCGAGCCGGTGATGATCGGGACCCATTTGCGGAGCCATGCGTTCGCGGAGACCAGTCCACCCGGTTGTCCGTTGGCACAGGGGGCGTCGTGGCCGTCGTCGCATAGATCGGGCACGATGAAGTTGTAGTTGGCCGTGGTGGCAATGCTGCGAAGGTCCATTCGCATGCGGTCGAGGTTGACGACGTGGGCGTCGCAACGTGGGCGATTGTCGACAATCGATGCGAAGTAAACGAACGGATCGTGTTTTGCTGCGTATTCGTCGCTGCCAGTGGCCAGTTCGGTCCAATCCTTTGCACCGAGCGGTACGTGGGCACACGTCATGGCCTCGCGCGAGGGATCCTTGCCCATGTCTTGGAAGTAGCCACGCCAGGTTAGATGCGCCGCCTCCAGTTGGTCCGGCAGGGTCTTGACCCATTTCGGGTACACGCAACCCGTTCCCAGTGCCTGGCCATGCGGACCGCGATTGCCAGGCTTGAGAGGCACGTAACGGTGACAGTCATGTTGGGTGTCGGGATTAGGCGCCTGGCCGCTGATCAAGGCGATGTAGTTGTCGAGGCTGTTGTGCCCGATGGCGTAGTACTGCTTGAGGAGCGCCCCTTGCGCGGGCAGCGTGTGCGCCAAGTAGGGTGCTAGCGACTTGGGCCCGAAGGTGATGCCGAACGGCTCGTTTTCGAGAACGACGACGAATACATGGCGCACGGGCGCGACGGCAGGCTCCGCTCGCGCGCGTCGCGGCAGCGCGATCCCCGTCGTGGCCAGGAGCAGGAAAGCCGTGATGGCGATGGCGGCGCGGAATTTCATGAGCGGTCCTCTGATTACGGGGCAATTCTGCAACGGGTCTGTGACAGGTGGATGCCAGAAAGATTCCGCTCCGGATCAATATGGCATTGCTCGTGCGTGACTTATGGCATGTTCGCTAGATCGAGAGTAACAGTAGTATTGAGTTCGATCTAGCGAGCAGGTGCCGTGATCATGGCTGCCGAACGACATCCGCACGAAGGGGCTCCCGGCACGGCCGATGCCAATGGCGTGGAAGCTTTCGTGCGAAAGTTCGACAAGGAATTGGCTTCGGGCATCACCGCGTTGACGTTGCTGGGCGTGCTTGCCGCCGGCGAGCCACTTTACGGCTACCAGATCGCCAAGCGTCTGGAGAAGGATGCCGGCGGCGTCCTTGCTGGCAAACAGAGCGCCCTATACCCAGTCCTTCGGGGACTGGAGAGCTCGGCCTTGCTGCGAAGCGAAGTGCAGCCCTCGCTCAGCGGGCCGCCACGCCGCTACTACCAAATTACTTCGCTCGGGCGCGCTGCCCTGGAGCAGTGCAGCGCGCGCTGGCGAGATACGCGCCGCATCGTCGACGACATTCTCGGGGAGAACCATGCATGAACAGGCCTCAAACCATTGCCGAATATCTGCAGCAATTGCGCGCGGAGCTCAGAGGCGCCGACCCGGCCATGATCCAGGACGCGATCTATGACGCCGAGGAACATCTGCGCAGCGAATTGGCCGAACATCCTGAGGAGACCGAGGCAGCCATGCTGGATCGCGTTGCCGGCAGCTACGGCGCACCAGCGGAGGTGGCGGAGATCTACCGGGATACGGAAATCAAGGTGCAGCGAGCCCTGCGCGCGCCGCAGCCACGCCCCGGACGCGGCCCATTGGCGCGATTCTTCGGCGTGATTGCCGACGGACGAAGCTATGCGGCCCTTTTCTACATGTTGCTGGCGCTGGCCACGGGGATCTTCTATTTCACGTGGGTCGTCACAGGCCTTTCGTTGTCGGCGGGCCTTTCGGTGCTCATCGTCGGGATCCCGTTCACCATCCTTTTCTTTGCAAGCGTCCGTCTGCTGGCCTTGGTCGAGGGACGCCTGGTGGAGGTGATGTTGGGCGTGCGCATGCCGCGCCGCCCTGCGTCGGCAGCACATGACCTGCCGTTGCTCAAGCGCATTGGCGCGATGTTCGTCGATCCGCGCACCTGGGGCACGCTCTTCTACATGCTCCTCATGCTGCCATTGGGCATCCTCTATTTCACCGTGGCGGTTGCCGGCATTTCGCTAAGCATCGCGCTCGTGGCCGCACCGATCGCGCAACTGTTTGGCTACGCCCCCACGACCATCAACGACGTCCGATACTTTTGGCCGATCTGGACACTGCCTTTGGCCGCGATTGGCGGCGTACTGGTGCTGTTCCTGGTCCTCCATGCAGCGCGCGGCATTGGCTGGCTGCACGGTCACCTTGCAAAGCATCTGCTCGTGAAGACGGGCGGCTAACGAGTTCCAGTTGCGATCCTGATTCCCGGGCGCGCCTAGAATGGGTGCCCGTGAGTCCCGGGAACCCACATGATCCGTTTCGGAACGCCCCAAACTAAAACCGCGTTGCGTGTCCTCCTGCTAGGTGCCGGCGAATTGGGCAAGGAGGTTGCGATCGAGCTTCAGCGGCTGGCTTGCGAGGTCGTTGCAGTTGACCGATATGCGCATGCGCCTGCCATGCAGGTTGCACATCGCAGCCATGTCATTGACATGCTGGACGGTGTAGCCCTGAGGGGGGTGATCGAGCGCGAGCGCCCCGCATTGATCGTGCCCGAGATCGAGGCAATCCATACGCCCACGCTGGTCCAGCTTGAATCGGAAGGCTATACGGTGGTACCGACAGCGCGAGCAGCGCGATTGACGATGGATCGCGAAGGCATTCGTCGCCTGGCCGCCGAGCAGCTGGGCTTGCCGACATCGGCCTATCGCTTTTGCGACACATGGGATGAATTTGCCGCCGCAGTGGCCGCCGTTGGGTTTCCATGCGTGGTCAAGCCCGTGATGAGCTCATCTGGGAAGGGTCAGAGCGTGTTGTGCATGGTTTCGGATCTCGAGCCGGCATGGTCTTACGCGCAGGAAGGCGGTCGCGCGGGCAAAGGCCGTGTCATCGTCGAGGGGTTCATCGATTTCGATTTCGAGATCACCCTGCTTACCGTCCGCCATGCGGGTGGCACGTCCTTCTGCGCTCCAATCGGCCACCGCCAGGAAGACGGGGACTATCGGGAATCCTGGCAGCCGCAGGGGATGACCGGCACGGCATTGTCTGAGGCGCAACGCCAGGCGGAATCCATCACCAGTGCCCTGGGTGGTTTCGGCGTATTTGGAGTCGAGTTTTTCGTTCGCGGCAACGACGTGATCTTTTCCGAAGTCAGTCCGCGCCCCCACGATACGGGACTCGTGACACTGGTATCCCAGGATCTCTCCCAGTTCGCTTTACACGCGCGCGCCATACTGGGACTACCGGTACCCGCCATTCGACAGTTGGGGCCTAGCGCGTCCTGCGCGGTGCTGGCGGAAGGCAACGGCGTTGCGCCTCGCTATGAGGGCGTTGCCGATGCGCTCCGCGAGCCGGACACTGCCATCCGGATCTTCGGCAAGCCTGCGGTCCAAGGCCGTCGCCGGATGGCCGTGACTCTGGCACGGTCCGAAGACACCGACTCTGCGCGGGCCAAGGCCCGCGCATCGGCAGGCGCCATCCACATCGAACTCGGTTGAGCGTTGGGAGGCCCTTGGGCTTCCGCCGGGGTCCTGTGCACGACGGGGCACTACCGCTTCGATGCAGTCGTCTGTTTGGCCTTGATGCCCTGCGCCACCCGTGACCGCGTCTCGGTCATTCTGACCCATTGCCAAAATGATATCAGTATGGTATTACTTCGATATCTTAGCGAGGTGACGCCATGAACGAACACAAGGGCTTCTCGCTGCCGGGGATTGCCACGTTGCTTGCGCTGGTTGCAGCAGGATTTGCGCTGGCCGCATGGAACGTCGCAGCGCTGCGAGCAGGGACGACTTCCGGCATGCCCGCGCCGGTATTGGCGGACGTGCTGTGGTTGTCCCTGCTGGGTGGCTTCTTCCAAGTACAACCCAACGAGGTGCGTGTCCTTCAGCTCTTCGGTCGCTACGCTGGGAGCGTGCGCGAAACCGGGCTGCGCTGGACGAATCCGTTTTATAGCAAGCGCAGCCTGAGTCTCCGAGTCCGCAACTTCGACTCGGACAAGCTCAAGGTCAATGACGCGGACGGCAATCCGATCGAAATTGCTGCCGTCGTTGTTTGGCAGGTTTTCGATTCCTATGAGGCGGTGTTCGAAGTCCAGGATTACGAGAGCTTTCTGAAGATCCAGAGTGAATCCGCGTTGCGGCAGATGGCGCAGAACTATGCCTACGATTCGCAGGACCAGCGACCGTCATTGCGAAGCCATGGCGACGAGGTGAACCAGCACCTGCGGGAGCAGATCCAGGCGCGGCTGGACAAAGCCGGCCTGCAGATCATCGAGGCACGGATCAGTCACCTTGCCTACGCGCCCGAAATTGCGCAGGTGATGCTGCAGCGGCAGCAGGCTAACGCGATCGTCGCTGCGCGCGAACGCATCGTCGATGGCGCAGTGGGCATGGCGCAAATGGCCTTGCAAAGGCTTGAGCAGGATGGTGTGGTGGAGCTCGATCCCGAACGGCGCGCGTCAATGGTGGCGAATCTGCTGGTCGTTTTGTGTGGCGATCGTGCAACCCAGCCCGTTATCAATGCCGGCACGCTTTACGGTGGCTGAGGCGAGTCCATGAATCCGCAGCATCGTCAAGGTCGCCTCATCCGACCGCGCCGGGCACGACTTGGTCAGCGGTCGTCCTGATGAACGATGCCCGGAAGTCCTTTCCCCTGCGGATCAACGCCGAGGTGCTGGCGGCCGTGCAGCGTTGGGCTGACGACGACCTGCGCAGCCTGAATGCGCAGGTGGAATTCCTCTTGCGGGAGGCCCTGCGCAATGCCGGGCGTCTCGCGAAGAACCAGCCCACGCGCGCGCGCTGAGCAGACGTCTACGACAGGCCGGTGGAAGGGATCAGCGCAGTGGGCCCGGAGCCGGGCCTTTCCGGTCATCAGGCTGGCCAAATTCCGGTTGCGGAACCATGCTGAGAGGTGCATGCCGATGCATCAAGTGAATCGCCGCCAAACCCAGGGCAACAGCGTCAGCGCCAAGCCCACGACGATGACCCACCCCGAACTGTAGACGAAGAACATGGCGCCACCGAGAAGCAGGCCGCTGATCAGCCACAGTGCTTCGCCCTGTCGTTTGCCGTAGACGAAGTAGCCCGTCCCAATCGCGCCGAAAAGCGTACCCCATAGCAATGCCGCGGTCGTCATGCCGAACATGTGTGTCCTCCTGATGGCCGGGGTCGCCGGAGTCCGTGGATAAGGGTTCAGACCGCACCGCCGCGTTGCGGTTCCAATTGGAGGTTCTCCGGCCGGACAGCGTGCACGCGAGCGCGGGCCGGTTATGCTGATCGCCAACCAACGGGGAACGAGCACCATGCTGCTGGCCGCTTTGATCGTTGCACTCACCGTCGTCCTTCTGCTGGTGACGGCCATCGTCGTTGCGCGCGCGCGCGGGAAGTACGGCATCCGCGCTCCGGCAACCACCGGCCATCCGGCGTTCGATCGTGCCTTCCGGGTGCAGGCCAATACGCAGGAGGCCGCGCTCATGTTTCTGCCCGCCTTCGCACTCTCGGTGTGGTTGGGGGGTGGCCGTCTTGCCGCGGCGTTCGGAGCGGTCTGGCTGGTCGCCCGGGTTTGGTACGTCGCGGCGTATCTCCGCGACGCGGGCAAGCGCGGACCCGCGTTCGCACTCGGGATGGTCATGCAGGTGGCGCTGCTTGTCCAGGTCTTCGCGGACCTAGCGCGAGCTGCGGCTGGCTAATGGAGCACGTTCTGCGCGAACTGGATACGCTGCCGCTCGCATTCGCGGCGTTGCTGCCGGTCATCAATCCTGTCGGCACCGCCCTGATCATCCTGGGCATGGTGGGCGAGGCGCCGGAGCCGGTATTCAGGCGCCTTGCGCTGCGCGTGACAGTGATGATGCTGGTCTTCATTTTGGTCACTGAACTGCTTGGCCAGGGCATCCTTCGATTCTTCGGGATTTCACTCCCGGTTGTGCAGGTTGGGGGTGGACTGACCCTCGCGGCTATGGGGTGGAAAATGCTGAGTTCCGGCGGCAAGGAGGCCGCGCCCACGCCGGGCGCTAGCGACGAGGAAGCGGTACTCGAGCGTGCTTTCTACCCGTTCACCTTTCCCCTGACCGTGGGGCCCGGAACCATCGTTGTGGTGCTGACGCTTTCGGCACAGGCCACGCGGCGCAGCCTCCAGGCCACGCTGCTGGCGCACGTCGGCATCCTGCTTGGCGCCTCGTTGCTGGCCGCGCTGGTATACGTTTGCTATCGGTATGCGCCGAAGTTGGGGCGCATGCTCCCGCGAAGCGCGTTCAACGGCGTGCAGCAACTGATTTCGTTCATCCTGCTTTGCATCGGTGCTCAGATCGCATGGGGTGGTGCCTTCGCCCTGTTGTCCACCGTGCGCGCCCATCCCTAGCGTTGCGTGATGCGTACCGTTCTCGTCATTGACGACAATGCCGGCGTGATCGACGCGCTGACCACGCTGTTCGCCCTGCACGAAATCCGCACCCTGGGCGCGTCAACGCCCGAGGAAGGGCTCAATCGGCTCCGTGAGGAAGCGGTGGATCTCGTAATCGCCGACATGAATTTCAGCTCGGACACCACGTCCGGTTCCGAGGGTGAGGCGCTATTCCACGCGTTGCGTGCCGGGCGTCCCGACTTGCCGGTGATCCTGCTGACGGGCTGGACCCATCTCGATGCGGCGGTCAGGCTGATCAAGGCCGGTGCCGCCGATTACCTCTCCAAGCCATGGGACGACGCGCGGCTGTTGGCTACCGTTGAGAACCTGCTGGAACTTGCCGATGCCAACCGCGTACTCGAAGAACATCGACGCATGCGCCGGGATCGCCGCGAGAGGCTTGAGGCCAACTGCGATCTCCGCGGGCTGGTGTTCGCATCCGATGCCATGCTGCAACTGCTGGAACTGGTTTGCCAGGTCGCGCCCAGTCCCGTGCCGATCCTGTTGACCGGCCCCAACGGCTCCGGGAAGGAGCGAATTGCCGACATCGTGCACGCCAATTCCTCCGTGAGCGGCGGTCCCATGGTGGCGGTCAATTGCGGAGCGCTGCCGGAAAACCTGATCGAAGCCGAGTTGTTTGGCGCAGAGGCAGGCGCATATACGGGAATCACCCGTAGCCGTGAGGGCCGTTTTGAGCAGGCAGACGGGGGCACGCTGTTTCTCGACGAAATTGGCAACCTTCCGTCTTCCGGCCAGGCCAAGCTGCTGCGGGTGCTCGAGTCCGGGCAATACGAGCGCCTGGGGTCCGGCCGTACGCGCTGCGCGCGCGTACGCATCATCAGCGCGACCAATGCAGACCTGCGCGCGATGGTGCGGGCGGGGCAGTTTCGCGAGGACCTGTACTACCGACTGAACGTCATCGAGATTCCCTTGCCGCCTCTGTCAGCCCGTCGCGACGATGTACTGCCGCTGGCCGAGTACTTCCTCGGAGGCGCTTGCGCGCTTGACGATGATGCTCGCGACGCGCTGCTGGCACATCGCTGGCCAGGGAACGTGCGCGAGTTGCGCAATGTCCTCGAGCGGGCGCGTCTTCTGTGTCGCGACGGTGTCGTGCGCGCTACGGATCTCGCGCTGCCTTCTCCGGCAGAACCATCCCAAGGCGTGCGCGATCTGGAAGAGCCAGGCCGTGCGGCGATCGAGGAGGCGCTTCGCCTGAGCGACGGCGTCATCGCGCGTGCTGCGCAGCGGCTTGGTCTTTCGCGGCAGGCGCTGTACAGGCGCCTCCAGCACTACCGGATGACTCCCGGTTGATGCGCGTGTTCTCGCTCGCGGGCAAACTTGCGCTGCTGTTGTGGCTTTCCGCGCTGGCCGGTGCGGTGGTTGTTGTCATGCTCGAATCACTGCTTGCACCGTCTTGGGCCCTGGCGGGGGCGGTGGCGCTCCTTCTGCCCCTGCTTCTCTGGATTGCGAGTGCGGTCATGCAGCCATTTCGGCGCCTTCTGCGTGCGCTGGATAGTGCCATCGCCAGCTACCGGGACGGGGACTTCAGCTTCGGCATCGCCTTGCGCAGGCGCGATGAAATGGGGGCCCTGATCGAGGCGCACAATGCGCTGGGCATGGCGTTGCGCACCCGCAATCAGCATCTGGCGCAGCGCGAGCTGCTCCTGGACACGGTATTGCAGCACACGCCCGTGGCGCTATGGCTCGTGGATGGCCATGGCCGTATCGCACTGTGCAATCTGGCTGCCCGTCGTTTGCTCGGTGGTGGTCGCAGTCTGGCGGGCGAGTCTTTCACCGCGTTGATCGATGGACTTCCTGCGCCGCTGCGGAACGCCTTGGCGGCCGGGGACGACGGTCTTTTCATGCTCGAGATCGACGGCATGGAGGAGCGATATCACCTGGCGCAACGCGGTTTCAGGCTTCAGGGCGTCCCGCACCGTCTCTATCTGCTGCGGCGGATGACGCGCGAGCTCGCGCGCGCCGAAGTGGCCGTGTGGAAGAAGGTGATCCGCGTCATCAGCCACGAGCTCAACAATTCACTGGCTCCAATCACGTCGTTGGCGCACTCCGGGGCTGAATTGGCGCGCCGCGGCCAGCTCGCGCCACTGCCGGACGTATTTGCCCGCATCGGCGAGCGGGCACAGCATTTGCACCGCTTCATTGCGGATTATGCGCAAATCGCGAAACTGCCCGCCCCGCGTCGCGAGGTCGTGCGATGGCCAGCCTTGATCGACGCATTGGCGGCGCATGCATCGTTCCGGTTGCCGTACCCGGTGCCGGATGCGTCCGTTTCCATCGATCCAGCGCAGATGGAACAGGCGCTGCTGAACCTGGTCAAGAACGCCCATGAGGCAGGCGGCCCGGCAGTTGCAGTGGAGCTCGAGGTCCAGTTGATGGACTCGCTGTGGCGAATCGAAGTTCGAGACCGCGGAAGCGGGATGAGCGAGGCGGTTCTGGCGCAGGCATTGATGCCTTTCTATTCGACCAAGCGCAGTGGCAGCGGGCTGGGGCTCGCCTTGACGCGGGAGATCGTCGAGGCGCACGGCGGGCGCATCAGTCTGGCGAATCGCGAAGGCGGTGGCCTGTGCGTGCGCATCCTGCTGCCCGACGCCCAGGGTGAATCCGTGCGGTGAAGCTTCCGCGTGGGGTGCCGCATGGTGACCCGGACGCCGTGCGCGGTTAACCTTCGGTCATGCCCCAGGCGGACTTCTATCTCATCGACAAGCCGCGCTTTCATGCGCAGCCATTGCTCCTCGTTTGCGAGCTGGTCAGGCGTGCCCACGCGCGGGGCCTGCGGGTCTTGGTGCTCGCGAGGGACGTTGCCGAGGCCGAGGCTCTCGACGAGCTTCTGTGGAGCTTCGATGACGACGCATTCATTCCCCACCAGATTGCCGGCGACATCGACGACGGCGACACGGCGGTGCTGATCACCCCCCCGGGCATTGAGACGCCTGATCGCGAGGTGGTGGTGAATCTTCGCGAGGAAGCATGCCAACGCAATTGCGTGCGCCTGCTTGAAGTGGTCCCCGCCGAGGCCGACGCGCGGGCTGGCTCGCGCGCCCGTTGGCGGACCTACAAGCAGCGTGGATATACGCTGGCAAAACACGACATGTAGGGCATGTGCCGCGCCTGCTGCGTGGGGACCGTGCGGGCGAGAAGGGGATCGGCGCGCGACGGGAGCGTTTCAGGCTTGCAGCAGCGAGGGTGGCGCAAGCGGTCCAATGGTGGCCAGCATGCCTTTCGTCACGCCGAGGTTGCCCGCCACGATATTGCCGCTCGCGGGAAGTCCCTCGCGGCCCGCGAAGTCGCTGTAGCGGCCGCCGGCCTCCCGAACCAGAAGGCAACCGGCCGCCAGATCCCACGGCTTGAGACCGATTTCGAAGTAGCCGTCAAAACGTGCGCTTGCCACGTAGGCGAGATCCAATGCCGCTGAGCCGCTGCGACGCAAGTCCTCGGCCTCGGCCAGCAGCGCACGTACCATGCCCAATTGGACATCGAGATGGGGGCGTTGGCGAAAGGGAAAGCCAGTGGCAATCATCGCGCCTTCGAGTCCCTCGCGTTTGCTGACGCGAATGCGGCGATCGTTGAGAAAGGCGCCGTCGCCCTTGCTCGCGGTGAACAATTCGTTGCGGAAGGGATCGAATACGACACCATGGGTCGGCTCGCCTCGTTCGACGAGCGCAATGGACACGCAGCAGTGCGGGATGCCGCGCAGGTAGTTGTGGGTACCATCCAGCGGATCAATGACCCACGTGGAGCGACCTTTGCCGATCTGCCCGGACTCCTCGGCGAGGATGCCATGGTCGGGATAGGAACGGCGGACCTCGCGTATGATTTCAGCTTCGGCGAGTCGATCAACTTCGCTGGCGAAATCCATGCGCTGCTTCTCGACGATGGCAAGGCCCTCGACGCGATTCTGGTAGCGCAGGATGACGTTGCCGGCGGCGCGAGCGGCGCGTACCGCAACCGTAATGGCGGGTCTGGGCATGGGCAGATTGGCAACTGTAAAGAACGGGGTCGCAGCGGGTTCAGCCCGGGCATTATGCCAGCGACGGCGCGTGCGCGCGGTGATCCGGTCATGAACATCGTGCAGGCAAACGTGCTGTGCGTCCTGGTGCGTCCGCAGCATCCGGGAAACATTGGCGCCGCGGCGCGTGCGCTGCGGACGATGGGCCTGACTCGAATGTCGCTGGTGGCACCGCGTCGTTTCCCGGATGCGGATGCCACGGCGCTCGCCGCCGGGGCCGATGGAGTGCTCGAGGCGGCGACCGTTCATGCGGATCTCGACGACGCTCTCGCGGGATGCACATTGGCGCTGGGTCTGAGCGCGCGTCGCCGGGGCGTAGTCATGGAGGAACTCGATCCACGCGCGGCAGCGGCCCGTGCCAGCGCGCATGCCGCGTCGGGAGGTCAAGTCGCGCTGCTTTTCGGCAACGAGCGTACGGGCCTTGATAATGACGAACTGGCTCGGTGCCAGGCTATGGTACGCATTCCCAGCGTGGAGGACTTCAGCTCCCTCAATCTTGCGCAGGCCGTGCAAGTCATGGCGTACGAGTTGCGCATGTGCACATTGGCGCCCTCGGATTCTGCGGCAGGGTCCGCCATCGACGATGCGGATCTGCCGGCGAAGCTGGCCGACCTGGAATCGTTCTTCAATCACCTCTGGCAGGCGCTCGTGGCAGTTGACTTTCACAAGGGGCGCGCACCTTTCACGATCGAGCGGCGCCTGCGCAGGCTTTTCCTGCGTGCGGAACCCAGCGTCCGGGAACTGCGCATCCTGCATGGCATCCTTTCCGACGCCGAGCGCATGGCGCGGCTGGCCCGTGCAGCCGAACGGGATTGAACGATGGGATCGAGGATCCTCGGTGTTGGCGCGCTGCTTTACTGGCCGTGGGTCTTGTTGCACCTGAGGCCGTGGTTCCCCATGCTGTGGATGCCGCCTGACGCAGGGATCTTGCTGCTGGTTCGCGGCATCTTCATGGTGCTGTTGATGCCGGCAGCCGGCATGGCGATGCTGATCATCCCGAGCTGGTTTGCCGAGCACTGTGGCCCCTTGGTGCAGGAATCCGGGGAGCCCTATCTGGACCGAAATTTCTGGTTGCTGGCCGGGTACATCGTGCTTGGCCTTTCCTGGGCCCTGCTGCAACTGTTCAGTTGAGCAGTCAGAAGGTTTGTCGAATGTAATGCCAGACGGCGCCGCCCAGGCTGGCGAATGCGCCGACGCCTGCAAGGGAGGCCAGCCATGCTGCCAGCAACAGTGCACCATCGCGTTCCATCAGGGCAATCGCGAAGACGAGCAGCAGGAAGCCGATGGGCCAGTTCGTGAATGGGATAGGCAGCGCCAGCAAGCCTCCGACGATCAGGAGAAGGAGCCCCGTGATGAGGCTGGCCGGTCGGTAGGTCAGGATCTCCAGCCGCGGTCGTGCCAGTTTCTCCAATCGCGTCAGCAACGGCAGGCCGAATCCAAGCACCCTCTCTGCGGTGGCATGGGCGATGCGGACGTCGGCAAGTCGCGCCGGCAGCCATGGACGTGTCAGGCCAATTAGCATCTGGGCGCCGACCAAGGCGACGAGCACACCCATGGGCCCGCCAATGCCGATGGGCACTGGCACGAAGTTGGGCAGTGCGAGGATCAGCAGAAGGAAACCGAACGCGCGTTCATGCAGCGGCGTGACCAGGTCGCCTAGCCGGATGTGCGATCCAGTCTGTTCAGCCAGCGCCGCCCGGAGCAGCGCGCTGGTACGTGCAGCATGGGCGCCAGGACTCATGCCCCGGGATCCTGGGGTGGCAGGCTCAACAACACGCGGTCGATCCTCGCACCATCAAGATCGAGTACCTCGAAGCGCAAGCCCTGCCACTCCACGATCTCGCCCAGAGCCGGAATTCGCCCCAGCCGCGCCATGATCAATCCGGCGACAGTGTGGTACTCGAGGTCGGGTTCCTCAGGGAGTTGGACCTCGCCAAGCAGGTCGCGAAGATCCTCGATGGACAGCGCTCCGTCCAGACTGAAGCTGCCATCGGCGCGACGCACGACATCGGCCTTGTCGGCTGTGTCGCCCGCTCCGGGTACCGGCCGTCCGACGACGGCCTCGAGCAGGTTGTTGAAGGTGACGAGGCCTTCGATATCGCCGTATTCGTCCACCACCAAGGCCAGTGGCGTCGGGGCGTCCCGGAACTGTTCCAGGAGATCCAATGCGCGCGCGCTGCTTGGAACGTACAGCGGCCTGGCCAGCGTCCGAAACAGATTGATTTGCGTTTCCCCGCGCGTTAGCGGCTCGAGGAGGCTCTTGACCTCAAGGACGCCCAGGACGTCCTTTTCACTGCCCCGATAGACGGGGTAGCGTGAGTAAGGCGTCGTGCGCAGTGTCGCGAGATTGTCGTCCAATTCCCCGGCAGCATCGAGCCACGCAACACGTGTGCGCGGGGTCATGACGCTACCGACACTGCGGTCGCCGAGGCGCAGTACGCGGCTGACCATCGCGCGTTCATCTTCGTCAAGCACGCCCTGCTCCGCACTTTCTGCGACCAGCAACCGGATCTCATCCTCGGTAATGCGTTCCGGAGCTGCACGGCCGAGTCGCAAAAGCCGCAAGAGTGCGTTGCTGGAGGTATTCAGCAAGAACACGATCGGTGCCCCTGCGCGCGCCAATGCAAGCATGGGCGCGCCGACCAGCAGGGCAACTTTCTCGGGTGCGACGAGCGCCAGTCGCTTGGGTACAAGTTCGCCGATCACGATGTTGAGATACGTAATCAGGGAAATGCCGACTACGTAGCCCAAGGGACGCGCATATGGAAGCAGGGGCATCCAGCCGAGCCCCTTCAGCCACAGCATGATGTGATCGCCGATGTTGGCGCCGGTTACGACACCCGTGACGATCGCAATCAAGGTGATGCCTACCTGGACCGTCGAAAGGAAGTGCTCTGGCGACTGCGCCAGCCTGAGCGCGAGCGCAGCCCGCGTGCTCGTGCGCGCCATCTGCTTCAGCCGCGAGCGTCTTGCGGTGACGATGGCCATTTCGGAAAGAGCGAAAAAGCCATTGGCCAACGCCAGGAGCAGCACCATCCCCAGTTCGGTCAGCATGGCCGGAACGCATCGAAATGCATGGTGCGAGTGTACCAAGCAGTCATGGGCTGTCGGTTTCAGGCAAACGCACGGCAATCGAGGGCAATCGCGCAGCGCCAGACGGCCCGGTGTGCGGCGGCCACACCGCTGGCTCGCCGCGCGGAGAGCGGGTGGGAGGGTGGCGCGATGGTGGCCCAGTGACTGAATCGGCCTCGGTGCGCCTATCCGCCGATGGCATGGCGGGCCGTGCCACGCGATGATCTGCGGCTGGACGGTGTCAGCTCTCGACCGTCCCTCCGCACGCCGGAGGCGTGCGGCCAGAGTCGATCAGGGCGATGGCATGGGTCGAGCCCGCGCAAGGACATGGGGCGAGGGGGGGGGCTTGCTGGCGCCGGGCCGCCCCCAGCCGCTGATCATCATTGCGGGGAGGCCTCTGCGGCGCATTGTCCTTGCCTAGAGGGCGAACCACGTTAGGCAATACCGAGCCCCATCAGTGGCCCCGCCGCGCGCCAAAGGGGCATTGCCGAGAAGCGACCCACAACGCCGACGCCTACGCGCAGTGGCGGAGCTAGAAACCAAAAACGCCAAGCCATTCCGTGGCTTGGCGTCGCATGATGGTGCCCAGGAGAGGACTCGAACCTCCACGGTTTTACCCGCTAGTACCTGAAACTAGTGCGTCTACCAATTCCGCCACCTGGGCAGGTGGTTCGCACACTCTCGAAGGCCCGGCATTCGCGTGCGAGCCGCGTAATCTAGGTCTGCAACCTGGCTTTGTCAACGCGTGCGGCTTGCAATTCGGCACCGTGTCGGCGAGGCTGCTTGAATGACAGACTCTGATCGCGGCAAGCGCCGCGGCAAGAACAAGCCGCGTGCGTCCGCATCGCGGACGGCGTCGGGCATACGCGACCCGCAGGCGGCCCGGGAAGCCGCGCGTTACGAGCGACCGATTCCCAGCCGCGAAGCGATTCTCCTTCTGCTGGACAGGCATGCGGCGCCGATGACGGGGGAAGCCATCGCGTCGGGGCTTGATCTTGTCGACGAGGAACGGCGTGCCGCGCTTGGCAAACGGTTGGCCGCGATGTTGCGGGATGGCCAGCTACTGCTCAATCGCCGCGGGGGCTATGCGCCGGTGCGCAAGCTGGATCTGATTGCCGGCCAGGTCATCGCCAACGCCGAGGGGTATGGTTTCCTGCGCGCCGATGGCGGGGGCGACGACCTGTATCTGGCGCCGCTGGAGATGCGCAAGGTATTGCATGGAGACCGCGTCCTGGCGAGCGTGGTCGGGGTCGATCGCCGCGGGCGTCGACAAGGGGCCATCATCGAAATCCTGGAACGGCGCAGTCCGCGGTTGGTAGGCCGCGCGGTGCACGCGCGTGGCATCGTGACCGTGGTGCCGGATGACCGGCGGCTCGCGCAGCCGTTGCTGATTCCACCCGGCCTGCAATTGGGCGCGCAGGACGGCCAGATTGTTGTAGCGGAGATCACCGATCCGCCCGACGGGTTGCGCGGGCCGATCGGCCGCATCATCGAGGTTCTGGGCGAACGGCTCACACCTTCGCTCATCGTGCGCATGGCCATTGCCGCCCACGATCTGCCGCAGCAGTGGCCGGAAGCCGCGAGTGATGAAGCCGCTGCGCAACCATTGCATGTGGACTCGACGATGCACGCGGGTCGGGAAGACCTGCGTGCACTGCCGCTGGTGACGATCGATGGCGAGGATGCTCGCGACTTCGACGATGCGGTCCATGCCAAACCGCTGGCGGGCGGCGGCTTCCGGCTGTGGGTCGCCATCGCGGATGTCTCCCATTACGTGCCCGTGGGCAGCGCTTTGGATCGAGAAGCCGAGGCGCGTGGGACGTCCGTCTACTTCCCTGGATTCGTGGTGCCGATGCTTCCGGAAGTGCTTTCCAACGGTGTTTGTTCACTGAATCCGGAGGTCGACCGCCTTGCATTGGTTTGCGAGATGCGAATCGACGAGTCGGGGCAGGTCACGCGTTCGCGCTTCATGCGCGCGGTCATTCGCTCGCACGCGCGGCTGACCTATACGCAGGTTTGGCAGGCGCTGAGCGGCGAGCCCGCGGCGAGGGCGGCGCTTGGGGCCCTGTGGCCTGCGGTAAGCGACCTGCACGCGCTTTACCGTGGGCTTGCCGCCGCGCGAATGGAGCGGGGCGCCATCGAGTTCGATGGGCTAGAAATGCAGTTTCGCCTCGACGCGGCGGGTGAAGTGCAGGCGCTTGGGGCGTACGAGCGAAATGATGCACACCGGCTGATCGAGGAATGCATGATTGCCGCCAACGTGCAGGCGGCCCGATTCCTGTCCCGTCGTCACTTGCCGGCGCCGTACCGGGTTCACGACAAGCCACCTCAGGAGAAGTACGCCGAACTGGCCGAATTCCTGAGGGAGTTCAAGCTTCGCTTGCCCGCGTGGGATGCAGTGAAGCCCAGTGATTTCGCACACTTGCTGGCACGCGTACGGGCCCGCCCGGAAGCACTGCTGCTGCAGTCCGTGTTGCTTCGCGTCCAGTCCCTCGCCGTCTATCAGGCGCAGAACGGCGGGCACTTCGGGCTGGCGCTGGAGGCTTATACCCACTTCACGTCGCCGATCCGGCGCTATCCGGACCTGCTGGTGCATCGCGCGATTGGTCATGCGCTTGCAGGCCACCCGCGCGAGGACTACCGATATTCACAGGAGCAGATGGCGGGCCTTGCGCAGCGTTGCTCTCGTCGTGAGCGCGTCGCCGATGAAGCCGAGCGGGAAGTCGATGAACGATATCGGTGTGCGTTCATGGAGCGTCACGTGGGGGCGCGGTACGCAGGTGTCGTAACCGGGGTCACGTCCTTTGGCCTGTTTGTCGAAATGGTCGAGACACGAATCAGCGGCTTGGTGCATGTCACCCAGCTACCCGCCGATTACTACCATTTCGACGCCCAGCGCCGGCTATTGAGCGGCGAGCGCACCCGTCGAGCTTGGCGACTGGGCGATCGGGTGCAGGTCCAGGTGCTGCGCGCCAGCCTTGAGGATCGGAAGATCGACCTGAAGCTGGTCGAGGGGCGGACTTGATGCAGGCGGAATGGATTGTCGGCATCAATCCCGTCGAGGCCGTTCTGGGCGAAGGGGCGATGCGTGTGCGGGAAGTCTGGATCGAGCGTGATGCGCGGAACCCCCGACTGGCCGCGCTGACCGCCCTCGCGCGTCGCCAAGGCATCGCCGTGGAGCTGCGGCCGCGATCGGCACTGGATCGGGTCGCGTCGGGTGCGCGCCACCAGGGTATCGCGGCGCAATGCGTCGCCGCAGCGATGCATACCGAGCAAACACTGCCGGAATTGCTGGATGCGGCCGGCCGCGAGGCACTGTTTCTGGTGCTGGATGGCGTTACCGACCCCCATAACCTCGGTGCCTGCGTGCGC
The DNA here is from genome assembly GCA_021795435.1 of Pseudomonadota bacterium. Lineage (GTDB taxonomy): Bacteria > Pseudomonadota > Gammaproteobacteria > Xanthomonadales > Rhodanobacteraceae > Metallibacterium. Next base: position 37,407 of record JAJYPJ010000003.1, read on the forward strand.
TCGGCGGCTGCGGCGGCGGCGACGGCCGTGATTGTCCCGCGCGACCGCGCTGTTGGCCTGACACCTGTTGCGCGGCGTGCCGCTGCGGGCGGCGCTGAACGCGTGCCCCTTCTTCAGGTCACCAATCTGTCGCGCACACTGGCGACGCTCAAAGACGCCGGGGTCTGGTTGGTGGCATTGGATAGCGCCATCGATGGCGCGCGCGCGCTGGAGCAGATCGACCTCACCGTTCCGTCGGCACTGGTCCTGGGCGCCGAGGGCGAAGGCATGCGTCGATTGACCCGTGAGGCATGTGACTATAGGGCGTGCATTCCCATGGCGGGTACCATGGAAAGCCTGAATGTATCAGTCGCGGCCGGCATTGCCTTGTTCGAGGCGCTGCGGCAGCGCCGCAGCGGGAGGCCAGCATGACGTTGCAATGGTTTGATTACGTCGGTTTTGCAGGGGCGGCGCTGATTGTGCTCGCTTATTTCCTGGTGCAGTCCGGTCGCTTGCGCGGTGATGGACTTGGCAACCAGCTCTGCAACGCGCTGGGCGCGCTGGCCGTGATTGTTTCGCTGGTGCTCGGCACCTTCAATTGGCCGGCCTTCGCGCTGGAGCTGGCCTGGTTCACGATCAGCGTGTACGGAATGGCTTCGGGCGCGCGACGAAAACGCCGCGCGCACCTGTTCCGCTAGGGGTTGGCGCCAGGTTCCTGCGATTGCAACCAGCTGTCGTCCGAGCCTTCGTTGACGCCTTCGAAAAGCCAGGTCGACAGGTAGCGTTCGCCCGTGTCCGGCAGCATGGCCAGCAGCACGCTTCCGGGCTGCGCCTGCCGCGCGACCTGCAGGGCCGCGGCGAAGGTGCCGCCGCAGGACAACCCGACCAGCAGGCCTTCCTCTCGTGCCAGCGCGCGCGCTTGTTCCCGCGCATCATCCTCGCCCACCGTGACGACACGCTGCACCACGGATCGGTCCAGTACTCCGGGCACGAAATCCGGCGTCCAGCCCTGGATCTTGTGGGGATGCCACTCCCCGCCCTCCAGCAGGGCGGCGTTGGCTGGTTCGGCGGCGATGGTCTCAACGTCCGGACGAGCCAATCGCAGCATCTGGCCAACGCCGCTGAGCGTGCCGCCGGTGCCCCATCCGGAAACGAAATAATCGAGGCGCCGGCCGGCGAAATCCTGAAGGATTTCCGCGGCAGTCGTGTTGCGGTGCCACGCCGGGTTGGCCGGATTGTCGAACTGGCGCGTCAGGAATGCGCCATGACGATCGGCGAACTCCTGTGCACGGCGGACCATTCCGGTGCCACGCTCCGCAGCCGGCGTGAGGATGACCTTGGCGCCATAGGCGCGCATCAACTTCCGGCGCTCGATCGAGAAGGTCTCGGTCATGAACGCGACGAATGGGTAGCCGCGTGAAGCGCAGACCATGGCCAGCGCGACTCCCGTGTTGCCCGAGGTGGCCTCGACGACCATCTGCCCAGGCTTGAGCGCGCCAGTGCGCTCGGCGTCGAGGATCACCGCCAGTGCAAGGCGGTCCTTGACGGATCCCCCGGGGTTGAACGCCTCGACCTTGACATACATCTCGATGCCGGGCGGCGCCAGCCGATTGACGCGCACGACGGGCGTGCGGCCGATGGCGTCAGTAATGCTATTCAGGATCATGAAGCCTCCACCATCAAGTCGTGGGGTCATCGCTCGGGGACCGATCGCGGCATCCCCTCAGGCAGCGTGGCCGGGCCCGCGCGGCCCGCCAAGACCAAGCCTGAACTCTACGCGGCCGCAGGCGGAGCGGCAATTGGCGTTGGCATCCTGCGGGCACAGGACATTTTCCGCAGGTGCAATCAGCGCCGCGGATGCTCCGGATCGATCACCGTGGTCGAACTGAGGTCACCCTTCTTGCGGGGTTCCTGCAAGGGGGTGCCGGTGACGAGAAACCAGACATTCTCGGCAATGTTGGTCGCATGGTCGCCGATCCGCTCGATGTTCTTGGCCATGAACAGTACATGCGTCGACGGTGTGATGTTGCGCGGGTCTTCCATCATGTACGTCAACAATTCGCGAAACAGTGATGTGTAAAGTGCGTCCAGCTCGACATCGCGTTCCCAGACGGCGCGGGCCAAGTCAGCATTGCCATCCTGGTAGGCGGTCAGCACGTCGCGGACAAGATCGACGGCTGTCTCCGCAAGTGCCGGCAGATTGGCGGCTGGTGCGATCGGCGCGCTGAGATTCAGCGCCATGCTGCGCTTGGCCACGTTGGCCGCGTAGTCGCCGATGCGCTCGATGTCGGCCGCGATACGCAATGCCGCCATGACCTCGCGGAGATCGCGAGCCATGGGCTGTCGGCGCGCCAGCAACAGAAGCACGTCATGGCTGACCGACGTCTCGATCTGGTCGATCGCTTCGTCGTTGAGAATCACGCGTTCCGCCGCACGGCTGTCACGTCGTTCCAGGACGTCCATCGATGCTTCGATCTGGGCTACCGCAATCTGGCCCATTCGCGCCAGTTCGCCCTTGAGGCGCGCGAGTTCCTCGTCGTAACTGCGCAGGATATGGTCGCTGCCGGTCGGCATGGTGACTTCCTCTGAATGCCCGAATCAGCCGAAGCGTCCGGTGACGTAGTCTTCGGTCTGCTTTTTGTCGGGTGTCGTGAAGATCTTTTCCGTGTCCCCGAACTCGATCAATTCGCCCATGTACATGAAGGCCGTCTTGTCGGATACACGGGCCGCTTGTTGCATGTTGTGGGTCACGATGACGATCGTGAAATCGCGCTTGAGCTCTTCGATCAACTGCTCGATGCGACCGGTTGCAATCGGATCCAAGGCCGATGTGGGTTCGTCGAGGAGCAGGACTTCCGGCTTGAGCGCGATGGCGCGCGCAATGCAGAGTCGTTGCTGTTGGCCCCCGGAGAGGCCCAGCGCGCTCTGCTTGAGCTTGTCTTTCGCCTCGTCCCACAGGGCGGCCTGACGAAGCGCCTGCTCTACGCGAGCATCCATCTGCGAACGGGCCAGGCGCTCATGATGCCGGATGCCGTAGGCGATGTTCTCGTAGATCGACATCGGGAATGGCACGGGCTTCTGGAAGACCATGCCTACTTTGCTGCGCAGCCTGTTAAGGGAATAGCGTGAATCGAGGATGTTCTCCCCGTCCAGCAGCACTTCGCCGCGCGCGACGAGCTTCGGATAGATCGCATAGATGCGGTTGAAGATCCGCAGGAGCGTGGATTTGCCGCATCCCGAGGGGCCGATGATCGCCGTGACCTGGCGTTCAGGCACATCCATCGTGACGCTTTTGAGTGCATGAAAGCTCTGATAGAAAAAGTCCAGGCGACGCACCACGATCTTGGTTGCAACGGTAGCCGCCCGTGGGGGCAGGTGGGGATCGGCAGCGGCATCAGTCATGGGTCACCTTGGTGCGGACCTGGCGCGGCCGCAAGTGCAGGCAGGGGATGCGCATGGACGTGGCAGCGGCGAATCCACCGGTCCACGCCATTGCAAGCCGCCGATCATAAGCGGTCCTGCCGGGACGTAGCAGCGTTCGCGCCGGCCTGGCGGCCGCGACCAGCGATCGCGCGGCCCGCGCAGCCGCGCGATTGCGGGCGATGGCGCCATCCGGCGTTCCGATCCACGCCGTCATGGGTTGCGGCGAACGGCGAGGCGGCTGATGGACAGCCGGGCTAACAGGGTGATGGCGAGGACGAACAGCGTAATGAGCAGCGCCGCCGCATAAGCCAGCGCATGGGCCGATGCGAACGGCTCATTGATGAATGACCAGATCACATAGGTCAGATACGCCACGGGTTCATGCGTGAGATGGCCGCTCCAGTAATAGTTGGACCAGTTCACGGTGTAGATCAACGGCGCCGTTTCACCCATCGAAATGGCCATTGCCAGCAGTATGCCGGTCAGCACACGCGGCGCGCATTCGCGGAGCAGCACGCGCGCGACGAGGTTCGCTTGGCTGGCGCCGAGGGCGTAGCCAGCCTCGCGCAGTTCCGCCGGCACGCCACGCATCGCCAGTTCGGTCGTGCGAAGCATGTAGGGCGCGATCATCATGGCCAGGGTGATGCAGCCGGCAGCCAGCGAGAAATGCCAGTCCAGCGTGGTGACCATGGTCAGGTAGCCAAACAGGCCGAAGACGATTGATGGCACGCCGACCAGGACGTCGGCCACGAAGCGGACGGTTCGCGCGAAGGGGTCACGGCTGAACTCGCTGACGTAGATCCCGCCGAGGACGCCGACAGGAACGGCCAGCAGCAGCGCGCCGAAGGTCAGAAGCGCGCTGCCTTCGATGGCATTAAGCAGTCCACCCGCAATGCCGCTCGTGGGCGTGACGAACAATTGCCAGTTGAGTGCGGAGAATCCTCGTCGGAAAACGACGTAGAGGATGTCCAGCAGGGCGAGGGCCAGTGCGCCGAACGCCAGGGCACTCGCGGCCCAGCCGATCCAGCTGCTCAGTGCGCGCGCGCGCAGGCGGCGCTCGGAGGCCAGGGCGCGCGCCTTGGCCAAGCCATCAGGCAGCGCGCTCATGCGCCAAGATCCCTGGGCACCAACAGCCGAGCCATGGCGTTCACGACGAGCGACAGCAGCAGGAGGGCAAGGCCGATCTCGGAAATGCTGTGGACCGCCATGTTGGTTGGATCCTGGAGCGCGCTATCCAGTTGCGAAACCATGAATGAAGCCATGGTGGAGATCGGGCTGTAGATATTCTGGGGAAGAATGTTGAGCGCATTGCCGCTGATCATCAGCACCGCCATGGTTTCACCCAGCGCGCGCCCCAGGGCCAGCGTACTGACGCCGATCAGGGGCAGCCGCAAGCGCGGTAGCACGATCTTGCGCACGACCTCGAACCGTGTGGCGCCGACTGCCAGGCCTGCTTCTCGCAAGGCCTGCGGGGTGCTCTCGATTGCCTCGCGCAAGTTGGCGGCAATCAGAGGGACGCACATCAGCGCGAGCACGATCCCGGCGGTCAGCAGTCCGTAGCCGCTGCCGGAAGGTGGCCCAAAAAAGGGAATGAATCCGAGCCAGTGCGCCAGATGCGGATAGACGTGCCTCGAGAGCAGGGGAATGAGCAGGACATAGCCCCACAAGCCGAAGACGACGCTTGGCACGGAGGCGAGCAGTTCGACCAGCAGCGATGCATAGGTCCGAATCCGCGGGGGAACCGCCTCGGCGAGGAATACGGCGGCCCCCACGCCCAGCGGGACGGCGAGCAGCAGCGCGATCAAGGAACTGGCGAGCGTTCCGACGACCAGAAACAGGATCGCGAAGGAAGCGCCCGGCATCACCAGTTCTCCGTGCACGGTGACGGGATCGCCGTACTGGTTGCCCAGATTCCACGCGTTGTGCGTCAGGAAATCAAAACCGTTGAAGCGAAGTGCGGGCCAGGAATCGTGGACCAGGAAGGCCAGCAACGCCAGAAGGACCAAGGGAATCAGCGCAGCGACAGCGGTCACCGTCGTGCGAAAGAGGGCATCGCTGGTGCGCATGGGTCGTGAATCGGGGTCACTGTCGATCTGACAGTGACCCCGAATTTGCCTCAGAGTTTCACTCAGTGGATCTTGCTGATCTGCTGAAGGGTCAGGCTACGAGCAGAGGCCGGAAGCGGCAGGAAATTCACCTGCTTCAGGAAGCTCAGTGAATTGCCGCCGGTGGGACTCACTGCCCAGGTCAGGAATTTCTTGATTTCAGCCGCCATCTGCGCATTCGGCTGGTTCAATTTGACCATGACGTACTCGTAATTGATGATCGGGTACGACTCGGCCCCCGGCGCGTAGATCATGCTGATGCGCTCGTCCTTCGGGGTCTTCGGAACCATGGCCGCCGCCGCCGCCGGCACCGTCCGTTCATTGATCATGACGAACTTGCCTGCGCGGTTCTGCAGTGCAGCCTCACCGAGTCCGTCCTTGTCGGTCTGGCCCTTGAAGCTCACGCCGACGTAGGCCACCGAGTACGGGGTGGTCTTGAGCGCGCTGACCATGCCCGGGTTGCCGTTGGCGCCAATTGCACCCGGGACGGCCGGCCAGTTGACGGAAGTCCCGTAGCCCACCTTCTGTTCCCACATCTTGTCCGTGAAGCTGAGGAACTGCGAGAACATGAACGTATCGCCGCTGCCGTCGGTGCGGTGCACGGTCACGATCATGTGGTGGGGCAGGGCGACTCCGGGGTTCAGGCGCTTGATGGCTGCGTCGTCCCAATACTGGATCCGACCGTCATACATGCCGGCAAGCAGCGTTCCGCTGAGCTTGAGGTGGACGTTGTTGAACCCGGGCACGTTGTAATTGATCATTTGCGATGAAATCGCCACCGGGATGTTGAGCATCTCGCGGTTCTTCATCATTTGCGCGTTGCTCAGGTAGGCATCGGACGCGCCGAACTGGACGAGTCCTTGGATGCTCTGCGCGATGCCCGTTCCGCTGCCGGTCGAGGCGGTGTTGATCCGCACGCCCGGATTGGCCCTGGTATAGGCAGGTACCCAGAGGTTGAACAACGGGTAGAGCAGGCTAGAGCCGGTTTCGTTGAGTGTGACGGTGGCGGCGGTGGCGCTGCCGATAGCCAGCAGGCCGGCGGCGGCCAGCATCGCGAGGCGGGGCGCGTGGCGGCGCGCGTTCTGCGAACGTTGCGTCATGGCGTAATCCAGTTGGTTGGTGAAGGTTGGGCCGCAAGGCCGGCGCCACTGTCGTCCGATTATGTGACAGGAGCATGGCAGCTGGGCCTATGTATACGAACCGTAATATTGGACCGGGCCGCCATCGAACGCCAGCGGTTCTTGGCGCTTGCGTTGCGAGATCGGCCGGGAACGAACGGCCTTCCCGGAGGGGGTGGCTAGGACGGGCAGCACCGGCCTGGCTCGCAGGACAGGCAGCGATCAGGGGTCCGGTGCGTCGCTGACGCCATCCATGCTGAGGCGTCGCCATGTGTTGACGATGAGACAGAACAATTCCGCCGTGCGCTCGGCGTCATAGACGGCCGAGTGGGCCTGGCTGGCGTCCCAGGTCAACCCGGCCGCCTGGAGGGCCCGTGCGAGCACGGTCTGGCCGAAGGCGAGACCAGCCAGGCTGACCGTGTCAAAGCAACTGAACGGGTGGAACGGGCTGCGCTTGGAACCGTTGCGCGCGATGGCCGCGTTCAGGAACCCCAGGTCGAAGGCGGCATTATGCCCGACGAGGATCGCGCGCTGGCAGCCTGCGGCTCGCACGGCTTGGCGAACGGGGGTGAATACGTGCTCGAGCGCCTCCGCCTCCGGAAGCGCGATGCGGAGGGGGTGGTCCGGCCGGATGCCGTTGACTTCGAGGGACTTGGGATCCAGCAGGCTGCCGGGAAAGGGCTGAACGTGGGTGGAGATGGTCCGGGCCGGCGCCAGTTGGCCAGACGAATCCATCTGGGGAATCACCGCGGCGATCTCGAGCAGGGCGTGCCGCTGGGCCTCGAACCCGCCCGTCTCGACATCGACGATCACCGGCAGGAAGCCGCGGAAGCGCTGTGCGAGCTGTGTCGGTTCCGGCATCGGCCAAGCTTACCAGTGACGTCCGGGCGAACCGCCGCTTGGAATCGCGATCCACGGTCATCCCATTGTCATGTTCGGGTGGGATTATTTCGCGACCGTAACGGTAACCTTAAGAAATAGCAATATTAGCTTATACTCACATGCGACAAAACGCTTCACCCACTCTGCATTCCTCAGGAGACCCGCATCATGCGTAAACACCTCATCGGCGCGGCGGTGGCGGCCGTGCTTGCCAGCACCAGCCTTGCGGCGCACGCTGACGCGCTTAGCGACATCTTTACCCAGGGCCACATCGATGGCCAACTGCGTGCGTACTACTTCAGCCGCCTGTATGACGCCTCGGCCGTGCCCGATGCCAATGCATTTTCTGGCGCCGCGCTGATCAACCTGCGCAGCGGCACCTTTGCGGATGGTTTCAGTCTGGGGGCGTCGTTCCTCACGGCCAACTCCTTTGGCGTGCAATCCGGCAACCCGGCAAGCATCGACAGCACGCTCATGGGCATCAACAATTCGGTCAGCGCCCTTGGCCAGGCCTATGTCCAGTACCAGAATCGCCTGATGGAAGTGCGTGCCGGGTACCAGTATCTGAATACACCATGGATGGGGCAGAGCGATTCTCGCGTTCTGCCGGCTTCCTACAACGCGGTGTCCGCCGTGTTCAAGCCGGCCAAGGGATGGGACATCTATGCACTGCGCAGTTTCGGCTGGAAGAGCCGTACGTCCGGCGGCTACACGAGTGACAACCTGTATTACCCGCCGACGTTCAATGGCGACACCATGTATGGCGGCTTGGGTGGTTTGCCGGCCACGGCCCATCAGGCCAATGGCACCTGGGCGCTGGGTACCAGCTACGGCGTGGCTGGATTCAAGGGCCAGGCCTGGTACTACAACTTCCTCAACTTCGCGCGCATGGGCTACCTTGATGGTGCCTACACGTTCAAGACCGGCACGGGCTTCGACCCGTTCGTGGGTGCCCAGTATGTCGATGAATCCGGAAGCAGCAGCAACAACTTCCTCGTCGCCGACCAAGCCCCCCTGTTCGGTGTCCCCGGAAGTTCGGTCAAGAGCCGAGTGTGGGGCGTGACCGGCGGCGTGATCATTCCCAACGGTCGCATTGATCTCGGCTATAACAAGGTCGAGAGCCGTGCCGGCGCAGTCGGTGGCGGCGCCATCATTTCACCCTACACGGCGGCCTATGCAACGGATCCCCTCTACACGACCTCGATGATCCGCGGTCTTGTCGAAATGGGCCCCGGGCATGCCTGGAAGGCAAAGGTTACTTACAATCTCCTGAAGAATTTCCAGGTCATTGCCGCCTATGCCAAGTACACGACCCAGTATCGTGGCCACAGTCACGACGTCTACCTGGACCTGATCTACAACCTGGACGGCTACCTCAAGGGACTGACTTTGCGTGACCGCTGGGAGCGCTCGGTCGGCGGTTGGAACCTCAATCCAGGCAACAAGCCCTTCACGTACAACCGCGTGATGGTCAGCTACTCGTTCTGAACGCGATCGTTTCATCCTTGTGACGCATGGCGGCGGGCTTCCGGCCCGCCGCCATTATGTTGTCAGCGGGGAGGCTTTTTGCGGCCAGAGGCAGAGGTCGTTCAACACGCACCGGGCGCAATCCGGCTTGCGCGCCTTGCAGACGTATCGTCCATGCAGGATCAGCCAGTGATGCGCGTGCTGACGGAACGCGGGGGGGACGGCCTCATTCAGGCCGCGCTCGACATCCAGCACGGTACGCCCGGGCGCGAGACCCGTGCGATTGGCGACGCGGAAGATATGCGTATCCACGGCAATCGTAGGCTGGCCGAAGGCGACGTTGAGAACCACATTGGCGGTCTTTCGTCCGACACCCGGCAAGGATTCGAGCGCTTCCCTGGAATCCGGCACCTCGCCGTGGTGGTGTTCGACTAGGCATCGGCTGAGTCCGACGAGGTGGCGTGCCTTGCTCCGGAAAAGGCCCAAGGATCCGATCAGCCGCGCCGTTTGAGCTTCGCCCAACGCGATCAGGGCAGTCGGCGTGGGGGCCCGTGCAAACAGCCGCGGCGTGACCTTGTTGACGCCAACGTCGGTGGACTGGGCCGACAGCACCACGGCGACGAGCAACTCGAATGCATTGCGGAAGTTCAGTTCGGTTTCGGGCTCGGGATCCAAGCTCGCCAGTCGTTCAAAAAGTTTCGTGACGGCGGGTCGCGAGAGCCTGCGCGCGCGCGCGCGATTGCCCGTTGCGGGTTTCGACCGGCTCGGTTGGCGCGAGCCGGCGTGGCGTAGCTCGGGGGACGTGGTTCTGCGCATCCGGCAAGGGTAGCAGGCGCTCCCTTCAGGCACTGGCCGATGAAGTCAGGGAACGAAGCCCATCAGGATGCCGATCGACAGAACTGCACCGCCCAGTGCCAAGCCCATGCCTGCTGCGGCGAGCACGTCGCCGGGGTAATGCAGGCCCAGAACGATGCGCGAGGCCGCAACAAGGAGCGTGAAGGTGAGCAGCGGTACCATCAGGACCGGAAACCAGGCGCAAGCCACCATGGTGAAGCTGACCGCCTGCAACGTGTGGCCCGATGGAAAGCTGAACTCGTCCAGTGGCGGCAGGTGGGCGACGATACCGTCGACGCTCCGGAATGGCCGCGGTCGCCGCGTCAGCTTCTTGAGCACCCAGTAAAGGCCGAGCGCGAGCAGCCCGGCAATGGCCATCGACGCGGTGGCGCGCAAACCGCGGGTGCCACCGAACAGACTCAGGGCGCCCATGAGTGCGTACCAGAACAGACCGTCACCCAGCCGGCTGACGCCACTGAAGAAGGTCCGCACGGCACGCTGCGCACCCCAGCGATTGGCGCGCTGGCATAACCTGAGCCCAAGAACCGGGCGGGGGCGGCTAAGCGGCGGTGGCAGGCTGGCCATGGCGCATTTCAGCGGCTAGTTCGCCGAGCAGGCTTTCGAAATCCGACGTGAGGGCGTCCGGGCTGTACGCTTCGACCGCCGCCCGTGCCGCTTGGCCGAGGCGCGCGCGCAATGCAGCGTCCTGGCCTATCTGGAAGGCGGCGCTCACAAAGGCGTCGCGGTCGCCGGCGGGCACACGCAGGCCGTCAATGCCATGATGCAGGTGCTCATGCGCTGCCGCGTGATCGAAGGCCAGCACGGCGAGACCACTCGCCATGGCTTCCAGGACCACGTTGCCGAATGTCTCGCTCAGGCTGGGGAACAGGAACGCGTCCGCGCTGGCGTAGTGTTGCGCCAGGGATTCCTCGCGTTGCACCCCGGCAAAAATGAATTCGGGATGCGCCGCCGCCAGGGCGGCGCGCTCGGGACCCTCGCCGACCCAGACATAGCGCGCACCTGGGTTGCGTGCCGCGAACGCGGCGAAGGCCTGCACGGCAAGGTCCAGATTTTTCTCCGGGGCCAGCCGCCCTACATAGATGGCGACTGGGGTCCGCGCGTCGACGCCCCACCGTGCACGCAGTGCGTCGCTGCGGCGCGCCGGGGTGAAGAGGCGCGTGTCGACGGTGCGTCGCAAGAGCCGGGCGTTGACGAGGCCCATGGCCGTCAATTCATCCTTCAGCGCCCTCGTGGGGACAAGCACTGCCTGTGCGCGGCGATGGAATCGACGCAGCCAGGCGCGGGCGACCGGCTCGAGCGCTGCCGCAACGTAATGCGCCATGTAGTGGTCAAAGCGCGTGTGGAATCCCGTGGCAACGGCAATATCCAGGCTTCGCGCCGCGCGGACGGCCGAGTCGCCCAGTGGGCCTTCGGTGGCTACGTAGACCGCGTCGGGTCGTTGTTCGGCCCAGTGCCGCCGGAGACGGGCGGCGGCAGGAAAGCCCAGGCGCAGCCCGGGGTAGCGCGGCAACGCCATGCCTGGCAGCAGCAACGACTGCGCCCGCTCGTTGGCATTGGGGGCATGGGGGCCGGCTTGGCGGGGGCGGATGACTTCGACCGTGTGGTCCCGCGAAGCCAGTCCTTCGGCCAGCGCGTGGACCGTGAGCGCAACGCCATTGATTTCGGGCGGGTAGGTTTCGCTGACGATGGCGATGCGCATGAACCCGGCTCCAAGGCGATGCCGCGGGGAGGCTTCCACTGACTGCCCGGGCACGAGGCAGTCACACGAGCAGCCTGCAGGGCGTTCCGGCGCTGCGTCATCCGGCATCGCGCTTGCAGGCCGTGACAGCTTGTAACACGAGCGTGGCGCGATGTTGAATGAAAGGTGACCGGATGATGACAGCGTCCAATGTCGAATCGAGAGCCATCGTTCCTTTTCGACGGGATGGGAGGAGATGGCGCCGATGCCCCTGGTCATGCGGGCTTGACGGTGAATCCCTTGCCGGGCTTAAGGTGGGAGCCATGGACCTGCATGAAAGGCGTACGAATCCGGCCTCTGGCGCGACGGTGTGCCTCAGCATCGGCAAGGTGGCGCGCGGCAGCGGCGTCGCGATCGATACCATCCGCTTCTACGAGCGCGAGGGCTTGTTGCCTCCACCGCAGCGCCGAGCCTCGGGTTATCGCGTCTATGACCGTGGCGTGGTGGCCCGCCTGCGCTTCATCCGTCGCGCCAAGGCGTTGGGCTTCCGCCTTGACGAAATCCGCGATTTGCTGGCGCTGTCCGAAGACCGCGAACGCGGCGTGGAAGCCGTGAGGCAGAGGGCCAGCGTGCGGCTCGCCGATCTCGACCGGCGTGTTCGTGAACTCAATCGCATCCGGCGAGGCCTGCGCGAGCTGGTCGATGCCTGTCCTGGTCATGGGGCGCCCGACCAGTGCCCGATCCTCCAGGCCCTTGGTGGCGCCGACGAGTCCGTCTTCGGCTAGTGCGGGCGTCGATCGTCAGCTGGACGCCGTGACGGGCTTGGCGGGCGGAATGCCTCCTCGCCTTTGCCTGGCGAGTGCCCAGGCCACATGCTCGCGTACCATCGGATTGTCATGGTGGGCGCGTGCGGCCAGTGCCGCGAGGGCCGCGCTATTTGGCGGCGCGTTGCCCAGTGCGATGGCCACATTCCGGAGCCAGCCCGCGTAACCGGCACGTCGCAACGCCATGCCTTCGGTTCGTGTGCGCCAAGTCGCCTCGTCCCACGCCATCAGCTCGACCAGCAGCATCGTGTCCAATCCGTGCCGGGGAGCAAAGTCGGGAACCTTGCTCGCCTTTGCGTAGCGATTCCACGGGCAGACAAGCTGGCAGTCGTCGCAGCCGAAAATACGATTGCCCATGAGCGGCCGCAGCTCTTCCGGGATCGAGCCCCTGTGCTCGATGGTCAGATAGGCAATGCAGCGCCGTGCGTCCAGCTGCCGGGGTGCTGTGATGGCGCGCGTGGGGCAGATGGCCATGCAGCGAACGCAACTGCCGCAGTGTTCTTCCGGCTGGACGTCCAATGGCAGGGGTAGGTCGGTGAACAATTCGCCCAGGAAGAAATAGGAGCCCGCCGTGCGTGACAACAGCAGCGTGTTCTTGCCGATCCATCCAAGCCCAGCATTGCGCCCCAGCGCCTTCTCCAGCACGGGTGCCGAGTCAACGAACGCACGACACTTGAATGGTCCGACTTCACGGGCGATGCGGTCCGCCAGCTTGCGGATCCGTTTGCGCATCAGGCCGTGGTAGTCCCGTCCCAACGCGTAGCGGGCGATGTAGGCGCGCGTAGCGTCGCCAAGCGTCTCCCACGCAGGCGCAGCCTCGGCCGGCCAGTAATCCATCCTCACCGAGATGACCCGCAATGTCCCCGGATGGAGCGATGCCGGATCGGACCGCAGGTCTCCGTGGCGAGCCATGTAATCCATGGTTCCATGGCGGCCTTGCGCCAGCCATGCGGCGAGGTGTGCCGAATCTTCCGTCAATTCCAGGCCGGCCACGCCGGTCGCACTAAAGCCCAGCTCCTGCGCCCACCGATCAATCTGGTGTCGCAGCGCAGCGTAATCTGGTGTGCCAGCGGATGCAGTCTCGTCCACTTGGCCATCATAATCAGCCCGTGCAGAAGACAGTGTCCCGGATCGCGCTTTACCGTGCCGAACAGGTGCGGGGCATCGAGCGCGCAGCGATTGCGGCCGGCGTTCCCGCAGTCCAATTGATGCACCGCGCCGCGGATGCGGCATGGCAGTTGATCCAGCGACGCTGGCCCGAGGCACGGCGGATCCATGTGCTGGCTGGGCCCGGAAACAACGGTGGCGACGGGTTCTGGCTGGCCGCGCTCGCCCGGCAATCCGGGCGCTGCGTGAGCGTTGCCGAAGTGGCGGGCGGCGATCGCAGCGACGCCGGGTGCCAGGCTCGCGAACGCGCGCGGCTCGCAGGGGTCGATTGGGTCGAAGCCACCGCGCCGTTGCCGGTGGCGGATCTTTATGTCGATGCGCTTTTCGGGATCGGCCTTTCTCGCGCGCCCGATGGCCTGGCTGCGCAGTGGATCGAGGCACTGAACGGCCTGGCAGCGCCAGTGCTGTCGCTGGACGTGCCATCAGGTCTTGATGCAGACACGGGCGCCACGCCGGGCGCCGTCGTGCAGGCCACGGTCACATTGAGCTTTGTGGCATGGAAACAGGGATTGTTCACGGGTCGCGCGAGGGCTTGCTGCGGCGAGTTGCTTCTCGATGGCCTGCAGATTGCCCCGGACATGATGCCCGGTACGGACACCGCGCTTCTGGCTCCGCCGCCCATGACGATGCGCGCGCGCGACGCGCACAAGGGCAACTTTGGCCACGTCCTCGTGATTGGCGGAAGCGTCGGATTTTCGGGCGCTGCTTGGCTGGCGGGTGAGGCTGCCTTGCGCACTGGGGCCGGCTTGGTCAGCCTGGGCGTTGCACCGGTCCATTCGCCGGCGGCCATGGCGTATCGCCCGGAGCTGATGGTGCACGGCGTGGATGACGCATCCGCGCTCGTACGCCTGCTCGGGCGCGCGAGCGTGCTCGCGGTGGGCCCGGGTCTAGGGCAACTGCCCTGGTCCGCAGGACTGCTGGATGCGGCGCTAACAGCGGGCAAGCCCCTTGTGCTGGACGCCGATGCATTGAACCTGCTGGCGCTGGCACCCCGGACGCTGCCGCCTGACTGCGTGCTCACGCCGCATCCCGGCGAGGCCGCGCGACTCCTTGGTTGCACGACGGAGAACGTCGAAGCTGATCGGTTTTCCGCTGCGCTTGGCCTGGCGAAGCATACCGGCGCAGTGGTGGTGTTGAAGGGCGCCGGTACGCTGGTTGCCTGTGGATCCGGTCGCATCGAGGTATGCACCGAGGGCAATCCCGGAATGGCCGCTGGCGGCATGGGTGACGTGCTCACTGGCATGATTGCGGCATTGCGTGCGCAGGGCTTCGCGGCATGGGATGCGGCGAGGCTGGGCGTCAGGCTGCATGCGCTGGCGGGTGACAGGGCCGCACAGGCTGGAGGCGAGCGGGGCATGATCGCGAGCGATCTGCTTCCTTATGTGCGCATGTTCGCCAATCGGACCGTCTGAAGATGGACGAGCTCCAACGCGAGCTGCCCGATGTCGAGGCCACGCAGGCGCTTGCATGCCAACTGGCCTCCTTCGTGGCTGCAGGCGGCGTTGTCTGGCTTCGGGGTGAACTGGGCGCTGGCAAGACGACGTTCGCGCGGAGCGTGTTGCGCGCGCTGGGCGTCGCGGAGCGAATCAAGAGCCCGACCTACAGTCTCGTGGAACATTATCCCCTCGCATCCGGTAACGACGCATGGCATCTCGATCTCTACCGCATTGCGGGTGCCGACGAAATGGATTACCTGGGACTCGATGCGCTGTGGGCCCCGGGCGCGGTGTCACTGGTGGAGTGGCCCGAGCGTGGCGGGTCAGCGATCCCGCCAGCGGACCTCGAGATCCACCTGTCCCAGGCCCTTGAGGCTGCCGGTCGGCATGCGCGCATCGTGCCGGTCAGTGCGCGGGCTCATGCCTGGTTGCGACAGCTGGCGGTGATGGATCCAGCCGGCGAGAGCTCGACCGGGGCGTGCGCGGATGCCGTGCCGCGAGCCTGACGGCAGTGGCGGAATCAGGCGGAAGCAAGGGCGCGACGATGGCGCGCGGGCCCGCGCGACGAGGATTACATGATTTCAAGCTGATTGTGACGATATTTACACAGGTCTCGGATTAAAAAGGGAAAATGCTTGCAAATGACGCCGCCTTGCAGTTGAATCCGGCGCATGCGCACCATTCCGGGGATTGCTACGGTGTTCGTGCTGGCCGTGCTCGCGGCGCTGGCATGGGTGCCTGTCTGCGCCGCAAGCCCGGTGGTGATCCATGCATTGCACCTATCGGCCCCCGCTGGGAATCGCACGCGTGCGGTCCTCTTGCTGGACGGACGCGTCGATTACAGGCTGTTTCAGCTGCAGGGGCCGGACCGTGTCGTGCTGGACCTGCGGAAGAGCCGTCTGGCTCCGGGCTTCGTTGCGCCGAAGGGTGTCGGCCTGGTCGAGGATATACGCTCGGGCGCTCGGCCCGACGAGGGCGTGCGGCTGGTGTTCGACATGCACAGCGCGGTTCGTCCGCGCAGCTTCCTGTTGCCGCCGACGACCGATTCCCCGGGCTACCAGTTGGTTCTGGAACTGACGCCTGACGGCAAGGTCAGCGCGGTGCAGGCACCCGAGCTCGCGCAAATGCCCGAAGGGGGACGCAAGGTCGTCGTCGTCATTGATCCGGGCCACGGCGGCCGGGACACCGGTGCGATCGGCTACGACGGGATCGAAGAAAAGAACGTCACGCTTGCCGTCGCCAGGGACCTTGCCCGGATGGTCGACGCGCAGCCGGGGATGAGAGCCGTCCTGACGCGCACCGGGGACTACTACGTCACGCTGGATCAGCGTCGAGAGATCGCCCGGAATGCCAAGGCCGACATGTTCATATCGATTCACGCCAACGCCTGCCCGGACGACTGCAACACGCGGGGCGGATCCGTTTGGATCCTCTCCACCAAGGGCGCGAGCAGCACCGCGGCGAAGCTCCTCGCGCAGAGCGAGAACGACTCGTTCAAGCTGGTTGGCGGTGTCAATCTTCATGACCAGCAGTCGTCGCTGGCTTCCGTCCTGCTGAGCCTGTCGCAGGGCGTAACGATGGACGCAAGCCGTCGCGCCGCGAGTGACGTTCTCCAGTCCATTGGGCGAATCGAGCCGCTCTACCGCGCCGGTGTTGAACATGCCAATTTCGTGGTCTTGCGCGCCCCCGACGTACCGTCGATGCTGATCGAGACGGCGTTCGTCACCGACCGTCGGGATGCCCTGCGGCTGGCGAATCCGACGTTTCAGGACCGGCTGGCTGCGTCAATCCTCGTGGGCGTCAAGCGCTTTTTCATGACCACGCCGCCACCCGGTACGTGGTTTGCCTACCAGGCCGCCAAGCGCATGCGAACCGCCGAGACGGAGCAGCGCCGGGATCGTCGGCAAGAGCCTCCTGGCGCGCGCGCGCTTGCCATCCTCGACGGTGGCACCGTGCGGTGACGCGGGCGGCTATGCTTCCGGCACCAGCCGCGAGCGCAGCATGTCCATCCGCGTACTTTCCAATACCCTGATCAACCAGATTGCAGCCGGCGAAGTCGTCGAACGCCCGGCGTCGGTCGTCAAGGAACTGGTTGAGAACAGCCTGGATGCCGGGGCGCGACGCGTCGAAATCGACGTCGAAGGGGGAGGCACGCGACTGCTCCGCGTGCGAGACGATGGTGCGGGGATCCTCGCCGATGAACTGCCTCTGGCGGTGGCCCCGCATGCCACCAGCAAGATTGCCAGCTTTGATGATCTTCTGCGCGTTGCCACGATGGGTTTCCGTGGCGAGGCATTGGCCTCGATTGCGTCCGTTTCGCGTTTCGCCCTCATATCGCGGCCGAGGGGTGCGGACGCGGCCGCGCGCATCGACGTGCGCGGCGGACAGTGCGAGGGGCCGATGCCCGCGGCGCATCCGGCTGGCACCTGTGTCGAAGTTCGCGATCTTTTCCATGACGTTCCGGCGCGCCGAAAATTCCTGAGGGCCGAGCGCACGGAGTTTGGTCATATCGACGAGTTGGTGAAGGCGATTGCGCTGGCGCATCCTGGCATCGGCTTCACGCTGTCCCACGATGGGCGCGCGGTTCGCACGCTGCGTGCGGCGGACGATGAACGCGCCCATCTCGCGCGCGCCGCAATGCTGCTGGGAGCGGAATTCGCCGCGAGCTGCCTGCAGGTCGAACATGAGAGTGCCGGCATGCGTCTGTTCGGCTGGCTCGGCCTGCCGGCAGCGGCGCGGGCGCAGGCCGATCGCCAGTATTTTTATGTCAATCGCCGGTTGGTCAAGGACCGGACGGTGACTCACGCGCTTCGCCAGGCCTACAGCGACGTACTCTTCCACGGGCGGCATCCGGCCTATGTCCTGTTCCTGCAGATGGACCCCGCGGGCGTCGATGTCAACGTGCATCCGGCCAAAAGCGAGGTGCGCTTCCGCGACCAGCGCTTGGTCCATGATCTGCTGTTCCACGTCCTCCACGAAGCGCTGGCAGGCGCCCGGGCAGGTCAGGGACTTGGGCTCGCCAGGGCCAATGCGCAGGCGTTGCGCGCCAGTGTTGCGGGCCCGATCGAGCCTGCGATCGAACCGGGCGTGGGCCGCCCGATCGAGGTGACCGAAGGCTACCAGCCTCCGTTGCGGCTCGCCGGTGCCGTCCGCGTTGCATCCCGGTACGAGGCCGCAGAGAGCGAACCATTGCTGGCCGCGACGGCGGTGCCCGGGGTGACGCCGCCGTTGGGGCATGCACTGGCCCAGCTCAAGGGCGCGTATGTCCTTGCCGAGAACGACCGTGGCCTGGTCTTGGTGGACATGCACGCGGCCCATGAGCGCATCACCTACGAACACCTCAAGGCGGGCCGCGCAGCCGCCAGTTTGCGCGCGCAGCGCTTGTTGGTCCCGCTGATGCTGGCTGTCAGCGCGGCAGAAGCCGCCGCCGTCGAAGATCACGCCGAGGCGCTTGCGGGTTATGGGCTGGAGGTGTCTCGCGCCGGCCCTGAGCAGGTTCGTGTGACCAGCGTGCCGGCAATGCTGGCGGACGCCGACGCCGCGCAGCTTGCCCGTGACGTCCTGGCCGAGTTGGCCATCCATGGCAGCTCGCGCCGACTGGAGGAGATCGAGAACGACTTGCTGGCCACGCTTGCATGCCATGGTTCCGTTCGCGCGGGGCGGCGGCTGACCATTGCGGAAATGGACGCCCTGCTGCGCGAGATGGAGGCGACCGAGCGCAGCGGACAGTGCAATCATGGCAGGCCCACTTGGGTGCAGCTGTCGCTGGCCGAACTCGACCGTCTATTCCTGCGAGGGCGTTGAACCCGTTGGTCCGGCAGGCGCGCCTGGGCGCGATGCAAGGGTCACGGGCTGCGTGATGCCCACGGCGAAGGCTCAGCCGTCTTCGAGCGCCGGGCGAACGGCGTTGCCGGCGCCCCCCTGGATCCGTTGGGGGGCGGCCTGTGCCAACGCTCCGGTCAGGCATTCGTGTACTCGACGACCTCAAGGCCAAACCCGGCCAAACCCACCAGCTTGCGTGGGGTGCCCAGCACGCGGAGTTGTCGAACCCCGAGATCCGCCAGGATCTGGGCGCCTTGGCCCAGCTGGCGCCACTCCTGGTGCGCGGCCTGGCGGCTGCTCTCTTGGGACACTGGACCCTGCAGGCGCTGCAGCAGTGCGTCGGCGCCCTCGTCGCCGGCGAGTACCACGACCACGCCGCGATTCTCGTCGGCGATCTGGCGCAGCGCTGCGGTCAGGGTCAACCCGAGGTCGTCGCGGACGAGGTGGAGCACGTCAGACAGCGTGTTCCGCGCGTGCACCCTGACGAGCACGGGCTGATCCCCGGACACGTCGCCCCGCACCAGGGCGAAATGCAGGCCACGACGCAGCAGATCGCGATAGGCCACCAGATGGAATGGGCCTGCTTCCGTCTGCACCGGTGCTTCGTAGGCTCGTTCGATGGTCTTTTCCGTGGCGAGACGGTAACGGATCAGGTCCGCGATCGTGCCAATGCGCAGGCCGTGCTGCTTTGCAAAGACCTCCAGTTGAGGACGCCGCGCCATGCTGCCGTCGGGGTTCAGGATCTCAACCAGCACGCCTGCAGGTTCGAGGCCGGCGAGCCCTGCCAGGTCACTGGCGGCTTCGGTGTGGCCGGCGCGCGTGAGCACCCCGCCTGGTTGTGCCATCAGGGGAAAGATGTGCCCCGGCTGCGCAAGGTCGGCTGGCTGCGTGCTCTCCGCCACGGCGACTCGTACCGTATGCGCCCGGTCATATGCCGAGATTCCTGTCGTGACGCCCTCCGCGGCCTCGATCGAGACGGTGAAGTTCGTGTGGTGAGGTGAGGTGTTGTCGCTGACCATCGGGCGAAGGTCGAGTCGCCGGCAGCGTTGTTCCGTCAGTGCCAGGCAGATGAGGCCACGCCCCTCGCGAGCCATGAAGTTGATGTCCTCGGGTCTAACCTTGCCCGCGGCCATGATCAAGTCGCCTTCGTTTTCGCGGTCCTCGTCATCGACCATGATCACCATGCGGCCCGTACGGATGTCTTCGAGGATTTCCGGGATGCTGTCAAAGGCCATGTCGCTCGCGCCTTGCGATGGGTTGACGATTCTACGATGCACCGCCGTCAGCCGGCCTTCGCCGGCAGCAGGCCGCGCTCCTCGAGGAGTAGCCGCGCTTCGGATGCGTCTTGCTCGAACCATGCCCGCGCGCTACCAAGGCGGAAGCTGTAACCCCACGCATCCATGTCGGCCTGCATGCGGGCGATCCCGACGCCGGGCAGTGCGTCGGCCAGCACGATCTGCAGATAGCACGTTGCATCCTCCTCCTCGATGGAGTCGGTGGCGTTCGTGTGCACCTGCATCCGCTTCTCGGGCGGCAGCACGATCAGGTGGCAGGCCTCGTGCAGGAGCGAGTGCACGGGAGTGTCATCGCGCGCGTAGACACAGGCGCCAATGATCCCGGCCTCGCAGTCGCCCCAGTAGCTGCCTGGGATCGCTTGGCTGGTCGCGACTTCGGTGAACCCGATGCCGTAACGTGCCAGCAGGGATCGAGGAGCGTCGAATCCAGTGTCGTGAAGTCGCAGGACGTCGTTCATTCAATGGATGCCGTGTGCGCTGCAAGGCACTGGCCGGGTCGCCAACGTGACGCCGATGGCTAGCAGACCGGTGCCGATGCCGTCAAAGGCCGGCGCGCAAGAATGCCGTAACCGATCCGGGCACGCTGCCACCGGGCCGGAGTCAGGCGGTCGTGTCCGTCTTGTGCTCGGGCAGCGCCACCGAGAGTTCCAGAACCTCGTGTTCTCCGTCGCGTTCCACCTGGATATTGATGGCATCGAGATCGACGTGCACGTACTTGCGGATGACCGCCAGCAGCTCGGTGCGCAGCATCGGCAGGTAGTCGGGCGTGTTCCGTGAGGAACGCTCCTGTGCCACGATGAT
The DNA here is from genome assembly GCA_021795435.1 of Pseudomonadota bacterium. Taxonomy (GTDB): domain Bacteria; phylum Pseudomonadota; class Gammaproteobacteria; order Xanthomonadales; family Rhodanobacteraceae; genus Metallibacterium. Next base: position 58,259 of record JAJYPJ010000003.1, read on the forward strand.
GCGCAGCCGCTCCTTCGCGATGGTGGCGGTGTTTTTCGGCCGCGATTTGAGGAAATCGAGGATACCCATGTTCAGCTCCCGAACATGCGCTTGAACAGTCCCTTCTTCGGCGCGTCGATGAAACGCATCGGCCGACTTTCACCCAGCAGCCGCGCAATGGCATCCGCGTAGGCCTGGCCTGCCAGCGAGCTCTCGTCCAGGATCACGGGAACACCCTGGTTGGACGCCATAAGAACGCTCTCATGCTCGGGGATGACGCCGACCACGGGCAGACCGAGGACCTCTTCCACGTCCTTGATGCCCAGCATTTGGCCGGATTCGACGCGGACGGGGTTGTAGCGCGTCAGCAGAAGGTGCGCGGGGACGCCGCCCTGGCCCGATTCCCCCTTGCGGGTCTTGCTGGCCAGAAGGCCGAGGATGCGATCCGAATCGCGGACGCTGGATACCTCCGGATTGACCACGACCAGCGCACGGTCCGCGAAATACATCGCCAGAAAGGCACCCTTCTCGATGCCGGCGGGCGAGTCGCAGACGATGTAATCGAAACCCTCCTTGCCCAGGTCCTCGAGGACCCGCTGAACGCCTTCCTGCGTCAACGCATCCTTGTCGCGTGTCTGCGATGCGGCCAGGACGTAGAGGTTCTCGTACCGCTTGTCCCGGATCAATGCCTGCTTGAGCGAAGCCTCCTGATGGATGACGTTGACGAAGTCATAAACCACGCGTCGCTCGCAACCCATGATCAGGTCGAGATTGCGCAGGCCGACGTCGAAGTCGATCACGGCCACCTTCTTGCCCTGTGCAGCCAGCCCGGTGGCCAGCGATGCGCTGGTTGTGGTCTTGCCCACGCCACCCTTGCCCGATGTGACGACGATGGTTTCTGTCAAGGTCTGATCTCCTGCCGATGCACGCTGTCATGTCCTGCCGCAGATTGCCGCACTGGTGCTGTCGCCCGTATGGCACCAGCGTCCGTTTCGAACGCCATCAATGTCGTGCGTGGCGCTAGAGCCGCGCGACGACCAGTTTTTCCCCTTCCAGCCAGCATTGCACGGATCGCCCCGCGAGATCTTCGGGCATTTGCTCGAAGGTGCGGTAGCGGCCCGCGATCGAGACCAGTTCGGCATGGAAGCTCTGGCAATAGATGCGCGCACCCGCGTCGCCACTGGCGCCGGCCAGCGCGCGACCGCGCAGACTGCCGTATACGTGGATGCTGCCATCGCTGATAACCTCGGCGCCGGCTGCGACATGGCCGGCTATGACCAAGTCGCGTCCTTCGGCATAGACCTGCTGGCCCGAACGAACGGGTTGCGCATGGTGCATCGAACCCATCGTGGCGGCCGCGTTCGGCTCGGGGCGCGCGGGAGTGGCGGCGGGCGCTGGGGGGGGGGCGGTCGCAACGGTGTCGCCGTGTGGCTCGTAGGCGGCGCGGAACTTCGCAATCAGCGGCAGGTCCAGCGCTCGGGCCAGCGCTTCGACATGACTGGTCCCGTAAGCCAGCGCGACCGGCAGCATGCCAGCCTCGCGCACTGCCGAAAGCAACGCGGCGACATCGTCGTGGCCCGGGTCGTTCGCGAGATGGCTCAGGTCGAGCACGACCGCGGCGCGCGCGAACAACTGGGGCGCCTTGAGCACGCGCTCCGCGAGCGCCGCGCGCAGAGCCGCTGCGTCATTCACGAGCACGCGGACGCTGGCGATGCCAACCTGGCCGAAGCGGAGTTCGCAGGCGGGGTCCGCGACCGTCTCCGTACCCATGCATTCAGCCCCTTGCCGCCCGTGCGGGCGGGTGAGCGTGTGCCGGCACTTTTCGTCCCCGCAGCCAGGGCAGGTCGGGTAGTTGGCCCTGTGCAAGGTAAGTGTCACGGGCGAACGGGAAGCTGCAGAGTTCCTTGCCGAGCAGGCTCACGCGGCGTCCCGTTCCCGGCATCACGTGCTGGCCGAGCTCGCGAAAGCCATAAGTGCCGTGGAACAGCACCACCGCGTCGTTGGGCGGTTCCAGGAAGACCTCGCAAGCGAGCAGAGGCACCCGAACTTCCGCGAAACTATGCACGTCGGCGTAGAAAACCCTGCCAAGTCCGCGACCCCGCATGTTCCCGGCAATCACGACCCGATCGATGTAGACGAACGCCGGATGGCGCTCCGCAAACCAGCGGAAGTTGGGGCTTTCGTGGGCGGCATGCTCGCGCAGCGCGATCAGGAAACCGGCTGCGTGTCCATCGAGCTCGGCAATCCGGAAGTAGTCTGCCCAGTCGAACAGATGGCGCAGTTGTGCCTGATCCATCGGCAGAATGCCGGGGCCGGCGGCATTGTTGATTGCCAGCACGGCGTCAAGATCGGCCTCGCGCGCGTCGCGCAGCACCAAGGTCATGCTTCATTCTCCGGGCGAGGCGTGGGCATGATCCCCGCGGTGTGGTGATTATCGCATGCCGGAACGAGCCGCCAAGTCGACTCATGCAGTGCTTGCGTCGAAGCGGCGGCCGTGCATCATGGGAACGTGCGCTGGCCCATTCCCGACCATACCAGGCTCCTGCGTTACGCCGGATTGTTCACCTACCTGTGCACTGGCATCCCGCTGCTGCGCATCGACTGGACGTTGAAGCGGGTCAGCGGCTTGAGCCATCCCGACATCGGCCTGCTGCTTTTGCTGTGCAGTTATGCGTTATTCGGCGTCACTTACTGGCTGTTGACGCGACGCCTGGGGTCCCGGCGGCACCCCGTGTTGAAAATCCTGGGTCTCGGCATCCTCACGGCCACGGCCATTGGCGTCGGCTGGTTCAGCCATAGCGGTCTTTCGGCACTGCTGCTGGTCGTGGTTGCGGTTGCGTTGCCCTGGACCCTCCCCGTGCCAGTTGGCGTTGCCTGGCTGCTCTTGCAGAATCTCGCTCTGATCCCGGTGTTCCGCGAGTTCCCTGGCTTCGGTTGGGGTACGGCCATGCTGCAGGCGGCGCTCTACCTGGGGTTCGCCGCGCTCATGTTCGTCACGTCGACGGTCGCCCGACAGCAGGACGAGGCGCGCGAGGAGCAGCGGCGCCTCAACAGCGAGCTGCGCGCCACAAGGGCGCTGCTGGCTGAGTCGAGCCGGATCGGTGAGCGCATGCGGATCGCCCGTGAACTGCACGACCTGGTTGGTCACCACCTGACCGCGCTGACGTTGAATCTCGAGGTCGCCAGTCACCGCGTGCAGCCGGACGCGGTGGACTCCGTTCGCCAGGCGCAGGCCGTTGCCAAGCAATTGCTTGGCGACGTGCGCGAAGTCGTCAGCGAGCTGCGCCAAGGCGAGGCACTGGATCTGAGCCAGGCCTTGCGGAACCTGATCGAGGGCGTGCCGATGCTGAACGTGCACTTGAGGCTGCCGCCAGCGTTCAGCGTCGACGATCCCCAGCGCGCGCAGGTCATGCTGCGCATGGTCCAGGAGGTTCTGACGAACACGGCGCGGCATTCCGGTGCGCGCAATCTTTGGCTCGAGTTCAGTCACTCTGCCGGTGGAGAAGTGCGACTGGACGCACGTGACGATGGTCGCGGCGTGGCTAAGATCCGCCCGGGCAACGGATTGAACGGCATGCGTGAGCGATTGGCGGCGGTGGGTGGGCGGCTGGCGCTGCGTGCCGAGCCGGGCCGAGGATTTTCGCTAACGGCGTGGCTGCCGGTGGAGAAGTCAGCATGATCAATGTCTGTCTTGTAGACGACCAGAATCTCGTTCGCCAAGGTATCCGGTCGCTGCTGGAACTGGCTGAGGACATACGCGTCGTGGCCGAATGCGCGGATGGCGAGCAAGCACTGGAGGTCATCCCGAAAGTGCGTCCCGACGTCGTGCTGCTGGACATGCGGATGCCGGGCATGAATGGCATCGAAGTCCTGCAGGCGCTTGCGGCGAAGGGTGCCGTGCCCCCGACGGTGATCCTGACGACGTTCGATGATGACCAGTTGGTGCTGGCCGGGCTCAAGTCGGGCGCCCGGGGCTACCTTCTGAAGGACGTGTCGCTCGAGCAGCTGGTGGAGGCGGTCCATACCGTGGCCGCGGGCGGCTCGCTGGTGTCGCCGGCGGTCACGCAGCGGCTGAAGGCCGGCATCGAGCGCGTCGGCACGTCGTTTCGCAGTCTGGAGCAACCGGACCCGCTGACCGAGCGGGAGACCGAGATCCTGCGGCTCATGGCTGGCGGGTACAGCAACAAGGAAATCGCCAACTCTTTGACTGTCGCGGAAGGCACCGTCAAGAACCACGTTTCCAACATCCTGTCCAAGTTCGGGGTACGCGACCGCACCCGGGCGGTACTCAAGGCGCTGGAACTGGGCATTGTCTGAGCGGGCCCGATGGCGGCGGGCCTGGTTTGTCGCGGCGCCGATGGCGCAGGCAACGGCTTGCCGTTACCATCCCTCCTTCAGCCGCGGGTCAGGCGCCCCGGCTGGTGCCCAACCCGCCGGCGTCCCCGCCGGCCCCGTAGGCTGCGGAGACTGTCCGAATGATGCGTGTCCTTGAATTCATCGTCGCCCTGATCATGGTGGCGATCCTCTATCTGGTGGTGGGCGTGCTGATGCCTGACCACGGATCCACCTCCCGCAGCATCGAGGTCAGCCATGACCTGCGGCAGGTGTACGACATACTCAGCAACTTCCGTCGCTTCCCCGATTACGGGGTGTTGCGCGCCTATGACCCGGCGACGCGATTCACGTATTCCGGGCCTGCCTATGGCGTCGGCGCGGAAACGAGCTGGACCAGCAACGATCCCAAGGTCGGCAACGGATCGTTGACCATCACCAAGGACGAGCCGGGTCCTGGCAAGGTGTCCCTGCAGGGCAGCGCCGAGATCGAATGGGCGCTGAAAAATGGCTGGTCGGGCCACGACAAGCGCTTCGTGATCGAAATCAACCGGTCGGGCAGCAACGACCGGCTGGTCCGGGTCACCATGCGCTATCGCGTCGACTATGGCTGGAACCTGATCGACCGTTATTCGCGGCTCTATATCCACGGCGAGCCGGCTTCCTTCGTCCAGTACACGCTCAGCAATCTCCAGAACGTGCTGGCTTCGATCCAGAACGTTGACTACGGCCAGGTTCATCCGCGGATTGTCGAGACGACGCCCGAGCCGATCCTGTTTGTGTCCACCCATGCCAAACGGACCAACGAGGAAGTGGACACCGCAACGCAGAAGGCGCTTGGCGAGATTGACGCAGCGATGAAGAAGCTTGGCGTCAAGGCGGCTGGCCCGCGGATCACGATCACCACGGACTTCGGCGACCAGAACTACGTGTTCGACGTGGCGGTGCCGATCAATGCCAGCACGCTGTCCATTGGCGGCCAGCCTTACGATCTGACCCAGCCGGGTGCGGCTGACACCAGCGGCAGCACAGCACCGGGCACATGGGAAAAGAACGGGGCGGTGATCGTCGATGGCAACGTGATGGCACGCATGGCCTTCGGCGGCAAGGCGCTTGAGGGCGACCTCGAGAATGCCAATCCGGCGGCGTTGCCCCTGATGCGCTACAACCTCCAGGCCTATGCCCAGACGCATGGCTATGGCTTTGATCCGAACGCGCATCGTTTCTACGACGTCGTGGTTCAGGCCGTAGATCCGAATACGGGCGAGGGTAGCTACAAGGTTTACCTGCCGTTGTCGTGGGGCCCCGCGGCAGTACCGGGGCAAGCGAGTTCACCTGCGCCCGCTTCGAGCGCCGCTCCGGCACCCGCTGCAAGCGTCGGGACTGCCACATCGGCCGCGTCTGCGGCCAGTGCGGCCGTGCCGGCGTCTGCCGCGACGGCAGGCTGAACCAGCCGCTCGCATCGCTGCGATGGCCGCGCCGCGCCTGCCCCTGACTTCCGGGCGGGCTTGGTGTGGCGCCCCGGGCGGTCAGCCGCCGTGATCGAGACCAAAGGCCTTACCCGCTGGTTCGGCGCGCGATGCGCGGTGGCCGACCTGACCCTGCGCGTGCAAAAGGGTCAGATGATCGGATTGCTGGGCCGCAATGGCGCGGGCAAGACCACAGTCCTGCGGCTCCTGGCCGGCGTGCTCGCGCCCGATGCTGGAACCGTCCGGATTGATGGCCATGACCTTGCGCACGCGCCTTCGTTGGCGCGGCGCAGGCTCGGCTATCTTCCGGAAGGAGCGCCGCTCTACGGGCGCGTAACGGTGCAAGCCCTCTTGCTTTACCTGGCGCGCCTGCGTGGATTGCGTCGAGCCCGACTCGCGCGGCGTTACGAGGAAACGGTCCTCGCGCTTGACATCGAATCCGTGCTCGGCCAACCGGTTGCATCGTTGACCAGAGGACAGCGCTGCCGTGTCGGTATCGCCCAGGCGATCCTGCATGATCCGCCCGTCCTGTTGCTTGACGAGCCCGGCGATGGCCTGGATCCCGGCGAGCAGGCCAGCGTGCGAGCGCTGCTCCGCAGCTTGTCCCGGGATCGGGCCATTGTCGTTGCAACCCAACGTCTCGATGACATGGTGCCGCAATGCACGAGGCTTGGCCTGCTGTCGCGCGGGCGGTTGGTTCTGGACGACACCCCGGGGGGGCTCCGGGCGCGCTCGCGCTACCGCGGAGCCGTGAGCTTCAGTGCAGTCGCCGCCGGCCCGGCACGTGCCGCGCTCGGCCTTCTCCCCGAAGTTGACACCATCGAGGTCGACCCCGGTAGCGGTCGCGTCACCGTCCTGTCAAAGCCGGGGCGGGAATTGTTGCCGAAAGTCCAGGCGCTGCTTGCCAACTATGGCGTACAGCCCTCGGAGCTGACGCTGGAACCGGGAAGACTGGAGGACGTCTTCAACAACCTCACCGAGACGGATGCCCTGGAGGGCGAGGCGTGAGTGGCACCGGAACGGTAATCCTGCACGAGCTTCGCGGGCGCACGGCGCGCCCCGGCAACTGGTTGCTGCTGGCCGCCTTTTCGCTGTCGACTGCGGTTGGCGTATTTTTCCATGGGCACTTCTTCGCCCAGGGTCGTGCTGACTTGACGATCCTTTTTGGCGAGATGCCCTGGTTGCTCGCGCCCTTGTCTGCGGCGCTTGCCATGGACTTGTGGGCCGAGGAGCGCTCGCAGGGCATGCTGGAGCTGCTGCGCTCGCTTCCCATGCGTCCATGGGCGCTGCTGCTCGGCAAATACGCAGCGGCATGGCTTTGGCTCCTGCTGGCCCTCATTTCGACCATGCCGCTATGGCTGACGGTGAACTACTTGGGCCAGCCGGACAATCGCGCCATTCTGGTCGGCTACCTCGGCAGTGCCTTGCTGGGCGGCGCGTTGCTTGCCGTGGCCACCGTTGCTGCGCAACTCGCACGTGACGAGGTGGCCGCATTCGTGGGGGCAGCGCTGGCGTCGGTCGGCTATCTGGTGGTGGGCGATGCGTCGATGCTTGGCTCGCAATTCGCGCTGCCACCTTTCGTGCTGCGTGCATCGGCTGCACTCGACATGCTCACCCACTTCAGTCCGATGGCGCAGGGCGTTCTGGGCGCAGCCGATCTGGCGTATTTCGTCCTGACGATCCTGGCCTGGCTAGGCGGTGCGGGCCTGATCCTTCAGGGCTGGGAACCGCGCCAGTGAGCCGGCGACGCATCGCCAGCGTCTTGGAGGGCCTGCTGGCTGCCGTGGCCTTGGCGACCCTCTATCTCGCGCTGCTCCTGCTGGCTACGCGGCTGCTTGAAGGCTGGCGCGCGGATCTGACCGACCATCACCAGTACACGCTGGCCCCGGGAACCATCCAGATTGCGCGGTCGCCCGATGAGCCCGTGCTTCTGACGCTCTACTTTTCCAGGCAGTCGGCGGGCGCGCTGCCAGCGCTCAGTGAGTATGCGGCGCACGTCCGCATGGTGCTGGCCGAGGTGCATCGCGCATCGAGGGGCAAGGTGCAGGTCCAGTGGGTCGACCCCAAGCCGGGTTCCCAGTCCGAAGAGCGGGCGCTGGCCGCTGGGCTGAGTGCGCCGCCCATCGGACCCGACCGGCAACGCGTCATCTTCGGTCTTGTGGGGACCAATGCAACCACGGGCATCGCGGTCATTCCGTTCCTGCAGCCGGACCGCCGGGCGTTCCTCGAGTACGCGATTGCACGGCTCATCCACGAACTGGTGACTTCGCAGCGGTCTCGCGTTGGGCTGATCAGCGGCCTTCCAGTCGAGGGCGCAACCGGCGGGCAAGGTGGATCGGCACCGCCATGGACTGCCTTCCAGGAGCTCGACCAATTGTTCAGGGTGCAGATTCTCGACGGCCGGACGTTGCAGACCGTTCCCAAGGATCTGCGCGCCCTGCTTCTCGTGCAGCCCGACAACCTTTCATCGCAGGCAGTTGCCGCAATTCGCGACTACGTCCTTCGTGGCGGTCATCTCGCGGTGTTCATCGACCCGGATCCAGAGACCCTGCCTCCGGTGCGGGCGGTGGCAAGCGCGCGGGCAACGTGGGATGCACTGCGCCCCCTGTTCCTGCAATGGGGCGTCGCGTTCGACCCGGATCGCGTGGTCATCGATCCGGGACTCGCCGGTGGTGCCGGATCCATGCCGGATAACGCACCGCAGGCCGCGCTGCTCGGTCTCGGCCCCCCCGAGCTCAGTCGCGACGACGTCGTGACGGCCGGCTTGCACAAGATCAATGTGGCAACCTCCGGCAGCTTCGAACAGATCGAGAATGCGAACCTGCGAATGGTTCCCTTGTTGCAGTCCAGTGGTGATGCCACGGCCATTCCGGTCTCGCGGATGTTCGACGAATCGGATGACGCGCAACGCGTGCTGGCGTCGGAGGGCGGCTCCCGTGGCCGGTTCGTGCTTGCGGCGCGACTGACGGGGATGATGGCTGGGGGTTCAAAGCCAGCCGATATTGTCCTGGTCGCGGATACGGACATCCTCAGCAATGCATTGTGGGTTAGGAAACTGCGGTTCCTCGACCAGATCCTCACCGATCCCATTGCCAACAACGGCGACTTCCTCCTGAATACCGTCGACAATCTCACCGGATCCAGCGCATTGATATCCATTCGTGGCCGGGAGACCGATGCGAGGCCGTTGACCCGATTGTTGGCGTTGCGCGAGGGAGACGAGCAGGCCATGCGTGCCCGTCAGGGCACGCTGCGCCGCCAGCTCGAGGCCGTCGATCGGCGCCTGCTTGAAATCGAGCAGGCGCGTAGCATCCCCGGTGCCGCCGCAGGCACTGATGTGGGTGAATATCGCAATGCGAGCGAACAGCGTGAGCGAATTCGCGATGCGTTGCGTCGCGACGAGCGTGAGGTCGATGACCAGGTCGATCGCCTGCGACTTCGCGTTGAACTCGCCAATGTCCTCCTGATGCCCGGTTTGCTCTTGCTGGTTGCGGTCGTTGCCGCAGGGATGCGCGCGCGGCGTCGGGGGCGCGGATGAGCCGTTTGGGCCTGGCATTCGTGGTTGTGCTTGCGATCCTGACGATGGCGATTGCCGTGCACTTGCGGGTTCCCGCGGGCTACGGCACGCCGCCTGCGCGTGCCCAACGGCGGCTGATGCCGCACATGAATGCGATCCGAAGTCGGATCACGGGAGTCCGCATTCAGGCGTCCGGGAAATCACTGCTGCTGCAGCGCAAAGATGGTCGCTGGCAGGTGCTACCGGCGCTCGAGGCGGCCGATGATGCGCGAGTTCAGGAATGGCTTGACCGGCTTGCCGAGGCGCGCATTCTGGCTCCCCGCACGCGGAGACCCGCGCAATACGGCCTGCTGGGCGTGGCGAGTCCCGGCCAGCCTGGGGCGGGCGCCAGCGTTGAGTTGATGGGAGTGGCCGGACTGCCGCGACTCCTTATCGGCCACTACGAACCGCGGCTTGCCGGGACCTTCGTCCGCCGTCGCGGCAGCAAGCAGGCCTTGCTCGTGGAGGGCGACCTGACGGCATCGCCGCACGCAGTCGACTGGATGCCCCACCCTTTGCTTTCGCTACCGGCAAGCGCGGTATTGCAGGTGGATCTACTCGGACAGGGAGGGCAGCGCTTCTTGGTCGATCGCAGTCTGGAAGGGACGCCCCGCGTGCGCGCAGCGCCGCCGCATCTGCACCAGCCTCTCACGGTTGGCGTGCTGCTGCTGGGCATGTTCGACGGGTTCGACTACACGGGAGTACAACCTTACGTGGGCCCGCCTGCGCATGCGATCCAGTTGCGGGCGCTGCTCAGCGACGGCAGCCTGCTGACGCTCATGGCTTGGCGGGACGCGCGGGGACGACCGTTGGGCGATCTCGAGATCCAAGGGCCGGTGGGGGGGCTGCCAGCCGCCGCCGCCGCCGGTCTTGCCGAGACGGCGGCACGTGTTGGGGCACATACTTGGCAGTTGCCTTCGGGAACCTGGGCGCTGCTCAATATTGCGCTTTACCCGCCGTCGGCGATCCGTGGTGGCCTTGGGAATGCGACTGCACCTGCGCTTCCAGCCCGGCGCGCCGACGATTCGACTGGAGGATTTCCATGAAGAGGTCCGTGCACGAACTTCGCGGGCGCATATCGCATGAACGCTTCTGGATCGCCGCCCCGGGGGCGAGTGCGGTGGCACTGGGCGCGATGGGGGCCCACGTGCTCCAGGGTCGGCTCGCACCAGCAATGCTGGCGGTTTGGCAGACGGCCGTGCAATTTCAGTTCTGGCATGCGCTGGCGCTCGCGCTGGCGTTGTTGACCTTGCCCGACGGACCGGCACGCCGCATCGCTTGCGCGGGGTTCGGATTCGGCATGGCGCTGTTCTGCGGCAGTCTTTACGCTCTGGCGCTCGGGGCGCCTCGTGGCATCGGTGTGCTCACCCCATTTGGCGGTTTGGCGCTCATGGCGGGCTGGATTGCGCTGGGTATCGCCGCCGTCCGGCCTCGCAGTTGAGGCCGCACGGATCGCCGAAGACAATGACCACTCGCGAGTCGGCGCCGGATGTGGGCAGGGCAATGGGGACACGCATCGCGCGCGGGTTTGATCTGGACGCGGCTTACGCGCATCTCCAGCACCGCGACAAGCGAATGGCGAAATGGATGCAGCGCATCGGTCCGCTGCAACTCGATTTCACGGCGCGATTCGACACCGTCGATGCGCTGGCCCGGTCGATCCTTCACCAGCAGCTTTCGGGCCGCGCCGCTGCGACAATCACGAAGCGCGTGGCGGCGTTGATGCCTCGCAATCGAATTTCTGCTGAAGGCATTGATTCGCAGACCGATTCGATGCTGCGTTCGTCTGGCGTTTCCGCAGGCAAACTTGCGGCATTGCGCGATCTGGCGGCGCATGCGCGCGCCGGCCGCATACCCACTGCGAGGCAACTCGAGCACATGGAAGACGCTGCCATCGTCGCTTCGCTGACGAACGTGCGTGGCATCGGCCGATGGACCGTTGAGATGCTACTAATGTTTCGCCTGGGTCGGCCGGATGTGCTGCCGATCGATGATTTGGGGGTGCGAATGGGTGCTGCACTGGTCGACCGCATGTCCGAGGCACCCACACCCCGCGAGCTGGCGGCTCGTGGTGCCCGTTGGGCTCCCTATCGAAGCCTGGCAGGCTTTTACCTGTGGCGCGTGGTCGAATACGCGCGGAAACACGCATGATCGACCACGACGGGTTGCTCGCGAGATACCGGGAGGATGTACAGCGCCGCGGGGCGCGTGCAGCCTATGATGCGCTGCTTCAAGCGGTGCTCGATGGGCACGCGAGCGGCGCTGACTGGGAAGCCATTGCGCTTGGGATGTTGAAGCAGGGCATGCCCGGTGCCGTAGTGGCATTGGCGGAAGAAGGGCTTGCAAGGCACCCGAATCTCGTGGGCTTGCGATATCACCTCGGCAACGCGTTGCGCATGATCGGGGAGCGACAGGCAGCCGAGCGTGAACTTCGGGCGGTATTGGCGGTGCAGCCCGCACATGCGGGCGCGCTGGCCTCGCTGGCGAACCTGCTGCGCGGCGAGGGCCGCCTGCAGGCCGCGGCGCAGGTTGCTCTGGAAGGCATGCCGGTCTTGCCTGATCTGGCTCGAATACGTGAAACCCTGGTCTTCCTCCGGGAGTGCGAAGCGGTACGGCCTGCCCTGGAACTCGCGCAAGCGGCACTGCGTGATGCCCCGGAAGATGCCGAACTCCACGGCGTTGCCGGAGAGCTGGCCGCCGAGTTGGGCCGATTCGAGCAGGCTCGCGTGCACTTGCGCCGCGCGGTCGCATTGCAACCCGAATTTGCTTCCGGCTGGCTGCGGTTAGCTGGCGTGCATGCATTCAGGTCCGGCGATGAACCCGATGCGAAGGCGATTGAACTCGCGGCGCGTTCGTTGCCGATTGAGGGCGACGCCGGTCTTGCGGCGCGCTTTGCCTGGGCAAAGGTTCTCGCTGACCTGGGTGACCTGGCTGGTGCCGCGCAGCAATTACGCAAAAGCAACGCGGCCATGCGCTTGCGGATGCAATGGTCGGCGTCGGGATTTGACGCGTTCATCAACCGCCAGATTGGCATTCCTCCGCCGACTCCGGTAGCGAAGCGACTCGAGTTCACGCCTGTCCTGATCGTCGGCCTTCCGCGCACCGGCACGACGCTCGTGGCCAGCTTGCTGGAGCGCCATCCACAGGTACGGAGCCGCGGCGAGCTTAATTGGCTCTCCGAGCTGGCCCTGCACGTGGAAACCGGGGCCCGGGCGCCCGCCAAACTGACTGAAGCCGCTGCATTCTACGTGGCCCAGTTGCGCCGCGATGATGCTCCGGCACGCGTCATCATTGACAAGAATCCGCTGAATTTTCGCCACCTTGGCATGGCATCGGCGCTGCTGCCGGGAGTGCGTGTCATCCATTGTCGACGCGATGCGCGCGACACGGCGCTATCCATCTTTCGGCAAATGTTTGCGCATCGCGACAATGGCTATGCCTATGCATTCGAGGACATCGCTGCCTTCAGCCGGGGTGAGGCCAGGCTGATGGAACACTGGCGCGGGACGTTATCGGTGCCCATGATCGACGTCGACTACGAAAGGCTGGTTCGCGACACGGACGGCGTGCTCGCGGAGCTCCTTCAATTTTTGGGACTGGGGTCTGCGTCCCTGTCCGCGAAGTCGGCAACCCCGATCCGTACCGCCAGCGTCTGGCAGGCGCGCCAACCCGTGCACGCGAGGGCCGTAGACGCATGGAAAGCGTGGGCGCCGCATCTCCCGGAGCTGGCCAACGTCATTCCAGAGCAGCGACCATGAACCCCCAGTCCGGCAGGGACCTTCCGCCGGCCGTGTTTGTCATGGGCCCGACGGCCAGCGGCAAGACCGCGCTGGCCTGCGAATTGGCCGATGCGTTTCCGGCAAGCCTGATCAGCGTCGACTCCGCGCTTGTCTACCGAGGCATGGACATCGGCACGGCCAAGCCCGACGCGGAATTGCGCGCACGCTATCCGCATGCGCTCCTGGACCTGCGCGACCCACTTGAAAGCTACTCCGCCGCCGACTTCCGCCTCGATGCACTTGATGCGATGCACGCGGCGCTCGCCGCAGGCCGCATACCCGTGCTCGTGGGGGGCACCGGACTGTATTTCCGCGCACTCGAGCGGGGCCTTTCACCGCTGCCTGCGGCCAGGCCCGAATTGCGCGCGCGCTTGACCCGGGAGGCCCACGAACTGGGCTGGCCGGCATTGCATGCGCGATTGGCCAGCCTCGATCCCGCGGCGGCCGCACGCATCCGACCGAATGACCCGCAGCGGATACAGCGCGCACTGGAGGTCATCGAACTGACCGGCATGCCGCTCAGCCAACTGCACCAGCAGTCAATGGTCCCGCTGCCGTGGCGAATCCTGAAATTGGCATTGATTCCGACGGATCGAGAGCGGCTTCGGCAGCGTATCGCCCAGCGCTTCGATGCCATGCTGGCCGCGGGCTTCCTTGGCGAGGTGGAGCAATTGCGTGCCCGAGGCGATCTGCATGCGGATTTACCGGCCCTGCGAGCTGTCGGTTATCGGCAGGCATGGGCCCATCTCGCCGGCGACTGCGATTTCGCAACCTTCCACACGCTATCGCTGCACGCAAGTCGCCAGTTGGCGAAAAGGCAGTTGACGTGGTTGCGCGGTGAAGAGGGCCTGCGTCGTCTGGATCCATTCGCACCGAACGCCGTCGCCAACGCAATTGAAATCGTTGCGGAATTCCTGGGTCCCCCACAGCACCAGCATGGTGACCGCCATGGGTTAAACTGAGCGAGTTGGGTCGGGACCGTCGCCGGTGCGACGTGATCTTTTGGCCGGCCCGCGAGTGAGGGTTCAGCGTCATGTCAAAAGGACAATCATTGCAGGATCCGTTTCTCAATGTGCTGCGTCGCGAACGCATACCGGTCTCGGTTTACCTGGTCAATGGAATCAAGCTTCAGGGAACCATTGAATCGTTTGACCAGTTTGTGGTGCTGCTGCGCAATCAGGTCAGCCAGATGGTTTACAAGCACGCCATTTCCACCGTCGTGCCGGCGCGTGCGGTTCGCGTTGGCGGCGAGGATGGTGAAAGCGCGACCGAGTCGCAGGACGATAAGCCCTGAAAGCGCTTTTTGATCGCGGCAAAAAAGGTGAGCGCGCGGTATTGGTTCTGCCGCATGCGCGCGCGGACCTCGAGGCGGAGGCCGATGCTCGGGAATTCGAGGAACTCGCGCGGTCGGCGGGTGCTGAAGTGCTGGAGCGGGTTTCGGCCCGGGTCGAACGTCCCAGTCCCAGGTTCTATATCGGAAGCGGCAAGGCCGATGAGCTCCGGCACCTCGTTCAGGTGCTGGAGGCCAATCTGGTGTTGGTCGATCATGCGCTTAGTCCCGTCCAGGAGCGCAACCTCGAAGCCCACCTGGGCGTGCGTGTCGTGGATCGCACGGGCCTGATCCTGGACATATTCGCCCAGCGCGCGCGCTCGCATGAAGGCAAGCTCGAGGTTGAGCTTGCGCAACTGAAGCATCTGGCAACCCGGTTGGTGCGCGGGTGGACCCACCTTGAGCGCCAGCGCGGTGGCATCGGGATGCGAGGCCCCGGCGAGACGCAGCTGGAAACCGACCGCCGGCTCCTGGCCGAGCGCGTGCGGCAACTGCAGAAGCGCCTTGAGCGGGTACGAACCCAGCGCGGCCAGCAACGCCGCGCGCGACTGGCGGCCGGGATGCCCCGGGTGGCATTGGTCGGCTATACCAATGCCGGAAAGTCGACTTTGTTCAATGCCTTGACTCGGTCCACCGTCTACGCAGCCGACCAATTGTTCGCGACGCTTGACCCGACGGTGCGGCGCATTCCGGATTTGCCCTGCGGTCCCGTGGTCGTGGCCGACACGGTCGGCTTCGTGCGCAAGCTGCCGCACGACCTGGTCGCGGCGTTCCGGGCGACCCTCGCGGAAGCGAGGGATGCCGATTTGCTCCTGCACGTTACGGATGCAGCGGATCCGGAGCGTGAACGCCATATCGATGTCGTCAATGCGGTGTTGGACGAAATCGGGGCGGGGCAAGTGCCGCAACTGTCGGTTTTCAACAAGATCGACTTGCTGGACAAGCCGCCCTCGATGGAGCATGACCGGTTGGACGGGCCAAGGCGGGTGTGGCTGGCGGCTGCAACAGGTGCGGGAATCGAGCTGCTCAGGGATGCCATCGTCGCGCGTCTGTCCCGTGACCGCGTGCACGGAACCTTGCATCTGGACGCCGGCAGTGGTCGCCTGCATGCCCGCCTGAAGGTCCTTGGCGCCATCGCCGCCGAGCATTTCGACGAGCGAGGCTGGCATCTGCTGATCGACGCGCCGCGGTCCATGCTCGAGCCCTTGCGCGGCGAAGGCGCCGAAGTGCTTGCCCGCTTGCTGGAGCCATCCGCGTGAATGCAAATCAATGCACTGCGATCTTGCCGCAGCACGGCTGCTAAACTAGAAAGCTGTGCAGATGCTGGGCGGACCGGTGCGCGCCGATGCGTTGCGGACCGTGCCGCGGGCACAACTCCCCCTGACGAGTAAAGGCAATGGCCTGGAACGAACCCGGCGGTGGTCGACGCGATCCATGGGGACGCGGTGGTGGCAGTGGCAAGGGACCCGATCTCGATGCCTGGCTGCGACGACTGCGCCAACGGCTGGCCGGACTGCGCGGCGGTGGCGGCGCGGGCGGCATCGGCACGATTGTTCTTGCCCTGATGCTGGCCTGGCTCCTGTTCGATTCGTGGACAGTGGTGAATACCAGCCAGGTCGGCGTGGTCACGCGGTTTGGGGCCTATGCCAGCACCGTCGGCCCGGGCTTCCACTTCGTCCTGCCGAGGCCCATCGAGACGGTCCGGAAGGTCGACATGACCTCGGTGCGGTCCGTTTCGGACAAGCAGCAGATGCTGACCAAGGACGAAAACATCGTTCAGGTTGACTTTAACATCCAGTATCAGGTCAACAACGCCGAACAATACCTATTTTCGCTGCAGGATCCGGATGCGACGGTGAGCCAAGCGGCGGAATCGGTCGTGCGCCGTGTCGTTGGCGCAAGCACCATGGACACCATCCTCTCCGGGGAGGGGGCAGCCATGGTCGTCACGACTCAGCGCGATTTGCAGAAGCTGCTCGACAGCTATCACGCCGGGATAACGATCACCGAGGTCAATTTCCAGAACATCGCGCCACCGGCCGAGGTCAAGGACGCCTTTGATGATGTGAACAAGGCGCGCGAGGATAAGCAGCGGATCGAGAACGAGGCAAAGGCCTATGCCAGCAAGATCCTGCCCGAGGCGCGTGGACAGGCCGCTCGCATCGTTGCCGACGCCCAGGCTTATCAGGCTTCAAGCGAGGCCCATGCGCAGGGTGAGGCGCAGCGCTTCCTCCTGATGCTCAAGCAGTACCAGGCCGCACCCCAGATCACGCGCAAGTGGCTATGGCTGCAGACGATTGAGAGCGTCATGGCAGCCAACACCAAGGTGCTGGACGAAAGCAATGGCCGGAACCTGATCTATCTGCCGTTGAAATCCGGAGCCGGCGCGGCACCGGCCACGCCCGGCGCGGTGATCCCCGGCGCGGGCGCGATGCTGCAGCGATCGCCGTCCGGCACAGCGCCAGCGGCCGGTGCGTCAGGGGCATCGCCTGGTGCCGCGGCAAGTGCGACCACTGGCGGAGACCAGCCATGAAGCCCATCGTCATTGCCCTTGCCATCCTGCTTGCTTTGGCCGGCTACAACAGTGTGTTCACGGTCCGCCAGGACCAATCGGCGCTGTTGCTGCAATTCGGTCGGATCGTGCGCAGCAGCTACGAGCCTGGCCTGCACTTCAAGGTGCCGTTCATGCAGCAGGTCGTCAAGTTCGACAAGCGCATTCTCACCCTGGATGCGCGGCCCGAGCGCTATTTCACGGCCGAGAAGAAGGTCGTCAACGTCGATTTCTATGTGAAGTGGCGTATTGCCAATCCGACGTTGTTCTATCAGGCGACCGGGGGAGAGGTGATGCAGGCGGAGGCTCGCCTGACGCCGATGGTCAAGGACGCGCTCCGTTTTGAATTCAGCTCCCGGCCTCTGGACGAACTGGTGTCGGGCGGACGCAACGATGTCACCGCGCGTGTGCGGCAGCAGGCCAATGGCTCTGCCCTGCGCACGCTGGGTGTTCGCATCGTTGACGTTCGCATCCGCCAGATCGAGCTCCCCGAGTCGGTCAGTGAATCTGTATTCAAGCGCATGCGGGCCGAGCGCATGAGTCTGGCGAATGCCCTTCGTTCAAGCGGCGAGGAAGAGGCCACCAAGATTCGCGCGGATGCCGACAAACAGGCGCATGTGCTCGTGGCCGATGCGGACGCCAAGGCAGCCGAAATCCGTGGCCAGGGAGATGCCGTCGCCGCGCAGACGTATGCGAAGGCCTTTGGCAAGGATCCCGGCTTCTTCGACTTCTATCGAACGCTTGAGGCGTACCGGCGCAGCTTCGGCGGCGGTCATGGCGTATTGCTGCTGAAGCCGGATTCGCAGTTCATGCACTATTTCAACGGCCCGGGCAAATGAACGGCGTCGCCCGTCCCGGGCGTTTGCGGCCAATGTTCGTTAGGCACCGGCGAGCGGAGTCGTATCGCGTTCTCCACGGGGGCGCTGCGCCCGCCGCGGCGACCTGCCGGGCCTGAATACGATCAACCAATCGAGCGAGAATCTCATGGGTCAATCCGTCGTCATCCTTGGCGCCCAATGGGGCGATGAGGGCAAAGGCAAGATCGTCGATCTCCTGACTGAGCACGTGTCGGCGGTCGTGCGCTTCCAGGGTGGCCACAACGCGGGTCATACGCTGGTGATCGGGGGCCAGAAGACCGTGCTCCACCTGATTCCCTCGGGCATTCTACGCGCGGGAGTCTTGTGCCTGATCGGCAACGGCGTCGTGCTCTCACCTGCGGCGCTGCGCGAGGAAATCACCGCGCTAGAGGGTCGCGGCGTCGATGTGCGGTCGCGGTTGCGCATCAGTCCGGCCACGCCCCTCATCATGCCCTACCACGTGGCCCTGGATCAGGCGCGGGAAAAAGCGTCCGGCGCGCAGGCGATTGGTACGACCGGGCGCGGAATCGGACCTGCCTACGAGGACAAGGTGGCGCGCCGCGGCATGCGTGTGGCGGATCTGATGTATCCCGGCGAACTGGCTGACAAGCTGCGGGCCGTGGTCGATTACCACAATTTTGTCCTCGAGCACTGGCTGAAGGCAAAGCCGGTGGATTACCAATCCGTCCTGGACGAGGCGCTTGCATTCGGCGAGTACGTGCGCCCGCTGGTCGAGGATGTTGCAGCGGCGTTGCACGAGATGCATCGCGCAGGCAAGCGTGTGCTGTTCGAGGGCGCGCAGGGATCGCTGTTGGACATCGACCATGGAACCTATCCCTTTGTCACATCGTCCAACACGACCATTGGTGGTGCGCTGGCAGGGACTGGAGTCGGTGCAGGCGAGATCGACTACGTCCTTGGCATCGCCAAGGCTTACGCCACGCGAGTTGGTGGCGGCCCTTTCCCGACGGAATTGGCCGATGCTACGGGAGAACAGCTGCGCCAGCGCGGGAGCGAGTTCGGCGCCACGACCGGCAGGCCGCGGCGCTGCGGCTGGATCGATCTGGTGGCACTCAAGCGCGCGGTACTGATCAACGGCATCTCAGGCCTTGCCATCACCAAACTCGATGTCCTCGACGGTCTGCCCACGATCAAGGTTTGCGTGGCCTATGAATATCGCGGCAAACGTCGCGAGCTCGCTCCATTGGACGCGGCGGGATGGGCCGAGTGCAGACCGGTTTACCTCGAGTTCCCCGGCTGGCAGGAATCGACGTCGGGCGTGCGGGAATTCTCGAAGCTGCCAGCCGCTGCGCGCGCTTACCTGCGCGCTGTGGAAGAGCTTGCCGAGTGCCCGCTGGCGCTGGTCGCCACGGGGGCCGATCGAGACGACACCATCGTGCTGCGGGATCCCTTCGCCTGACCTCGGTCCGAGGGTGGTCGCGTTGCGTCAGTCTTCGCGGCCGGAAGGTGGGGCGGCGGGTGGTGATTTGCTGGGATTGAGCATGACGGAGATGATGACGCGCAGGGCGGAACGAACCAGATCAGGCGGCATGCTCGGGGCTCCACGATGCGCCAGTGCCTGCGAGGGAAGATAGGGTATGTGGACAAAGCCCGCAGGTACCCTGCGCCGTGCCCGCAGTGCATGCAGCAGCGCGTACATCACCTGGTTGCAGACGTACGTTCCCGCCGTATTCGAGATTTCCGCAGGAATGCCGGCGAGATGCAGCGACGCGAGGCAGGCCGGCAGTGGCAAGCGGGTGAAATAAGCATCCGGGCCACCGCTCACGACGGGCTCATTGCACGGTCGGGAGCCATCATTGTCGGCAATGCGCGCGTCGCAGACGTTGATTGCGACCCGTTCCAGCGAAATTTGCGGACGTCCGCCCGCCTGGCCGACACAGACCACCCCGGCGGGTTGCAGTTCACGCAAGGCGTTGCGCAGCGTGCGGGGAGCGCGGCTGAACGACGTCGGTAACTGGCAGGCCACGACCCGATGTCCCTCGATGCGCGAGCCATCCAGGCTGCGCACGGCTTCCCAGGAAGGATTGACCGCTTCGCCGGCAAATGGATCGAAGCCGGTAATCAGCACCGGCAACCGGTGGCGAATTGGGGTCATGTCGGGGCCGCGCAGGATGGGTACGACCAGGATCGTACCGCCGCGCCGAGACTAGTGCATGGCCAGCAGATACATGGCCAGCAGGTTGAACGCCAGTAGGCCGAGCGCAGCAGGCCACTGAGCGCGGATGACGGCCCATGGGCTATCCAGCTCCAGCAGTGCGACGGGCACGATGTTGAAGTTGGCTGCCATTGGGGTCAGCAGGGTGCCGCAATATCCGCACAGCATGCCGAGTGATCCAACGACCGCCGGATTCGCGCCATGCAGATGGACCAGCAGCGGCAAGCCGATGCCCGCAGTCAGAACGGGGAACGCGGCGAACGCATTGCCCATGATGACCGTGAAGACCAGCATCCCGAGGCCGTAGGCCAGCACGCATGCGCCATAGCTTGCGGTTGGGATTACCTCGCCAACCAGCCTCGCGAGCAACTGCCCGACGCCGGCGGCCTCGAACAAGCTACCCAACGCGGCAAGGACCAGCGGCAGCAGCGCCGCCCAGCCCAGGATGTCGATCAGGCGCCTGCTTTCGTGCACGACCGCGCTGGCGGGAGCTCGGGTCAACGCCCATGCAGCGAACATGGCCACGAGCGATGCCAGTGCAAGGCCGATGAGCGCCTGCTGTGGCGGATTCAGGAGGGGCTCTCCGGCGATGCGGATCGCGGAGCCAAACAACGCGAACACCAGGGTCAGCGACGGGATGAGCATTGCCGGCCAGAGCAGGCGGTGTCCCAGGCGGTCCGCGAGCGACTGCCGAAACTGCAGTGGTGCCTCTTCCGTATCGACTCGGCGCATGCCGGGCGCCAGGATCGCCAGCGCCAACACCCCTGCGCCGGCGAGTTGGGCAGGCAACGGATTGCCCGCATGCTCTGCCTGCAGCACCCAATGACCAGCGGCCAGGAGCAACGCGAGGATCAACCAGAAGGCTGCTCGGGCATGGTGCCTGCTCCGCAGGTTAAGCCATGCCGTCGCGGCGAGCAGCAGAGCCAGCAGTTGATAGCACCACTCAAGATGGAGCATGTTGGTCTTCCGAGCCGCGTGATGCCCCGTCGCGATCCACTTTGCGTCTGCGTGCGAACCGTTGCACGCGGAGTGCATGGAGGACGAATGCCGCCAGCGCCGTCGGCAACGCCCAAAGCGCAATGTGCAGCGGTGACAGGGTGATTCCCTGCTGCGCATAGAAACTGTGGATCAGCAGCACGCCGCCCAGTGCTATGAATACGTCTTCGCCAAAAAACAGGCCGATGTTGTCGGTGGCTGCTGCCAATGCCCGCACGTCCATGGTCTGGCGTGCATCGCTGGGCACGGGTTCGTCGATGCCTTGCTCCCTTCTGGCTGCAGCCTCGGCCATGGGTGCCAACAGCGGACGCACGGTCTGCGCCTGGCCCGCGACATTGGTCAGGCCGAGCATGGACAGCAGCTGCCGAAGCGCCAGATAGCCGATAAGCAATCTCGCCAGCGTCAGACCAGCCAATTGACCAATCCACCTTTGCGCATGCTCGCGCAGTCCAGCGCGTTCAAGCAGGCCGATCGCGGGCAGCGTAACGACATACAACAGCAGCACACGGTTGGCGGTGAAACTGGTGCCAAGCAGCTCGAGCACGTGCGCGGGCGAGAAGCCGGCGAGCAGGCCGCTGAGTATCCCGGCAACCACCACCACGGGAACCGGATTCCAGCGGCGCGCAAAGCCCAGGATGACGAGTGCAACGCCCAGCAGAGGCCACGCGTTCATGGATGTGCCCGCACATGGACTCCCGCGGCCGCCAGCGAGGCATGAACTTTTTGCGCAACGGCAGCCGCGTCGGCGCGGTCACCATGTACGCACAGGGTGTCGACGGAGACTGCCAGCAACTCACCGTTCGGCGTCGCCACTTGACCACAGGTAGCCATGAGACGCGCCTGCTCTGCAGCTTGCGCGGGATCCAGGATCGAGCCGGCCAAACCGCGCCGAAGCAAATGGCCGTCCACATCGTACCCGCGATCGACGAACCCCTCGCGCAACGTGCGCAGGTCGTGCCTGGCAGCGGCGCGCGCCAAGGCACTACCGTCTTGGGTCAAGATATAGAGTGACGCATCGAACGAGCGCACTGCGTCGGCGAATGCACGCGCCAATGCATCATCGGTACCCGCTTGATGGTACAGGGCTCCATGCGCCTTCACGTGGTGCAAGCGCACGCCGGCACTCCGCGTGAACGCGTCGAGCGCGCCCAGTTGATAGATGACGAGCGCATGGAGATCCTCAGGGCTTATGTCCATGGAACGCCGCCCGAAGCCTTGCAGATCAGGCAGGGCGACATGGGCGCCAATGGCCACGCCATGATCCCGCGCCAGGGCGACGGTGGCCCGCATGGTCCCCGGATCGCCCGCGTGCATGCCGCAGGCCACGTTGGCCGAGCTGATCCATGGCATCACCGCTTCGTCTTGGCCCATGCGCCATATTCCAAAGGACTCACCCATGTCGCAGTTGAAATCAATGCCCTTCATGCCTGCTCCAGACGTCGTCGTATATGCGCCATGAGTTCGCTGCGGGCGCGTTGCCGCTCCTCCCGCAGCCTATGCGCCTCAGCGGCGCTGATCAGGGTGAAGCGTACCGCAGCGCCAGGGCGAGCCTGCGCCAGCCGTGCGTGATCCACCGCTGCAATGATGCCGATGCATGGGTACCCACCACTGACCGGATGCTCGCCCAGCAGGATCATTGGCCGGCCATCGGGGGGAAGTTGCACGACACCTTCAACGAGCGGCTCGGATACGCATTCAAGCGAATGGCGGAACTGCAGCGGGTCCCCGTCCAGGCGCAGGGCGACGCGGTTGCTGGTGGCACTGATGCGGAAGGGCTGTCGGCAGAGTACGTCGAGCGATCGCTGTTCCAATTGCGGCAGATCCCGCCCCGGCAGCAGTCGCAATGGTGACGCATCGGCGGTTGCGAACCATGGTCGCGGGTCTAGCGACCAGCGTGGCGCATTCTCTTTCGGGCGATCAGACGGAGCTCCCAGGGGCAGGCGATCGCCCGGGTTCAGGGTACGCGGGAGCGGTCCAAGGCCGGCATTCAAATCGGTCGAGCGGCTCCCGAGGACACAAGGCAGATCGATACCGCCGGCCAACGCCAGCCAAGCCCGTGCGCCACTCCGCGCTTGCGTGAACTCGAGGACTGATCCGGCGAATGCGCGATGACTGCGCCAAGCTTCCAGCGATCGACCATCCAGGCGGATGTCGAAAGGCGCACCGCAGAGCGCGAATGCGGCACCGGTTTCGAACTTCAACCGCGGTCCGGCGAGCGTGATCTCCATTCCTGCGGCACCTGGTGCGTTTCCGACGAGGCTGTTGGCCAAGCAGAGTGCGTCTTGGTCCAACGCACCCGCTCGCCCGACGCCGATCGCGCCATACCCCACGCGTCCGAGGTCCTGAACGGTACTGCAGAGACCGCCAGCAAGCACGGAGACCGTCATGCGCCGGGCTCGGAGCTGGCGCCCGCGGGGCCGTCAATGGGGACGAATCGCACCCGGTCCCCGGGCTTCAGCAGGCAGGGCGGTTTGCGCGCCGCGTCGAACAGGCGAATCCGGGTGCGGCCGATCAGATGCCAGCCACCCGGCAGCTCCGAGGGATAGATGCCCGTCTGGGCACCGCCGATCGCAACGGATCCCGCCGGCACGCGTACACGCGGCGTGCTTCGGCGCGGTGAATGGAGACGGACATCAAGGCCCAGCAGGTACGGAAAGCCTGGTGCGAATCCCAGCATGGCGACTTGGTATGTGGGAGCGCAGTGGCGGGCCACGAACTCGTGTGGATCCAGTCCATGGGCATCTGCGAGTGCCACGAGATCCGGACCGTCCGCACCGCCGTAGCGCACCTCGATTTCGAGGATTTCCCCGGACAAGGCTGGATAGGCCTGCCGGAGCATGGGCTCGATCCGGGATCGAAGCGCTTCATGGGCGTGAGCACACTGCCCGCCCCAGTACGTCGGATCAAAGCGGAGCAGAAGGCTTGCGTAGCCTGGCACGATCTCCTCGATGCCCGGCAGCGCGGCTGCTGCGATGGCTCTGGCCAGCGCATGCACGCGTGCATTCAGCGACTGATCGATCTTCTGCTCCCATCGCACGATCAGGGAGCACTCGCCGAGTGGTTCGAATTGCGGCCATGACATGCATGCAGCGTGCCGTGGCAAACACGCGTCTGCAAGCGGCTGCGACGCTGCGCCTGCTGTTCTGCCCGCCGAGTTTGGCTAGCATGGCTTTTGCGTATCGGCGCGTCGGGCAGGCAGGCATGGCCAACGGGTTGCATCGTCTGGTGATTGTCGGTGGCGGCGCAGGGGGCCTGGAACTGGCCACGCGGATGTGCGCGCGCCGCCTGCGCAGGAGCGTGGAGGTCACCCTGATCGACGCCCAGCGGACGCATCTCTGGAAGCCGCTGTTGCACGAAGTGGCGGCGGGAAGTTTCGATCCGGCGGAACACGCGTTGGAATATCTCGTGCATTCACGTCGGCACGGGATGCGGTTCCGCTTGGGATCGATGGAGCGGGTCGATCGGACGCAGCGTCAGGTCTGGCTGGCGCCGGTCATGGATCGGGATGGACGGGAGGTTCTTGCGAGGCGCAGCGTCGACTACGACACGCTAGTCCTGGCCGTCGGTAGTGAGGCCAACGATTTTGGCGTCCCTGGCGTGGCCGAGCATTGCTGGTTTCTTGACACGCTTGCGGAAGCCAGGCGATTCCAGAGGCGGCTCATGGATGCGCTGTTGCGTTTTGCAAACCATGCCAACGAGCATCCGGATGCCATGTTCCACATTGCCATCGTCGGTGGCGGTGCCACGGGTGTCGAGTTGGCCGCCCAGCTACATCGCGTGAGCCGCGCGCTCGCGCAATACGGGCTCGAATCCCTTCAGCCTGAACGACGCATTTCGATCGCCATCATCGAGGCAGGCCCGAGAATCCTGCCGGGCTTGCCACCGAGGATGAGCATGGCGGTGACCGGTGAGCTGCAGCGCATCGGTATCAACGTGCTTACGAATCAGCGTGTCATCGGCGTCGATGACCATGCGCTGCAGCTCGGCAATGGCGAGCGCATCGTGGCCTCGGTCAAGGTCTGGGCAGCCGGTATCCGCGGACCCGCCTGCCTCGAACATTGCGAGGGCCTGGAACTGAATCGCATCCGGCAGTTGATCGTAAGGCGCGATCTCCAGGTCACGCGGGACGAGTCCATTTTCGCCATGGGCGACTGTGCGGCGTTCCCTGTTGACGAGGGAGGGCGAGGCGTGCCGCCGCGGGCCCAGGCGGCGCATCAGCAGGCGGCCTTTCTGGCGCGCGCGCTCCGCCGGCGAATCCGCGGGCGAGCCGATTTGGGCGAATATCGCTATCGGGACTATGGCTCGCTGGTGGCCCTTGGCCATTACAGTACGGTCGGTAACCTCATGGGCGCCATTACCGGGAACGTCTGGATCTCGGGCTTCATTGCGCGACTCATGTATGTGTCGCTATACAAGCTCCATCAGGCTGCCCTCTACGGCTGGTGGCGAACCCTGCTGCTGGATCTTGCCAATCGACTGCGTCGGACGGTTGACCCGGAAATCAAGTTGCATTGAGCGTGCTCAAGGTCCTCATGAATCAGCCGCCACCCTTGAGCAGGTCCTCGAATTGCTTGCGGTCGAGGATCTTCACGGTCGTGATGGTGCACAGGTCACCGTTCGCGTCGATCGCGGTTTCGCCGGCAAAGCCGCACAGACGTGTGGGTGCCTGGGTCGACATCTGCCAAGCGCTGGGCTTGTCGCGCCCGATATCGCAGCCCGCAGCGAATTGCACCTCAAAGTGCTGGCCTGAGACGGTCGCGACAGCGTAGCTCTGCGCATCCAGTCGATCCCACCGTTGGATCTGCGTTGGATCCAGACACTTCGAGAGCTCCTGGATGGGTTGGGCTGTCGCCGAACCGGACTCCGGATTGGTTGCCTGGGCTCGTGCGACCGTCATTGCAGGCGCGAGCAGCACCAGAATGGCGATCGAGCGCCAGCAGCTTGGTGATCGACGATGTTGCATCCCCATTTCCCCCTGTTGACTTAACGAACGCCCCCGGACGCCCCTACGATAGCCGCGTGTCCGCCCGCCGCGCGAGGTGGTCGCTTGACGAGGTGTAAACAAACGTGACTCGCCAATGGTCGTCGATGCAGGCAGGATAGGAAACCGAGCGCCAGTGCCCAACCGGGAAAATTTCCTAATGCCGAGTTTTTCCAGTGCCTCCTTTCGGGATCGCGGCAGCATCGCCTACTGGCGAGCATTCATGCGGGCCTGGCTTCGCGATCCGTTGAGTACGGCGGCGATGTCGCCCTCAGGCGCCCAGCTCGCCGCCATGATGGTGGCCCAATTGCCCGAGGATGCTGGAAGTGCCAGTTACCCGGTGATCGAGCTTGGTGCGGGAACCGGTGTCTTCACGGCAGCCCTCCTGGCAGCGGGCATCGCGCCCGAGCGCCTGCTGGTCATCGAGCTGGACCGCGGTCTGCATCGCATCCTTCGCCAGCGTTTCCCGCATGTGGCTGTCGAGTGCGCCAATGCGTGCAGCTTGCCGGAAATCGCCGCTCGCCGCGGAATCCCTGCGCATTCCGTTGGAGCCATCGTCAGCGGCCTCGGCCTGCTTTCGATGCCGCGCAGCGCGGTGACGCGTGTGCTGGAAGCCAGCACGCACCTGCTCGCCGATGCAGGTCGGCTCGTCCAGTTCACCTACGGGCCATTGAGTCCTGTGCCCCGGGACTTGGCCTTGCGTCTCGGTCTTACTCCCCGGCGTTGCGGGCTAGCGTGGCGGAACATGCCGCCGGCAACGGTCTACTGCTACCAGCGGGCGGCGTCGTCCGCCAGTGGCAAGGGGCACTGAGATCTTCAGCCTTGGCGTCCTGCGAGGCGCAGCCAGGTATCCACGACCGTATCCGGGTTCAACGACATCGATTCGATGCCCTGGTCCATCAGCCATTCGGCCAAGTCAGGATGGTCCGACGGGCCCTGTCCGCAAATGCCAACGTACTTGCCTTTGGCACGTGCTGCGGCGATGGCCATTGCGAGCAGCCGTTTGACTGCGTCATTTCGTTCGTCGAACAGGCTGGCGACGATGGCTGAATCGCGGTCCAGCCCAAGCGTCAGCTGGGTCAGGTCGTTGGAGCCGATCGAAAATCCATCGAAAACGTCGAGGAATTGCTCCGCCAGAAGCGCATTGGACGGTACTTCGCACATCATGATGACTTTGAGCCCATGCTTGCCTCGCTGCAGGCCGTTTTCGGCGAGGACTTCGATGACCTGCCGGCCTTCGTCCACCGTGCGAACGAAGGGGATCATCACCCATGCATTGGTGAGACCCATCTGCTCCCGAACCTTGCGCACGGCGCGACATTCCAGTGCAAAGGCAGCGCGGAAGGACGGGTCCACATAACGGCTGGCGCCCCGGAAGCCGATCATCGGATTTTCCTCGTGGGGCTCGTACGCCGCGCCACCGATCAGGTTGGCATATTCGTTCGACTTGAAGTCGCTCAGGCGAACGATGACCGGATTGGGCGCGAACGCAGCGGTGATCGTCGCGATGCCTTCGGCCAGACGATCCACATAGAAATCCACCGGGTTGGCATAGCCTGCGATGCGCGCGTCGATGCGCGCCCGCGTCTCAGGGTCCTGACGGTCGTACTCCAGCAGCGCCTTCGGATGCACGCCGATGTGGCTGGCGATGATCATCTCCAGGCGGGCAAGTCCGACGCCTGCATTCGGCAACATCGCGAAGTCGAACGCGCGCTCCGGATTGGCCACGTTCATCATGATCTTCAGCGGGGCAGGCGGCATCGCGCCCAAGTCGGCCTCGCGGCATTCGAACGGGAGCAGACCGTCGTAGACGTAGCCGGCATCGCCTTCCGCGCAGGAGACCGTCACGCTGGCGCCATTGGTGATGCGACGCGTGGCGTCCCCGCAGCCGACGACTGCCGGAATGCCTAGCTCCCGCGCGATGATGGCGGCATGGCAGGTGCGGCCACCGCGGTTCGTGACGATGGCGGCGGCCCGCTTCATGATGGGCTCCCAGTCGGGATCAGTCATGTCGGTCACCAACACATCGCCTGGCTGCACGAGGCTGATGTCGGCCACCGAGGCAACGACACGCGCGGTCCCCGCGCCGATCCGCTGGCCGATGGCACGGCCCTCGGCCAGCACGGTCCCTCTTTGCCCGAGTGTGTAGCGCTCCAGCTTGGTCGTGCGCGAACGCACCGTCTCCGGGCGCGCCTGGAGGATGTAGATGCGGCCGGTCTGGCCGTCCTTTCCCCACTCGATGTCCATGGGCCTTCCATAGTGCGCCTCGATGGCAAGGGCCAGTCGTCCCAGCTCGGCAAGGTCGGCTTCGTCCAGGCAAAACTTGCGGCGCAGGGACTCAGGCGTCGATTCGACGCGCACGCGCTCGCCCTCGTCGTCGGAAAAAACCATGCGCTGCTGCTTGCTGCCGAGCTGGCGGCGCAATAGTGCAAGGCGCCCCGCGCGCAGGTTGGGCTTGTAGAGGTAATACTCGTCCGGGTTCACGGCGCCCTGGACCACCATTTCGCCTAGACCAAGGCTCGCGGTGATGAACACCACGTCGCGGAATCCGGACTCGGTATCCAGTGTGAACATCACGCCCGAGGTACCCAGGTCCGAACGGACCATCAGCTGGACGCCTGCGGAGAGGTACACCTTTTCGTGGGCGAATCCATGATGGGCCCGATAGGAAATGGCGCGATCGTTGAAAAGCGAAGCAAATACCTCGTGGACCTTCTCGACCACGGAGTCCTCGCCCACCACGTTGAGGTAAGTCTCCTGCTGACCCGCGAATGATGCGTCAGGCAGGTCCTCAGCCGTTGCGGAGGAGCGCACGGCGACGGCCGCAGGGTTCAGCCCACTATCGGCGCAAAGCTTGCGATAGGACGTGCGGATGCGTTCCTCGAGATCGGTTTGCAGTGGCGTCGCCATGATCCAGCGACGAATCTCGCTTCCAGCCGCGGCCAGGGCGGCGGTGTCGGCGGCATCGAGGCCTTCGAGTCGCTTGGCGATCCGGGCGTCCAGGCCACCTTGGGCCAGGAACTGCGCAAACGCGCGCGCCGTGGTGGCGAATCCACCCGGCACCGCCACCTTGGCGGCCCCCAGTTCGCGGATCATTTCGCCCAGCGAGGAATTCTTGCCGCCAACCTGGTCGTGGTCGGCAAGACCGATCTCGTTCAGCCACAGGACGGATGAATTCAAGACAGCGCTCCGCGGAGGTTCAGCCCGCTATTTTCAGCCGCATGTCTGGTTTAAACAACCGTTTGAGCCGTCATGGGTCCCATGTAAACGGTTACCGCGTGCCGTGCTGGCAATCTTGCCGGTGAGGCTGGCTAAACTGCGGGCCGGTAGCCAGGAGTCGCCATGCAACGCGCCGTCTTCTTTGTCTCCGATTCGACGGGCATTACAGCCGAGACGATCGGCCACAGCATGCTCACGCAGTTCGAGGGTGTGGACTTCGATACCCACCGTCTGCCATTCGTTGACAACCTCGAAAAGGCCCAGGGCGCGGCGACGCGCATCAAGTCGGCGTGGGCGCGCAGCGGCATGCGGCCCATTGTCGTCAACACGGTCGTCGATGCGGCACTGAGTGAGGTGCTCGCAGGAACCGGGGCGCTGATGCTGGACGTCTTCGCGCCGTTCATCGGGCCGCTGGAAGCGGAGTTGGGCGTGCGTCGCCACAAGTTGGTCAACCGCGCCCACGGTCTGGTGGACTTCGCCAAATACGAGGCGCGCATCAGCGCTACCAACTACGCTCTGGCGCATGACGACGGACTCGATCCTGGCTACAAGGATGCGGATCTGGTTCTCGTCGGGGTCTCGCGTTCGGGCAAGACGCCGACCTGCCTGTACATGGCACTGCATTTCGGATTGCGTGCGGCGAATTACCCTTTGACGCCGGACGAGCTCGATCTGCGGGAATTGCCGACGCGCTTGCATGCCCAGAGGAAACGGCTGTTCGGGTTGACTATCGCGCCCGAGCGGCTGGCGCAGATTCGCGCCGAACGCCGTCCCGGGAGCCGATATGCATCACTCGAGCAGTGCCGATGGGAACTTGAGCAGGCGGATCGAATGTTCCGTCAGGAGGGTATCCCTGTCCTGAACACCACGCATACGTCGATCGAGGAAATTGGCAGCAAGATCCTCGCCCAGTTGGGGATCGAGCGACACCTTATCTGAGGACGCGCGGGCGGGCTCGTCGCCGGGAGGACCTGGACGAGGCTGCTAAGCTGCCCCCATGTTGATGGATGGACGCGGCATCATCGGGCTCTTGCCACGCCGATTTGGCCTGCTGATGGGACTGCAGGCGGAGAGCTATCACCGTATCGAACGTCTGTTCGCGGTACGCGAGCGCCCGCTTGGCGTCTACACCTCGACCGTCGGCGATACGCTCGATGTTCGCCTCGAGGTACAGGAACGGCATGCCTACACGCTGCAGCTCGAGCTGACCTATGCATTCCATGACCCGGAAACCGGGCGGAGGGCGCCGGAAGCGCAAATTCGCGTTTACACGGACGCCCATTTGGCCGAGGCATTGCATTGTCATCCCGGGCGAGGTCGTTGGGATGTCCTCGACCTCCACGCGCCAGCGGCGGAAATCCTGCGGCATCGATTGCGCATGGCTAGTTTCTTGAGTCGCTGGCTGGAATACCTCTCCGCGCAAGGCCATTCACCATTCACCTTACGACCCGTTCACGAGGGCTGGACCCGAGGTCTCAGCGTTTGCGAAGCTCCTGAGTAACGAGGGTCGCAGGCGGCAGCGGCGGTCTTGCGTCGCGTGGAATCCGCTTCGCGCGAGGCTGGGAAGATGCCCGGCCAGCTTGCTTCCGGGGCGAGCACTTACCCGATGCCTGCGGCTGCCCGACTCCATTGCCTGCCGCGGAAGCATTTTGACCGCGGCGAAACCGGACGTCGAAGACTGCGGTGGACAAGCATGGTCCGGATGCCTGGAATCGCGGAATCGGTAGCCGGAGACAGCGGTTCCGATGCCGGTCCGCGCCGAGAGGGGGTTTCCTGGATAAGTCCGCGCGCAAATGAAAAAGCCCCTTTGGCAGGGGCTTTTCACGAATCAGATGGCGGGCGGACGGGACTCGAACTAAAGCGCCAATGCACTGAAACTGTTGGGCATCCGTGCTTGTTGTTTTTCTAGTTACCGCCAAAGTTACCGCCAACATGGCGCGACACTCATCTTTTGGCCAGCGATTTCCGATCGCAGCGATGATGGCACAATCAGGATAACGCAGAGGGGGGAGCATGAAACTCGCGGTTCTGATGTTCGCCAGCCTCTTGCTCCTACGAGCTATGCAGGCACATGCCTCACAAGGTGACGGCTCCGCCGCCTACGTAACCGGCCTCGCGGCGTACCAGCGTGGCGACTACGCGACTGCGCTCAAGAGTTTCTCTGCCGCCGCAGCCAAGGGAAATCCAAAGGCTGAAGCCTACTTGGGCGGCATGTATGTTATGGGCCAAGGCGTCCCGAAAAACTTCGGCTTAGGCGTGAGTTGGGTCACCGCATCCGCCCAGCAGGATGACCCGCATGGGCAGATGCTCATGGGCATCCTCTACTCTGCAGGATGGGGCGTGGTCAAGGATCAAGTGGCGGCGGTTAGATGGTATCGACTCGCAGCAGTGCAGGGTCTCCCCCAAGCGCAGCTTTTATTGGGTGTGGCCTACGCGAAAGGCGACGGGGTGCATAAAGACCTTGGCATTGCCAAACAGTGGACACAGGCGGCAGCGGAGCATGGCAATTCGCCCGATGATCGCGCTGTATCAGTGCTTGCGGAGAGCGAGCTAAAGACGCTCAAGACGCCGCAACAAACATCAGGCCAATCCACTTTAGCGGCGAGCTCTGTAGGCAGCGAGCAATGCTCGCTTGCTATGTTGCGGCAGGCAGATTACCAAGGTGGCGTGCTTTCGGACGATGATACGCGGTTTGTGAATGCATACCTGCAAGCTCACGGGATGAATCGATTACAGTTGATGCTTGCAGACGATCCGTCGGACACGATGATTGCGATACTTGGCAAGGCCTGCCGGCAGGGGATGACGCTTCAGCAAGCGCTCGACGCTCTCAGCGAGCAAGTCCAATCCGCCGTTCCTTCGCAGTAGCCCGCACCCTTACTCTCGCGTCTGCTCGATCAGCCCTCGCGCGTCGCGCAGTTCGACGTTCAATAGGCGGCGCAGCTCGCGGATGGTGCGCCAGTGGCCGCCTTTGTAGGCGTTGCGTGCGCAGATCGCCTTGCCTTGCGGCGTGCGCGGGCCAGTGGCGTGCAGCCACGGCTTCACCCTGCGGGCGTGTTTGGCCTGCTGCGCGCGACGTTCGGGGGTCCACTCGTTCGGCATGGCGTCATTCTGCTTTGCTGGCTTCGGCATTTCCTCGCGCGCGCGAGGCCGGCACGGGTTCGCTTGTCTGCGTCCACGTGTCCGCCAGAGCATCCGATGCAGGCGGCGCCAGCTGGGCCGGCGCTGGTGTGGGCAATGCCGCCTCGCCGTTGTTCACCTGCTGCTGGTGCGCGATGTTGGCCTGCTTCACGAACGCGACCGGCTTCGGGTTCTTGATCTCGGCCAGCGCTTCAATGGTCGAACGGCACTGTGCTTGCGCCTTCAAGGCAAGCGTCATATGCGCCTGAAACTGCGGCAGGTGATCTTGTGCCGCCGCGCGGCGCGCCAGGCTAGTGAACATGGTGTCCAAGGTGGCCGCTTGGGCGTACAGCATGCGCTCCAGCCTGCCCAGGTCACCGCCCTTCGCTTTCTTGGCCTCCCCGATCAAGTCGGCAATGACGGCGGACATATCGGGCGCCCCGGCCCACTTGCTGAACGCATCCATGCGCGCGAGGGCCTGCGCCTCCGGGGATGTCAGGATTTCGTGCGGTTCAAGCGCGCGGCCTTTGGGGACTGTGGCCGATGGCGTGGCGGCGGACTTCTTTTCCGGATTCATGGCTTCGCCTCGCTGATTTCGGAAGTGTTCGATGCAGGGCGCCAGTCGGCGCAGGCGCGCCGCTCGCAGGCGAAGTGCAGACCGTGGCCTTGGGCGCAGCCGTGCATGCCAGCCTCGCTGCTGTCAGGCCGTGGCTGCTGGTGCGTGCAAGTGGCGCAGGTGACGGCAGGGTGTGGCAGGTGGCCGCCGGCCCGGCGCACGTGGCACCAGGGACAGCCCAGGACTACCGGCGGGGCACCTTGCCACAGCAGCACGGGTCCGCAGTGGCGGCAATGGCTCGCTTGCGTCCAGCCGGGCGGTGCAATGCCTTGCCGCATGCGCGCGTTTTCGTTCAACACGTGCAGCCAGCGGCGCAGCCCTTCCTCCGATAGCAGCCCCGCGCCGTTGTCGGGCTGCAGGTCGGCATCCGTCAGGCGGTCCACCAGCGCGCCGGGCAGTCCTTCCGCAGCAGCCAGCCGGCGAAGCGTCGCGCGCAGGTCGGGGCTGTCAGGCAATGCGGCCAGCAGTTCGGCCTTGTGCGCGCGGGCCAACTCCACCACGTCCGCCGGGACGTTGCCGGTCGCCGGCTTCAGCTTCAGGCGGTCGCCCTCGCGGCGGACGGTGACACCATGTCGCCGCAAGGTTTCGAGGATCGGGGCGGCGGTCATAACTCCACCTCGGCAGGATCGGATGCGCCCGAAGATGGCGGCAAGGCCCCCGAAGGTGGCGAAGATGGCGGTCTATTTTGTCCGCCACCTTCGCGATCTTCGGCGCCACCTTCAGCGGTCGGCATCCGCCAGCACCAGCCCCCGGTCATACCCACCTTGACGGTTTCGGCGTCGATCCGGCGGCGCGCGCGGTGCATGGCGTCCTTGCTGTAGCCCGCTGCGGCAGCTTCCGAAAACACGTCCTTGGCTGCCATCGATCCGCTGGCCAGCAGTTGGCGCAGGAAGGCCGCTGCATCGCCCTGCGCGTCGCCTTCGGGTTCCGGCTCGGCCAGCAACTCGCGTGCGGTGCCCTCAAGCTGCGCGCCCCAGACGATGCGCGAGGCGGTCAGGCCCGGATGCCCCGGCACCTCCACCTGCTCGAAGGCGTAGGCAAAGCCGCCGCCGTCTGGGCCGATATTCGACTTCGCGCGCGCCAGCACCAGCTTGCGGTCGGCTTCATCCTCGCCCGGTTGCCGCACGGTGCCCAGCACCACGCGCGCCAGGGCGCCGAAGGCCAGGCTGCCGGAAACCCGTTCCAGCGGCTCGCGCCCCTGCGTGCCCTTGCTGTAGTGCGTGATGCCCAGCAGGGCGGCGTCCAGCCGGGCGGCCAGGTCCACCAGCGGGGCCAGTCCGCGCCGCACCTCGGCGTTCTTGTGCGAATCGCCGGCGACCGCAGACACCAGCGGATCGACGATCAATAGCGCGATGTTGTCGATGCCCGCGCAGGCGGCGGCCAGTTTGTCTACATCGCGCGCCGGGTCGAACGGGCGCCGGCCCTCCGGGTCGTGCACGTCGCCGACGCAGTGCACGCGGGTCACGTCGGCACCCGCGGCCAGCAGGCGCGGGACCAGGGTGTCGGCAGGGTCATCCTCGCCGGACCAGATCAGCACGTTGCCGCGTTCGGGCCGCCAGCCAAACGGTAGGGGCCGGCCGGACGTGACGCATGCGGCAAGGTCCAGCGCCAGCGTAGTCTTGCCCGTGCCCGGCGCGCCGGCCAGCACGTGCAGCTTGCCCTTCGCCAGCCAGCCCGGCCACAGCCAGCGGATCGGCTCCGGGGTCAGGTCGACCGCGCGGATCAGCTCGACGTGTTCGGGCGCACCCTGCGCGACATGTTCTTGCGCATGTTTTTGCGCGTGGCGTTCGTCGGCCAGACGTTGGACCATCGCCAGCTCGCGGTCCGCGTGTTCCTCGCGCTGGCGCACGCTGGACGGCAGGCCGTCGGCGCGATCTTCCAGGCTGGCGCGCACAGCGGTGGCCAGGGGGCGAACGGTGGGCGCGTTCATGCCAGCACCTCGCGCGCGGCTTCGATGCGTTCCACGGCCTCGCCCAGGCGCTGCACGTCGGCAGCGTCCAGCACCTCGCCACGCAGCAGGTCGCATCCGGCCAGGTGCACAATGCGGGTCTCGCGTTCGATCACGCCCGCGGCAGCGGTCATGCTCGCCAGCCGGAAGCGCTCGCGCGCGGTGCGCCGGCCTTCCGGGCTTTCATCGCGCAGGCGCTCGGGCATCACGTCGCCCAGGGTCAGGCCCAACGCGCCCAGCACGTCGGCGGTGCTACAGCCGGCGAAGCAGTGCAGCAGCAGGCGGCCATCGTCGCCCTGCGCTAAGGACAGCGTGCCGTGCGTCTTGTGCCCGTTCGGGCAGTCCGCGCGCCAGCCTTGGCCGCTGCGCTGGACGCGCTCCAGGCGGTGCAGCAGGGCGTCGATGCCGACGCGCGAGCTTGCCATCGTCGCAACGCTCATGGCGCACCATCCTGCGCGCCTTCGACGAAGGTCTGAAGGTCGGCGCGGCTGTAGCGCACCATGCGCAGGCCAATTTTGCGGAAGCGCGGACCTTCGCCGCGCCAGCGCCAGTTGCGCAGGGTCTGCACGCTGGCGCTCAGGATGGCGGCAGCTTCGCGTTCGTCCAGCAGGTCGCCGGGCGCCAAGGTGGGCGCAGGCTGCGGTGTTGGGGTAATGGTCGGTTGCATCGCGTGAGTCCCGTGAAGCAGCGGGATGCTGCGATGCTGGATTGTTCGCATGCGCGCCAGGCTGTGGCGCTATTGCGGAAACGTCATCCGCTATTGCGGTTTCTATCCGGGTCCAGAGCACGCGCGTCGGCAAGCGTCTTGCGGATTGTGGACTCGTTCGGCCCATCGAAACCTAACTTTTGCAACTGCGCCACGACAGACGTTGCCGCACCGCGCTCCTTTAGATTGGCCATCACGTCCAGTGCGCGGATGATCCGCAGCAGACTGGTGCGCTCGCGAGGGTCCATCGGCTTGTCGGCCGCATCGGCATTGAGTACGACCGCGATAGAGAACTGCGCAGCGAATTGTTCAAGCTCGGTAACTGCCATGACCAAGCCCCGAAAGTCGCCGGGCACAATCCCTGCGCGCGGGTTGAATACACCCATCGTCAGCGTCTCGCGCACCTGAATCGTGCTAGCTTCGATTGCGTCCCGAAGTTTGCGCTCGAACTCTTCTTCCGCTGCGGCGCGCAGGATGCCCGTATTGAGGCAGGGGTCATCGATCAGGGGCACTAGCATCCAGGCAGGTTTTGTCCCTGCGCACTCGAAGTCTTCCATGTAAGGGTGCCAATCAGCTTCGGCCATCGGGAAGGTGGGTTCGGGGCGTTCTTTCCAGATATGCCGCAGCGTCTTCCAATCGGCATCATCGAGCGCCTGCGGGCGCGTACGATTCGGTTCGAGCTTATCGATGGCGCTGACGTATCGTGCTGCCTGAGTATCGGGCCAACGTGCGGCAGCCAGCAGCGCGGGGATGTCGCCCACGTTGACAATGGCAGTGCCAGCGGCCAGCTTCGCCGTGAACGTCAGCAGGTTTGAATTTGCGGCCATGTGCGCTTCCTCGTGCCTTTCGAAGGATCGCCACGGCAGCCGGTGAAGGTGGCCGGCGTTCGGGAGCTACCCTAGCTGTGGCGAAACGGGATCAGGCGCGCTTGCGTGCGCGCGCTGGCAATGGCGCGAGAGTCAGCCGCAGGCCGAAAGCGCCCAGGATGGCGCCCAGCGTGTCCAGGCGTGGATTGCCCTTGTCGGATAGCGTGCGATACAGCGTTTCGCGGCTCAGGCCCGTGCGGCGCGCAAGCTCAGCCATGCTCAGCACGTCGGCGGCCGTGCGCAGCGCAATGGGCAACGCGCGATGGTCGCCATCGGCCACGGCTTCGGCGAGGAAGCCGGCCAGGTCATCCGCGCGCAGAAACTGCGCCGCGTCGAAGGGAACGCTAGCGGCGGCCTTGGTAGTCTTTCCAGTAGTCGCGTGCATGTTCGATGTCCTTCGATTGGGTGCGCTTGTCGCCCGCGCATAACAGCAACACCAGCACCGCGCCATCCTGCCCGCAATAGACGCGATAGCCCGGCCCGGTGTCGATCCGCAGCTCGAACAAACCGGCGCCCAGCGCTTTCCAATCGCCCCGCTTGCCGGCTTGCCGGCTTGCCGGCGCACGATGTGCGCCAGGATGGCTTGCAGCGCACGGCGGTCGCGCAAGTCAGCCAACCATTCGGCAAACAGGCTGCGCCCGTCGGCGGTTTGATACTGGCGGACCTCAACCGATTCCATTGTAGCCTAAAAACTACAGCGCAGGCTTGCGGCGGATCGGCACCACGTCCGCGCCTTGGCGCAGGCCGTCCAGATAGTCCGCCCACGCCTGCATCATCTTCCTGCGCTCGGGCAGGTGTTCGGCGTAGTTGTAGGCGGCGCGCACGGCATCGCGCTCGGCATGCGCAAGTTGGCGCTCGATGGCGTCGCGGTTCCAGCCTTGTTCGTTCAGCAGCGTGCTGGCCATTGAACGAAAGCCGTGGCCGGTCATGGTCTGGCCGTCGTAGCCCAGCGCGCGCAGGGCGACCGTGATGGCATTCTCGGACATGCAGCGCGCCGCGCCACGTGGCGAGGGGAACACGTACTTGCCGCGCCCGGTCAGCGGGTGCAGCTCGCGCAGGATGGCGACGGCCTGCGTACTCAGCGGCACGATATGCGGCGCGCGCATCTTCATCTTGTGCGCCGGGATGCGCCACTCGGCCTTGTCCAGGTCGATTTCGGCCCATTCCGCATGCCGCAGTTCGCCGGGGCGTGTGAACACCAGCGGCGCCAGCTTGAGCGCGGCGCATACCACGGGGCCGCCGTTGTAGCTGTGCAGTGCGCGCAGCAACTCGCCGACGCGCGCCGGTTCCTTGATGCTGGCCAGGTGCACTTTGTGCGCGGGCGGGATGGCGCCGCGCAGGGCAGGGGTCGGGTCCATCGTGGCGCGCCCGGTCGCCACGGCATAGCGGAACACCTGCCCGCAGACTTGGTGTTGCCGGTGCGCAAGGTCCACGGCGCCGCGCGCTTCGATCCGGCGCAGCACGGCCAGAATGTCCGGGGCGTTCAAGCTGGTGATGGCCTGTGCGCCGATGTAGGGAAACACGTTGGCTTCAAGGCGCCTCAGGATTTCGGCGCCATAGCTCGGCGTCCATTTGGCGTTGTGCTTGGCGTGCCACTCGCGGGCGATGGCCTCAAAGGTGTTTGCGCCGCCCGCTTTGCCGGCCTTGCGCTGCGTGCTTGGGTCGATACCGTCCGCCAGCAGGGCGCGCGCTTCATCACGGCGGTCGCGAGCTTTGCGCAAGGACACGTCCGGAAACATCCCCAGCGCCAGCGTGTTGCGCTTGCCGGTGCCGGGGCGGCGGTAGTTGAAGCGGAACAGGCGCGCGCCTGTTGGCTGTACCAGCAGATACATGCCGCGTTCGTCGGCGAGTTTGTACGGCTTGGCCTGCGGCTTGGCGTTGGCGACTGCGGAAGGCGTCAGCATGGCTTCGCACCCGGTTTATTGTGGTGTTGGCCGCGGCAGGCGATACCGCCAGCGCTGGTCAGTGCCGCACAAGATACCGCCAGACTTGGCGGCAAACAAGGGAAGTCGAGGATGCCTTCAGGGAAGTGAAGGCAAGAAAAAGCCCGCAGAAATGCGGGCTTAGGGTGTATTGCGGAATGTTGTTAGTAGTTGAAATGGTGGAGGTGGCGGGAGTCGAACCCGCGTCCGAAGGCGCTTGACGCCCGGTACTACATGCTTAGCTCAGCGTTGGATCTCGCTCTCCGGCAGCACGCTCAGCAAAGCGCACCGGAGAGCCAG
>JAJYPJ010000062.1 GCA_021795435.1 Pseudomonadota bacterium
GGTGTCGAGGGCCTTTGCAATCCGCGCGGCTTCGTGCTGATCGACAAGCACCAGCGCAACCCCAAGTTCCCCAGCATCTTTTCCGCGGGTGTCTGCGTGGCCATTCCGCCCGTGGAGGCCACGCCCGTGCCGACTGGCGCGCCCAAGACCGGCTACATGATCGAATCCATGGTCTCGGCGATCGTGCACAACATTACCGCGGAGCTGG
The DNA here is from genome assembly GCA_021795435.1 of Pseudomonadota bacterium. Lineage (GTDB taxonomy): Bacteria > Pseudomonadota > Gammaproteobacteria > Xanthomonadales > Rhodanobacteraceae > Metallibacterium. Next base: position 209 of record JAJYPJ010000062.1, read on the forward strand.
CCGGCAAGCCGGCGGACGAGGTGGCGACGTGGAACGCGATCTGCCTGGCCGACATGGGGGATACGGGTGCGGCATTCGTGGCCTTGCCCCAGATTCCACCGCGCAACGTCACGTGGGCCAAGGTGGGCAAGTGGGTTCATCTGGCGAAAGTCGCCTTCGAGAAGTACTTCATCAACAAGATGAAAACCGGCAACACGGATCCCATCTACGAGAAATACGTCCTGAAGGCGCTCGGCATCGAGCGATTGAAAAACATCCACCAACCCTGAGTTTCCCGTCATTCCTGCCCTGACGAGTCCATTCCCATGAATATCGATCGCATCGTCTTCGCCTTCGCCGGCACCGTGATCCTGGTCAGCCTGCTGCTCGGCTACTACGTGGCCCCGGCCTGGTTCCTGCTGACGGCATTCGTCGGGCTGAACCTGCTGCAGTCCGCCTTTACCGGGTTCTGCCCGCTGGCCCTGATCCTCCGGAAGTTCGGCCTGCCGGCCGGCTGCGCCTTCCGCTGAGGGAGGGTGCATGTCACGCCAGCTCAGGCTTCCCACCGCTACCCGGGTGCGGATGGCGGCCGCGTTCGCGGTCGTCCTGGCCGGTTGCAGCCATGCGCCGCCGCCGGCGACGACTGGAGCCGTGGTGCCACCCGTTCCGGTCATCACCCTCGCGGACAAGGTGATGCCGCGGGAACGCATCTGGGACGGTACCGTCCAGGCGGTCAATCGAGCGACGCTGTCGGCACAGACGGCGGGCCGCATCACCGAGCTGCCCTTTGACGTCAACGACTACGTGCCGAAGGATGCCGTCGTCGCGCGACTGACGGATGTCGAGCAGGGCGCCGCGGCGCGCGCTGCAGCGGCGCAGGTGCGTTCGGCACAGGCCGCCTATCGGGATGCCGAGGCGCAGTATCAGAGAATTGCCGCGGTATTCCAGCGCAAGCTGGTGTCGAAGTCGCAGTACGACCAGTCCAAGGCGGCGGCCGATTCCGCCAAGGCGGCGCTGGATGCCGCGCAGCAGAACCTCCGCGCGGCCCAGCAAAGCCAGGATTACACGGTCGTGCGTGCACCCTACGCAGGGATCCTGACGCAGCGTTTCGTCCAGGTGGGGGAAGCAGTCCAGCCGGGCCAGCCGCTGATCGCGGGTATCTCGCTCAACCAGCTTCGCGTCGAGGCGCAGGTCCCCCAGTCGGACGTCGATGCCATTCGTGCCTACGGGCGGGCCTGGCTCCTGTACGACCATGGGTCCAAGCGACTGCAGGCGGCCAAGGTGATCGTGTTTCCCTACGCGGATCCGACGACGCACACATTCACCGTGCGACTGGAGTTGCCGCCGGCGGACACGGGCCTCAATCCCGGCGAGGTGGTGGAAGTGGCCTTCATGGTCGGCTCGCGGCCGCGGTTGATGGTCCCCGAATCCGCCGTCCTGCGCAGTGGCGAGATCACCGGTGTCTACGTGGTGCGCGATGGCGCGGTCTCGTTGCGGCAGGTGCGCCTCGGGTACCGGATCGGGGACGAGGTGGAAGTCATCTCGGGGTTGGTGCCCGGCGAACAGATTGCGCGAGACCCGCTCCAGGCCGTGACGTGGCTGGTGAAGCACCGACAGGACCAGGGAGCCTGAGGGCATGAGCGAGAGCAAGCCGCTCGGCATCTCCGGGCGCATCGCGCGCGCCTTCCAGGCCTCGCAAATCACGCCTTTGCTGGCGCTGGTCGGGCTGCTGCTCGGTCTTGCGGCCGTCGTCATCACGCCGCGCGAGGAGGACCCCCAGATCGAGGTCACCATGGCCACGATCACGGTCCCCTTCCCGGGTGCCGACGTGCGCGACGTCGAGAACCTGGTGGCGTTCCCGCTGGAGCAGAAGGTTTCCGAAATCCGCGGTATCAAGCACGTCTATTCGGTCAGCCAGCCCGGCGTGGCGGTCATCACTGTGGAATTCCGCGTCGGTGTCACCCGGCAGGACGCCATCATCCGCCTGTACAACAAGGTCTACTCCAACCTGGACTACGCCCCTGCGACCCTGGGCGTCGGCCAGCCGATCATCAACGCGATGGGCATCAATGACGTGCCCATCATGACCCTGACGCTCTGGTCGAACCACGCGGACCGCGTGCAGTTGTCCGAAGTCGCGCGGACGCTGGAGACCACGCTCAAGCGCATTCCCGGCACCCGTGACGTCTATACGGTCGGCGCGCCGCAGCGGGCGGTGCTGGTCAAGCTCGATCCGGGCAAGCTCGCCGCCTACAACATGACGGTCAGCGAGCTGGCCGCCTCGCTGAAGGCCGCCAACGTGGCCGCCGATGCGGGCGATGAGTTCTCTGCCAACACCGACTATCCGGTCAAGGCGGGAACGCTGCTGATGGATGCGGACCAGGTGCACAACCTGGTCATCGGCCTGTCCGGGGGCAAACCGATTTATCTCTCCGACGTGGCGGATGTGCAGGGCGGCGCGAACTATCCGGCGAGCTACGCGTTTTACGGGACGCCCCCGGGCCGGGGCGGGGCGGCAACCGGCCTCGCGCCCGCCGTGACCATCGCCATTGCCAAGAAGCAGGGCGAGAACGCCATCAACATCACCGATGCGGTGCGGGCCCGGCTGCGCCAGCTGGAGAACATCGAGATCCCGGCGGACGTGCACGTCGCCGTCACCCGCGACAGCGGCCGCAGCGCGGATGCCAAGGCGAGCGAACTGATGGACCACCTGTTGCTGGCCACCGTTTCGGTGGTGCTGCTGGTGTTGCTGGCGCTGGGCTGGCGCGAGGCCATCGTGGTCGGAACCGCGGTCGTGGTGACGCTGGGCATCACCCTGTTCGCCTCCTGGGCGATTGGCTTTACGATCAACCGCGTCTCGCTGTTCGCGCTGATTTTCTCCATCGGCATCCTGGTGGATGACGCCATCGTCGTCGTGGAGAACATCCATCGGCACATGGCCATGGGCAACAAGCGCCTCATCGACGCGATCCCGATCGCCGTGGACGAGGTAGGCGGACCGACCATCCTGGCGACGTTCACCGTCATCGCCGCGCTCCTGCCCATGGCCTTCGTGGGAGGGCTGATGGGTCCCTACATGCGGCCCATCCCGATCAATGCCAGCGTCGGCATGCTCATTTCGCTCGCCGTGGCCTTCGTGGTCACGCCGTGGATGGCGTTCCACCTGCTCGGGAAGCTTGCCCAGCGCCATGGCGCGGAGGCCCATGGCGGGGTCAACGCCGAGCGGCACGCCAGTGGCGACTCGAAGCTCGACCGCAAGCTGTATGGCCTGTTCAAGCGGGTGATGACGCCCTTCCTGATGGGCGAAGCCGCCGCCCGCAACCGCCGTCGACTGTTCGTTGCGATGGGCCTGCTGGTGGTGATGGCCGCAGGCCTCGTCGTGGTCAAGGCCGTCATCCTCAAGATGCTTCCGTTCGACAACAAGTCGGAGTTCCAGGTGGTCCTGGACATGCCGGTCGGGTCGACGCTGGAACAGACCAATCGCGCGCTGGTGGATCTCGGCCAGGTCCTGGCCAAGGTGCCGGAGGTCACGAACTACGAGTTGTATGCCGGCACGCCGGCACCGATCGATTTCAATGGCCTGGTGCGGCAGTACTTCATGCGCACCATGCCCTACCAGGGCATGATCCAGGTCAACCTGGTGGACAAGGACCAGCGCACGCGGCAGAGCCACCAGATCGCGTTGGCGGTGCGACCGGCGCTCGCCGCCGTCGCCCGGCGGTTTGGCGCGCACCTGGCCGTGGTGGAAATTCCGCCGGGACCGCCCGTGCAGGCGCCCATCGTGGCGGAGATCTTCGGCCCCAGTTACGCGCTCCAGAAGAAGATCGCGCTGTCGGTGGAGTCGTTGTTCCGGCGCACGGCGGGCATCGTCGACATCAACACGAGCGTCGAGGACCCCAAGGCGCAGCGCAAGTTGCTGGTGATCGATCGCGCCCGCGCCGCGATCATGGGCGTGACGCAGCAGCAGATCGTCGATGCCATCGCGACGGGACTGGGAGGCGTCGATGCGACCTACTTGCAGGATGGCGCCGCCAAGCACGCCATTCCGGTGGTGCTGCGTCTCCCGCAAAAGGACCTCGGTTCACTGGACAGCGTGCTGACGCTCCGAGTCCGCTCGCAGGGCGGGCAACTGATCCCGCTGTCCGAGGTCGTCCACGTCACGACGACACCCTGGTCGGACGCCGTTTACCACAAGGACCTCCTGCCCGTGACCTACGTGACGGGCGACGATGCCGGCAGCGAGGACAGTCCGCTCTACGGCATGTTCAGGCTGGTCGGCGAGATCGGCCGGCAGACCTTCGATGGGTACCCGCTTGCGCAGCATTTCATTGGCCAGCCCAATACCGGCACCGATTTCTCGATCAAGTGGGGGGGCGAGTGGACAGTCACCTACGAGACGTTCCGCGACATGGGCCTGGCGTATTCGGTGGGACTGATCCTGATCTACCTGCTGGTCGTGGGCCAGTTCCGCAGCTACCTCGTGCCGCTCGTGATCATGGCGCCCATCCCGCTGACCGTGATTGGCGTGATGCCGGGCCACTGGTTGCTGCACGCCCAGTTCACTGCCACGTCCATGATCGGCATGATCGCATTGGCCGGCATCATCGTGCGCAACTCGATTCTGCTGGTCGATTTCATCAATCACTCGGTGCTGGCCGGGCGGCCGCTCGAGCAGGCCGTCATCGAGGCAGGTGCCGTGCGTGCCAAGCCGATCATCCTCACGGCGATCGCCGCCATGCTGGGCGCGCTGTTCATCCTGGGTGACCCGATCTTCCAGGGACTGGCGGTGTCCCTGGTCTTCGGCATCCTGGTTTCGACGTTGCTGACGCTCGTGGTCATCCCCCTGCTGTACTACGGCTACCTCCGGCGCTTCGGCACGAAGGCACTGCAGCACGGCGGCTGAACCAGCGCCGTGCGTCTCGCTGCGGACCTCTCGCAGCCCTGGCCATCGGGAGGCTCGGCCGCGTACCGCCCATCCGCCGGTTGCTGCCGCCCGTCGGCCAGCGGGCGGCACCTTGCCAGTCGGGGTGGCAGAGTGACGCTGCGGCCACTCCGCCGCGGGGGATTCGCATGCGCCGCAGACGCCCGACACGGGGTTTCACGCTGCTGGAGCTGATCGTCGTCCTGGTCATCGTGGCCATGGTCCTGGCCTTTGCGCTGCCCAGCTTCCGTACGCTCATCCTGAACCGTCGCATCAATGGCTTGACCGAGAGCCTGTTCAACTCGCTCAGTTATGCCCGCAACCAGGCCTTGAGCAACGACGAGGCGGTGACCGTCTGTCCCTACAGTGCGCCCAGCAGCACCACGTGCGGCACCAATTGGAGCGCCGGCTGGATCGTGGTGAAGCAGCCCTCCTCGGGGACCAGCTCGGTCGTCAACACCACGACGCTCAGCGCGACGGGCCCGACCCTCAAGGCAACCACGTACGGGGGCACGACGAGCGTCACGCAGATCACCTTCAACGGGCGAGGCTTGCTCAACACCGCGCAGGTGCTGCTGACGGCATGCGACTCCCGCGGCAGCACCCAGGCCCGGTCGATCCTGATTTATGCCACCGGGTTCGTCCAGACCTCGAGCACGCCGGGCACGGCTGCCGACGGCACGACCGCCCTGAGTTGTCCATGAGGTGTCCGTGATGAAGCGACAACGGCGCGTTTCCGGATTCAGCCTTCTCGAAGTCCTGGTGACGGTGGTCATCCTGTCGCTGGGCATGCTGGGCGTGGCGGGCGTCCTGTTGCTCGTGCACAAGAACAATGCCTCCAGCTACATGGAACAGCAGGCCGTCCAGCAGGCCTACGACATCCTGGACCGCATGCGGGCCAACCGGTCCGCGGCGATCAATGGCGACTACGACCAGAGTCCCCCCACGTCGGTACCTTCCCCGAGCTGCGCTGGCAGCACCTGCACGCCCAAGCAGATGGCGTTGTATGACCTGTGGCAATGGAACAGCGACCTGACCGCCAACCTGCCGGCGGCGTCGGGGTCGATCGCGACCACGGTCCCCGCCGGCGTGTCGTCGGCCAACCAGAATACCCAGGTGACGGTCCGCATTTCCTGGAGCGACGCGCCGACGCAGCAGGCGCTCAAGCAGACCGTGGCCAGGGCTTCCTACACGCTGCAGACGGTGCTGTGATGAAACGCCACCAAGGTTTTTCGCTGGTCGAATTGATGGTCGCCATCGCCATTGGCCTGGTGATCCTGGCGGGCGTGATCACCGTGTTCATCGCACAGCGCCAGGTGTACGGCACGGCGACGGCCCAGGCCTCCATCCAGAACTCGGAAAATGCGATTGCCGCCATCGTCGGCCCTGCGGTCCGAGGGGCGGGATTCACCGGCTGCGGCTCGTTCGCGACGGCGGGGACCATCATCAACACGTCGGCGGGATCACTGCCTTACAACTTCAGTTCGCCGCTCTTCGGCTACGACGCCACTGCATCGATGTCCGGTCTGAATGCCGCCGGTGACAGCAATACCGGCGACTGGTCGCCCGCCCTCGACAGCTCGCTCACGGGACTCCCGGAAGCTGGCAGCGACGTGCTCGCGGTCGGCGGGGAACTTCCAGGCACGATCCCGGTACCGGTCACCAACATTGTCGGGAACTCCGGCCAGTTGACCATCCAGAGCCAGCCGTTTGCGTCGCCGTCGACGGCGACGGTCCAGCCCGGGATGATTGGCGCCGTCAGCGATTGTGCGAAGTCCATTTCCTTTGTCATCTTTTCGCAGGCCGGTGCCAATTCGAACAACCTGATCATCCACCATGACCAGGGCAGCGGCGTTGGCAGCAACAAGCAGGCCGGCTTTGCGCCAAACTTCCCGCAGGGCTCGCAGTTTGTCCTGCTGCAACAGGAAGTGTTCTATGTCGGTCAGGGCCCGGGGGGCCAGAGCGCCCTCTACGGCGCGGTCATGATGTGCGGGCAGTGGCAATCACTCGCGGTGCTGAGCACGGGCTGCTCGAAGGGCAACGGCAACAACAGCGGCGCCAGTGCGCCACAGCCGTTGGTACCCGGCGTGGACAACATGCAGATCCTCTATGGCATCGGTTCCGGCGGCGCGACCCAGGAATGGGTGCCGGCCTCGCAGGTGACCAACTGGTCCCAGGTCTATGCCGTGCGCATGGGCTTCCTGGTGGAAGGTCCGCTGGGATCTGCGCCCCCGGGGGGCAACCCGACGCAGTGGAGCGTGCTGGGCACGACCGTGACAGTGCCTGCGGATACGCGCCTTCGCCATGTCTACGTGATGACCCAGTCGATCCGGAACGCGACGCTATGAAGCCTTTACGCCTGAGAGCCCTGCCGAGCCGTTCCAGCGGGTTTGTCCTGCTGACCGCACTCGTCATGCTGCTGGTCCTGACGATTTCGGCGCTGGTGGCGATGGTCTACCAGGCCAACCAGGCCCGCGTCGCGGGCAACACGGCCAACGCGCAGATTTCCTTCGAGACCGGCGAAGGCGCACTGCGCATTGCCGAGGGTGCACTGCTCAGCGGGCAGTATGTGAATTCCCCGTTCACGACCGCGGGCAACGGCGGTCTCTATCTGTTCAATCCGCAGGCGACGCCCGTGTGGGCCCAGAGTGCAACCTGGAGTGGATCCGGCACGACCATGGCATCGCCCTACCAGGGCCTGTCCGGAGCCGTGCCACAGATCGTGATCGAGCAGCTCCCCAGCGTGGCCATGCCCGGCCAGAACGTCGCCTCGATGCAATATGGCGGCGGCGTGCAGCCCTCGCGCGTCTATCGCATCACGGTGCGCGCCCTGGGAGCCAACGGCAAGGCGCCCACCATGGTGCAGAGCATCTTCCATCAATGAACGCGAACTCCAGACGCCCGGACCGGGCAGGACGGTGCCCCATGACGATGCAGCGATCCATGCGCAACTTCGGGATCGGATGCGCGCTGGCCATCATCGGCGGTGCCTTCATGCCGCCTGTGTTGCCGGTGCATGCTGCGACCTCGACGCTGATTCCGATCTCGCAAATTCCGCTGAGCATCGCGATTCCGGTGCATCCCCAGGTGGTCTTTGCCGTCGGCAATTCCCAGTCGATGGATGGCGATCTGGGCGGGGCGATCATGACGGGCTCCGGCCTGCAAGCCAGCGGATCCACTTCCCTTTACAACTCCAGTTCGCCAGTCAACTACACGGTGCCGAGTGGCTTCACGCCACCGGTTTCGCCGGCGGTGGCGGGGTCGGCCTCCTACACCGCGGTGAACAGCAGTGGCGCTGAGGTGGACAACAGCGCCAGCCGGCTGAACGTGGCGAAGGCGGGTCTGGCCGCGATCCTGCAGGCGTACATGGGCAGCACCGATTTCGCGCTGGAGGATTACCAGACCTCCGGGACCAGCCTGTACACGACGTGGGTGTACTACATGTCGGCCGGCAAGGCGTTCAACTTCACCAATACGCTGCCGGCCAACGGGTACACCAGTTACGCCGCCTATGCGCTGGCCAATCCCAGCAGCAGTCCCGCGCCGACGCTGTGGATCAACAATCCCTGCTACAAGTATTCATCGGCTTCCAGCACGGTGAAGAGCAACTGCTCGTCGATCGACAGTACGCTTTATAGCGGCACGATGGGCAGCTACCAGTACATGCAGATCGGCGCCACCAGCGACGAGCCGGACATCAACGACGTCCTTTATACGGGCGGGAAGCCCTCCGTCTACGTCGTCTACGGCGGCACCTATGCCGCCTCCGGCTCGAACCCCGGTGCGTCGATCAGCCCGCCGACGAGCACGCCCTACACGCTGTTCACGCTGCAGGATTACAACAGCGGCGGCATCTCTGTC
>JAJYPJ010000063.1 GCA_021795435.1 Pseudomonadota bacterium
ACGACACACCGCGCGGTGCCGATCGGCGGCCCGCTCCCGAAGGGTCGCGTCGAGGCAGCGATTCACGCCTACAACGGCTGGCTCGACCTCACAATGGCGCGAAACGATGCCGCGGGCATCGCCACCGCGGTCGTAGTCGGCGACAAGGTGCGCTGGCAGCGCACGCTGGGCTACGCCGATGCCGCGACGGGTGCCCGGGTGACTCCCCATACGGTGTTCCGCATCGCTTCGCTCTCGAAGGCGTTTGCGAGCGCGCTGACCGGACTGCTCATTCGGGACGGCGCCTTTGGCTGGAATACGCGCATTGAACAGGCATTGCCGTTCTTCATGCTGAAGAATGCGCAGTACGCGCGCGAGGCAACCATCGCCGACATTCTCAGCCAGCGCCTGGGTCTTCCCCACAACGCCTACGACAACCTGATGGAGGACCACGGTCGTTACCCCGAGCTGGTCCGCAGGCTGGATCGGGTCAACCCCATCTGCGCGCCTGGCGCGTGCTACAGCTACCAGAACGTGGCCTTCAGCCTCATTGGCGACGTCGTCTATGCGGAAACCGGCGATTTCTACTACCACCAGGTTGAAAAGCGGATTTTCTGGCCGTTGGGCATGCACACGGCGACGTACGGCCGGACCGCGCTGGAAGCCAGTCGCAGTTGGGCTCGACCACATTGGCGTGACCATGGTCGTTGGATGCCGTTCCAGCCGAAGGAAGCCTATTACCGTCTTGCGCCGGCAGCCGGGGTGAACGCCAGCCTCGACGACATGGAGAAATGGCTCATCGCGCAAATGGGCGGCGCACCCTCCGTGCTACCTCCGCAACTGCTCCGCGTGCTGCACACGCCCCTGGTCGAGACCCCGAGCGAGCGATGGGCCACGCCGTGGCGCCGTGCTCGATTGAGAAACGCGCAGTATGCGCTGGCTTGGCGGGTCTACGACTACGCTGGCCACCGCCTGATTTTCCATGCTGGCGCAGTCCAGGGCTATCGCGCAATGATCGGCTTCTTCCCGGATCTCCATGTCGGCATGGTGATCCTTTGGAACTGCGATGATGCGGTGCCTGCGCAACTCATGCCCATGTTCTTCGACCGGCTGCTGGGGTTGCCTTTTGTCGATTGGGCCGGCATCGAGCGTCCCGTGCGACACGTGTACCACGCGCGGCGGCCGCGGCGTGGACACTGACCATGCTGCTTGCCGAACGCCTCGCGCTGCTGCTGCTTGATCCGGAAAGCGGAAGCGTCGAATCGCGCTCCTCATGGACTCCACAGGCGCTCTTTGCTGCAGCCCTTCTCGGTGATCTGATTCTCGCCGATCGGCTGCACGCCCGAAGCAGCGCTTGGGAAGTCGATAGCGTCCTGCCTCTGGCGCATCCGCTGCTGGCGCAATTGCTCCAGGTGCTGGGAGCCGGACCCATTCCCGCCACACGCGCACTTGCGCGTGCGCGTCGCGGCCTGCCCCGACTGCGCGTGCGGCTTCTCGATGCACTCGCCCGTCGTGATTTGGTTCATCGCGTCCCGCGCCTGGCGTTGGTGCCGCGCTTGGGTCACCGTTATCCATTGCGCTCGCAGCAGGCGCACGCCGAAGTCCTCGACGACTTGCGGCAGGCTGCGGCGAATGGCAGGGACGCCGGCGATTACGCACAGCTGGTGCTGGCCGATGCGGCTGGCTTGCTGCGCGATTGGCCTGCCGAGCTGCATGGCGAAGCGTATGCCGCATTGTCCAAACTCGATGACGGGACAGCGGCATCGCTCGATCCCGTCCTCGCCTCACTGTCGCTCATGCGCCAAGCGCTGCTCGACAGCCCCCGCTGAGGAGCGACGAGCAGCGCTGCGGGGCACGCGCCAGCCGCGCGATCAGCCGTTGCCAGCCAGCTTGAACTCGACTCGCCGCTTGAGCACGACCGCCGTGGCCGTGCCGTTGATCAGCGCCGGCTTGAACCGCCAGCGGCTGACGGCCTCCAATGCGGCCCGGTCGAACACCTGCGGCGGATCGGAATTGGTCACGTGGGCATTGCTGACCGTTCCGTCCGCATTGACCGTGAACTCGACGTCCACCCAACCCTGCTCGCCATCGCGGGCAGCCTCCAGCGGATAGCGGGGAGGCACCTGACGCACGATCTGTGCATCGCGGTTCAGGCTCCGAGCGGCCTGCGCCGCCTGCGCCGCCTGCTGCTGCCTCAGTGCGGCCGCCGCTTCCTGTTGCTGCTTCAACGCAGCGGCCTGCGCCTGCTGCTGGAGGGCCGCAGCCTGCGGTTGCGGGCTGGTGGTTTGCGTCTGGGCCTTGGGCGCGCTCGCGGCCGCGGCCAAACGCGCCTTCTCCGCCGAATTGGCTGCACGGGCCGCCTGCTGCTGCGCCGTCTGCGCCGCCTGCTGTTGCGCGGCCAATTTGCGAGCGGCATCGAGCTTTGAACGCAGGATCGTCAGGGTGTAGTTGGTCGGATCGGCGGCAGCAAGCAGGTCAATCTCGCGCTGGGCTTCCGAAAAGTCCTTCTGGTTGATCGTCTGGTCGACACTCTGGGCGCCATAAGGGAACGTCTCGCGCAGCGCATCCTGAGCGGCCCGATTGTTGGGGTGCTTCTTGAGCACCGCAAGGTAATACTCGAACGCATTGTCGCCTGCGGGCGCCACCAGACGGTTGTCCTTGAGCGCCTTCTGCGCCGCACTCATCAGCTGATCAACCGTCATGGCCTGCAGCCTGTTGGCTGGCTGGGCTGATGACTGCTTGACGACCCCAGGCTTGGCTGCGCCAGCGGCGGCCACCTTGCTCGCGGCGGTCGGCGCAGGGCCGCTGGAGCCCGAACACGCCGCCAAGATCCCGCCGAGCACGATCACGAGACCGATGGCTCCGGCACGACTGGCCGCAACAACGAACTTGTCACCCATGACAACCCCCGATTGGACGAATGCGCCCCATGCCGGCTTCCCCCTCTGCGGGATGGATCGCCGCAAGCGCGATCGCCACGTTAGCCCGATCGCGAGCCCGCGGCAATCCGCGCGATGGATCCGACACAAAATGAAACGCCCCGCAGAGCGGGGCGCGACCTCGGAACCGAGGTCCTCTCCGCGCTGGGCACCGCGGAGAGGGTGGAAGGTTGACGACAACAGCGGTTGCGCCTCGCCTCAGAGAGCGAGCGCGGCAACCTTCATCGGCGCCGCCTTCTTGGCAGCCTTTTTCGCCGCCGGCTTCTTGGCAGCAGCCTTCTTCACGGCTTTCTTGGCCGCCGGCTTCTTGGCGGCAGCCTTCTTCACGGCTTTCTTGGCCACCGGCTTCTTGGCAGCGGCCTTCTTCACGGGCTTCTTGGCGGCCGTCTTGCGGGCCGTCGCGACCTTGGCCTTCGCGACCTTCTTCTTGGCCGGGGCCTTCTTGGCAGTGGTCTTCTTGGCCGCAGGTTTCTTGGCGGCCGGTTTCTTCGCAGCAGTCTTCTTCGTAGCCATAGTTCGTCTCAGCTCCTCATCAGTTGGCAGTGGTTGCCCAGTAAAAGCATGCAGGAACGCCTCGCAGAGAAGATCACTTATCGTGGCGTGCCTCAGATTGCAGATTTGGCGGCGGGTACGCTCATCGGACAAAACCTTCAGGACATGGAGCGGAACCGATACGGTGATCTTGCGTACCGCGGCGGATTTCGCGCCGTGCTCGATATAAGGCTTGATGTATTTCGCCGTCGCCATTCTCTATTCACTGATCTTCCGGCGCAGAAACTATTGCGTCACTTTTCCACTGTCAATCAATTTTGCACGCGCAGGCATCGGCATCGAACCGAAAATTGATGCCTTCACTTGGCGTCGGAAACGGGTCAACTCAACGCATTCGCATGTCATACGGACGTCTAGACGTCCGTATGACAATTGCTCACACTGGCTTCATGCCTTGCATTTGCTTGCTTCCAGATGGATTCGCCATTGCGATGGGCCATCGACGCATGCGCGCGTCGACTGGCAAATCCAAAGGTCGATCGACCTGGCGGCGATGCTGAATACGGCGCAACGCCAAGCAGCGTCGCGCGGCAAACCGGAATGCCTTCGGATCAGCGCAAGATGTCGCCAAGCGCCTGCGCGTAGCGATCGAGATCGGCGGGCGTCTTGGTTTCGGTGACGCAGACGAGCAGCGAGTCGCCCAGCTCGGGATAGTCCTCGCCAAGGACAACACCACCCAGGATCCGATGATCCGCAAGGCGCTCGATGGCCGTGTTCGCCGATATCGGCAACGCGAGCGCGAACTCGTGGAAGGATGGGCCAGGGAAGATCGCCCGCAAGCCGGGCAACGCTGCAAGCCGCTCGCGCAGGGCGCGAGCATTGCGCATGCTGTGCGCCGCCACGCGACGAAGGCCCTCGGGGCCCAGCAATGCCATGTGAATTGTCGCCGCCGTGACGAGGAGGCCCTGGTTGGTGCAGATGTTGGATGTCGCCTTTGCACGGCGAATGTGCTGCTCCCGGGCCTGCAGCGTGAGCGTATAGCCAGTCCGCCCATCGAGGTCCGTCGTCCGGCCGACGATGCGACCCGGCATTTGCCGGACAAAGCCGAGTTTGCAGCAGAGGATGCCGAAATAGGGTCCACCCGAGCTGAGGGGAACGCCGAGCGGCTGGCCTTCGCCGACAACGATGTCGGCACCCTGCCCGCCCCATTGTCCAGGCGCCTTGAGCACGGCCAGCGCCAACGGATTGATGATGCCGATCGCGAGCCCGCCGTGGGCATGGGCCCAATCCGTTAGCGCATCGACGTTTTCCAGCACGCCGAAATAGTTGACCTGGGGAATCACCAGCGCGGTGAAACCGCCGCGAGCCTGCCCCTGGAGCGCCGGCAGGTCAACGCATCCCGCCGCGTCGCCATCGCGCACGAAATCCACTTCCACGACCTCGATGCCCTGCATGGCCACGATGGTCCGCAGCGTTTCCCGGTACGCCGGGTGGACACCGCGCGGCACGAGCACGCGACCGCTGCCTTTCTTGACGCAGCGCTCGGCCATCAGCACCGCTTCGGCCAGCGCCGTGGCGCCGTCGTATAGCGACGCGTTGCTCACGTCCATGCCCGTCAACCGGGTCATCATGGTCTGGTATTCGTAGATCAGCTGCAGCGTGCCCTGGCTCGCCTCGGCCTGGTAGGGCGTGTAGGCGGAATAGAACTCGCCTCGGGTGACGATCTGCCAGACGGCCGCCGGAATGTGGTGCTCGTAGGCACCAGCCCCTGCGAAGTTCAACACCCCGGCGTCCTGCGCCGCACGCCGGCGCATCAACTGCGCCACATGCATCTCGGACATGCCCTCGGGCACGTGCTGGAGCGCGCCGGATTTGAGATCTGCGGGGATCTCGTCGAACAGCGACTCGAGCGAATCCACGCCAATTGCGGCCAGCATGGCGCGCACGTCGGCCTCGGAATGCGGGATGAAGGGCATGGTGGTTTCCGTCAAAGCAAAGCGCCCGACCAGGCCGGGCGCGGGCAGGTCGCAACCGCGCTCAGTGCGCGTCTTCTTCTTCGAGCAACTCCGCGTAGGCGTCAGGATCGAGAAGCGCCTCCATGTCCTTGGGATTCGCCATCTTGACGGCAAAGATCCAGCCTTCGCCGTAGGCATCCTCGTTGATGGTCTCCGGCTTGTCCGCAAGGATCTCGTTGACCTCGACGACGGTACCGGACACGGGCGAATAGATGTCGGACGCAGCCTTGACCGACTCGACCACGGCACAGGCATTGCCCGACTGCACGACGTCGCCGACCGCAGGCAATTCGACGTAGACGAGATCGCCAAGCTGGCCTTGTGCGTGATCGGAGATGCCCACGCGCACGACGCCGCCGTCTTCCAGCCGCGCCCATTCGTGGGACTTGAGGAACTTGAGGTCGCCGGGGATCTCGCTCATGGGTAATGTCCGGTCAAAGGTGGGGCACGCAATCCAATGCGCGTGCGGAGGCAATTCTAGCAAGCGTCCCGGCCCGAGCGCGTCACCCCTGCATCGGCGTCAGGATGCCGGCGCAGGGCCGGCCGTTGCGGACAAACGGCGGCTTGACCACGCGGACCGGCACGGCCTTGCCGCGGATTTCCACGCTGACTGCGCCTGGATCACCCGCCGGGACACGGGCAAACGCGATGCCCTTGCCCAGCGTGGGAGAAAACGTGCCGGACAGGACTTCGCCGACGCCCAGCGCCGTATGGACGACCTGGCCGTGGCGCAAAACGCCCTTTTCATCCAGCACCAAACCAATCATCTGCCGGGGAACGCCATGCCGACGCTGCGCCTCCAACGCGGACCGGCCGATGAAATCCCGGCCTTCATCCAGGCTCACCGTCCACGCCAATCCAGCTTCGAACGGCGTTGTCCGGTCGTCCATGTCCTGGCCGTAGAGATTCATGCCGGCTTCCAGCCGCAGCGTGTCGCGTGCGCCCAGACCACAGGGACGAATGCCCGCATCCTGCAGCTGTCGCCAGAACGCTGCTGCCTCCGAACCCGGCAGGGTGATCTCGAAGCCGTCCTCGCCCGTGTAACCGGTTCGCGCCACAAACAACGTGCCCTCGCGAGCAGCACTGAACGGCTTGAGTGCGAGGGACCGCTCGCGCAGGGCTGCCGGCAGTACGCTCGCCGCCTTGGAACGCGCGTTCGGCCCTTGGACGGCGATCATCGCCAGTTCGGGATGGTGCTCAACCGCCACATGGAACGGCGAAGCGTTTTCGCGTATCCACTCGAGATCCTTGTCGCGCGTCGCGGCATTCACCACCAGACGGAAATAGTTGTCTTCGAGAAAATAGACGATCAAGTCATCGATGACGCCGCCCCTTGCATCCAGCATGCAAGAGTAGAGCGCCTTCCCGGGAACCCCGAGCTTATCCACGCTGTTCGCCAGCAGGTGGCGCAAGAATGTGCGGACTCCGGCTCCCCGCAGATCGACAACGGTCATGTGGGACACGTCGAACATCCCCGCGTCGCCGCGTACCGCATGGTGCTCCTCGATCTGCGAGCCGTAGCTGATCGGCATGTCCCAACCACCGAAGTCGACCATCCGCGCACCGAGTGCACGATGAACGGAGTTGAGTACAGTCGTCTCGGGCATGGATCCACCACCGTCGGGAAAAGCGCCGATTATCCCGAGCTTGGGTTGTCGCCACAAATCCGCGACATTTTGGCCCCGCGCATGACCACCGCCGGCAGCCGCACCATCGGCGAATGCGCGTAGACTGCGGGGTGTCCGCCCGTCAGACCCGGAGTCGAGCATGGACAAGACCTGGATTCTGGTTGCCGACCGCGTCGGAGCCCGACTGTTCGAGAGCCTCGACGCCGCGGTCCCTCCCGTCGAGATTGCCTCGTTCGTCAATCCCGCAGGACATACGCCCGCTGGCTCGCGCGGCGATGCGCGTCCGCCCCGAACCATGGAAAGCATGGGCGGCGCGCGCCACGCCATCGAGCCGCATACGACGCCCATGGAAAAGGCGACCCGCGAGTTCGCAAGGGAACTGCGAGACGCGCTCGAGGCCGGTCGCCTGGACCACCGCTTCGACCACCTCATGCTGATTGCTCCACCCCGGTTCCTTGGTGCGCTGCGGGCGGAACTGGGCAAGCAACTGGCGCGCTGCGTGACAAGGGAAATCGAACGCGATCAGCTGGACATGACCGTCCAGGAGATCGCTGCGCAATTGCGCGGCTGAAACATTGACTGAGCGCCCATCCGCCGAGGAGGCGTGGACACACGCCGGCCTCGGCCTTGGCTTGGCCGCGCCGTCTCCCGGTTAGACGGGAAAACGACCCATTGCCGAAACACGCAGGCGCGACGGATTGCCGCTTCGTATAGCGCGCGGCGGGTTGTTGATCCAAGTCAAGGCAGCGGACGAATCGTGAGCCTAGCGTAAGCATCTGGCAGACATCAGCGAGACAACGATGGACGCCCGGTTTACTGATCGCTATGCGGCAGGACGCAGGCTCGCACAGGCGCTGCAGGCCTATCGGGGCCGGCGCGATCTTGTCGTCCTGGCGCTGCCGCGCGGCGGGGTTCCCGTCGCGTACGAAGTCGCCAAGGCACTCGACGCGACCCTCGATGTCCTGATCGTGCGGAAGTTGGGCCTCCCCCACCACCGCGAGCTCGCGATGGGGGCGATCGCATCGGGCGGCGCAGTCGACCTCAACCACGACGTCATCGACCACGCGGGCGTCAGTCGACACGATCTCGACGTCGTTCTCGCGGAAGAGTCGATCGAGCTTGAACGTCGGGAGGTTCGCTACCGTGGGACGCGTGCACCGGCGCCCATCGAGGGGCGCACGGTCATCGTCGTTGATGATGGCCTGGCGACCGGCTCAACCATGCGCGCAGCGCTCAAGGCTCTGCGCTCGCGCTCACCAGCGAAGCTCATCGTCGCCGTGCCGGTTGCGCCCGCGGATGCAGAGCGTCGACTGAGCGACGTCGCTGACGAGTTCGTGAGTGTCCTCTGCCCCGCACACTTCGAGGCGGTGGGCCAGTTCTACGCGGATTTCGGGGACACCAGCGACGAGGAGGTGCAGATGCTCCTGCGCGAGGCCCATGCCGCGGGTACGCGCTTATGAACGCTCTTGCCACACCCTTCCTGGCAACGCGGAACCTGGCTCGGCGCCTGGCAGACAGAAGTTCCGATTACGACGAATTGCTGCGCATGGCAGAGGGCAAGCGATTCGTTCTGCTCGGCGAAGCGACCCATGGCACGCGTGAGTTCTACCGCGTGCGCGCCGAGATCACGCGCAGGCTGATCGCCGAGCTCGGATTCGATGGCGTTGCAATTGAAGGAGACTGGCCCGACGCATGGCGCGTATGCCACTACGTCCAGGGCGGCGATGAGCGGGATTCGACGGCCGCGCTCGGTGAATTCGAGCGCTTTCCGCAGTGGATGTGGCGCAACCGGGAGGTGGCCGCATTCATCGAGTGGCTGAGGGTGCACAACGCGTCGCTGGCTCCTGTCGATCGCGCAGGCTTCTATGGCCTTGACCTTTACAGTCTCTACCGTTCC
>JAJYPJ010000064.1 GCA_021795435.1 Pseudomonadota bacterium
CGCGGCTCAATCGCTTCAATGCGCAACTGGGCCGTTGGAAGCGGGCGCGTCCCCGCACGTTCCGCGCGGTGAAATACGCCCTGATCCTGCTGGTGCTCGCCGTGCTGATCGCGCTGTAGCGTGCGCCGCGTGGCTCAGCTGCCACACGCCGGCTCGGGTCCGCTGGCCATCTGCGCCAGAAGCTGGTCGAGATCGCGCGGCATTCCGTCCAGCATCTGCACGCCGCCACTCTTGCTGCAATAAAGAAGCGTTGGCGTCCCGTCGCCGCCAGCCTTGGCCATCAGCGCGCTGTTGGCGTTGATGCGAGCGACGAGCGCCTTGGAAGGCGCGGTGTCGGCCTTCACGCCGCCTTCTTCCGTCTTGGCGTCGAATTTCTCCTGGTCCAGCGCCAGCGCGGCTGCGGGATCGCGCGCGCCAAGAATTGCGGCTGCCTTCTGCAGGCTGGACTGCTTGACCACCGCCACCACGACGTAGCGTACGCGGAGCTTGCCTTGCGCAAGCGGCTCTTGCAGCTTTTCGTACAGCAGGTGGCAATAAATGCAGTTGGGATCCAGGAACACGGTGAGCACCGGCCCCTTGCGCCCCATGCGAATGACGCCACGCGCCGGATCGGCCGCTTCGACGATGGCCTTTTCGGGCGAGAGCAGCAGTCCCACACGCTGCTCGGCCTCCTTGTCCAGGTCCTCGCCCTTGGGGCCGACCAGCTTGCCCACGAGAAGCGCGCTCGCGTCGCCATTGATCCAGATGATGCTGGGCGGCGCGCCGGGAGCGTCCTTGTAGGACACCACCGCACCCGTCAAGCCGCCGGGGCCCGCGAAGACCGACTGCGCCTGGGCGCGCCCCTTGCTGGCGCCCGCGATCAATGCCTGCACCTTGGCCAGCGGCAGGGGGGCGGCCGACGCCGCGGGGGCGGCACACGCACCGCCGGCAAGCCCTGCTCCCGCGCCGACAAGCAGGAGCGCAAGCACGAGACGGAAGCCACGCGAAATCTGGATGGTCATGTTGGATCCAATGGAAAGCCGGAGAGGACCCGCAGCGTCTGGCACCGCAGGCCCTCATCCAGTGTAAGCGAAGCCCGACTCCGATAGGCGCGCCGAGTAGGGTTGGCGGCGCCCCGGATCCAGGCTCATCGACCGGCAGCGCCGCGGCGGGCCCCTTGCGGCCCGCCGCGGCGACGAGTCACTGGCAGGTGCCGGTACCCGTCATCGGACACGGCGGGTACGCGGGCTGCTGCGGGAACGCAGGCATCCACGGCGGCGGCGGCGGCACCTGCACCGGCTTGCGCGCGATTTCCCCGAGGAGGACATGCACGGCCTTCTCGATCTGCGTATCGCGGTTCTCGCGGGCCAGCATGCCGGGATCGACATGGACCGGGATCGAAGGCACGACGCCGATGTTCTCGACCACCCACTTCGAGTCCTTGCCATACATGGCGATTTCGGAAACGACCTGCGCGCCGCCGTCAAGCAACGAGAACGTGTTGTCGTAACCGCGGACGCCGCCCCATGTGCGCGAACCGATCGTCGGCCCGAGGTGCAACTGCTGGAACCGGTAGGCAAAGATGTCGCCATCGGACGCCGAGCCATGGTTGATCAGCGCGGCCATATGTCCGATGTAGGCATCCTCGGGGCTGGGGTAATGGGCGCCGTGGCGGTTGGTCCACGCGCCCACCATCTTCTGGTCCAACTGGTTGAACAGGATCGTGTCGATGAATCCGCCGAGGTTCCACCGGTCGTCGATGATCAAGCCGGGCTTGTCGATCTGGCTGTAGTACTGGCGGACGAATTCGTGCAACCCCGTCGCCTCCATGTCATCGAGGTAGACATAGCCGACCTTGCCACCCGAAAGCTTCGCGACTTCCCTGCGATTGTTGTTGATCCAGTGGAGGAGGTGAAGCTTGCCGCTGTTGACCACCGGCCGAACCAGGATCGTCCACGGCTTGCCCGTCGGCGTGCTCGCGATGCGCAGCGTGATCGTCTGGCCGAGCGTGCCCTGGAGCAGCGCGTACGGGTTGGTCGGCGCCGCCAGTGGCCTGCCGTCGATGGCCAGCACGTAGTCGCCTTCCGCCACCTTCAGGCCTGGCTGAGCGAGCGGCGCGTAGTAGCCGGGAACGGTGTTGTCACCATGGAAGATTCGCTTCAGGTAATAGCGACCCGCGGCTGCATTGAGTGCGAATTCGGCACCCAGTCCAGCCGTCGGCTGGGGCGGCGACTTCCAGCCCATGTCGCCACCGAAGATGTACATGTGGCTCTCGCCCAGCGAGCCGATCATGTTCGCCATCACGTAGTTGAGATCTTCGCGGTCCTGGACGAGGGGAAGGAGCGCCCTGTAGTCGTTGCCGATCGCAGTCCACTTGGCCTTGATCAACTCCGGATTGACGAAGTAGTCACGGACGTTGCGCCAGGCCTGACCGAAGATCTCGGCCCATTCGGCGCGCGGCACGACCCGCATCTGCATGTGCGAGGTGTTCAGGGGCTTCGCCTTCGCCGCCGGGGAGAACGCCGCCGGACGCAGCATCCACTTGCCGTGCAGGTTGTACAGCAACGTCGAGCCATCCGCCGAGAGCGCGAACCCTTGGCCAATCCCCTGCGCGAGGGTCAGCGACTTGCGCTTGGCCAGGTTGTAAGCCCGCAGCTCGGGGACCATGCCGGGGATGGCACCTCCCAGCACCGGCACCGGCACGGTCAGGTAGTAGACGGTGCCCTTGGCCTCCGCCACTTGCGCGATGTTCGCCGCCGGCACGGGGACCTGCACCGCGCGATCGACAAGCCCGTTGAAGTCGATCACGACATCCGGGTGCCCGGACTTGGCCTTGCCGTGCGGCGACGCCTTGCCCTTGTCCTTCGCGGCCACGGGCAACTGGGTACGGGGCGCGAACGGGGAAGGCGTGTCGGCACGCAGCGTGGTGACATAGAGGCCGTCCGGCACCACGCCGGAAGCACCGAAGTTGTACGCGGAAAGCACAGGGTTCACGAGCCTCGCCGACACGAAGTACAAGTACTTGCCGTCGCTGGAGAAAACCGGGTTGCTGTCGTTGAAATCGCCGCGGCTCACCTGGTGCAGCTGACCATCGCCGACGCCATAGATGAACAAGGCGTGCACGTGGTTGGGCAGGTGCTTGGAAAAGGCCAGCCAGCGGCTGTCCGGCGAGAACGCGACATCCTGGAACGCGCCGATGATCTTCTGCCGATCGGTCGCCACCTCCTTGCGCGCACCGGTTCCGACATTGACCAACCACAGGCGCTGGCGCGAGTCGGTGTAGGTCAGCCAGTGCCCGTCCGGACTCCATTGCAGCGGACCGGCGTAGGTCAGGTTGCCCTCGCTCGCCAGCGCCCTTGGCGCGCCCGCGCCGTCGGCGCGACGCACCATCACCTGGCTGTCGATGCCATCGTCGCGGACGTAGGCTATCCACTGGCCGTTGGGCGACCACGAGGGATCGACGTCGTTGCTGGCCACGCGCCGGCTGATCATCGTGGTGTGGCCAAACTTGGCAGGCACCGTGAACAGGGCGCCACGCGCGCTGAAGACCGCGAGCTTGCCATCCGGCGCCACGTCGGCGCCATGGATCATCCGTGCCGCGTCATATTCATAAGGCAGGGTGCGCGAACCACCCAGCGGAACGGTCACCGGCACCTGCAGCAGCTTGCCCGTGGCGAAGCTGTAGACGTAGAGCCGGCCGCCATCCGTCAGGGCAATGCCGGTGTTGCCGAGGCTCGGCCAGTCGATGTCGTAGGTGGGGAAGTCGCTGACCTGCTGCACGGCGCCGGTCTGGATGTTCTTTTCCCAGAGGTTGAGCACGCCGTTGGCGCCACGGTCGGACGCGAAGTACAGCGTGTCGCCAAGCCACATCGGCCACGTGTCCTCGCCCTTCCAGTGCGTCAACTGGCTGCTCGCGCCGGTTGCAAGGTCATAGGTGTAGATGTTGTCGGCCTGGCCACCGAAATAATGCTTGCGATGGAAGGGTCGCAACGTGCGCGAGAGCTCGTTGTACGCGACGGCCGTGCCGGTGGCGTTGAACGAGAGCGGCCCGGTCCACGGCATCGGCAGCGCGGTGGGCAAGCCGCCCGCGACCGGCACCTCGAAGGCGCGCTCGATCTGCGGATTGAAACTGTCGCGGCGGGAGAGGAACACCACGTCACGGCTATCCGGCGTCCAGCCAATGACGACATTGTCGGGCGCCGTCATGATCTTGCCATTGAACGGTGCGTTCACCGAACGCCAGGTCAGTTGCCTGACGGGGCCACCATCGATGGAGACGACGTACACGTCGGTGTTGCCGCGATACCAGCCGGTGAAAGCCACCCAGCGGCCATCAGGCGAAATGAGGGGATGCGAGTCGTAGCCCGAATCCGACGTCAGCCGCGTGGCTTCGCCGCCCTGCTCCGGCACTTTCCAGACCGAGCCACCGGCCTCGAAGACCACGGTGTTGCCGTGGATGCTGGGATAGCGGATCAGGGCTTGCACCGGCCCCGGCGCAGCTTGGGCGCTAGCTGGAGGGGACACGAGGGGCATGGCCAGCGCCGCCAGCAGCGCGCCGGTGAACAATATCGGCTTCATCAGTCAATCCTTGGGCTGGAAACGGAGCAAGGGCCGCCGCGCCATTGCCGCGCCACGACCGCCCCATACTGACTGACGCGCAGATGAATCGGTTCCTGCACATGGATGCCAATCGCCATGCGCGTTCATTACGAAACCGCAAGGCCATCCACGGGCATCGGTGGCATCGATCAGACGGCCGTGCCACCCACCGTCATCGCATCGATCCGCAACGTGGGCTGGCCGACGCCCACCGGCACGCTCTGGCCGTCCTTGCCGCACACGCCGACGCCTTCGTCCAGGGCTAGATCGTTGCCGATCATGCTGATGCGCGTCATGGCCTCCGGACCGCTGCCGATCAGCGTGGCGCCCTTGACGGGGCGCGTGATGCGCCCGTCCTCGATGAGATAGGCCTCGCTGGCCGAGAAAACGAATTTGCCGCTGGTGATGTCGACCTGACCACCGCCAAGATTGGCGGCGTACAACCCCTTCTTCACCGACTGGATGATCTCGGCATGGCTGTGCGTGCCGGCTCGCATGTACGTATTGGTCATGCGCGGCATCGGCAGGTGTGCGAAGGATTCGCGCCGGCCATTGCCCGTCGGCGCCATCCCCATCAGGCGCGCATTGAGCTTGTCCTGCATGTAGCCGACCAGGATCCCGTCCTCGATCAGCGTCGTGCAGTGCGTCGGCGTGCCCTCGTCGTCCACGCTGAGCGAGCCGCGCCGACCGGGCAGCGTGCCGTCATCGACCACGGTCACGCCCGGCGCCGCCACGCGATCACCGATGCGTCCACTGAAGGCCGACGTTTCCTTGCGATTGAAATCACCCTCCAGCCCATGCCCCACGGCTTCGTGCAACATGACGCCCGGCCAGCCGGGACCCAGCACGACCGGCATGCTTCCGGCCGGCGCCGGCACCGCCTCGAGGTTGACCAGCGCCGCACGGACCGCCTCGTCCGCCAGATGCTGCGGGCGGCCGCCGGCCAGCAGTTCGCCCAGTGAATAGCGCCCGCCGCCGCCGGCGTAGCCCTGCTCGCGCCGACCGTCGGCTTCGACGATCACCTGCACATTCAGCCGCACCAGCGGTCGCACGTCGGCGGCCAGCGATCCGTCGCTCGCGGCCACCAGGATCGTGTCGATCCCGGCGGCGAGGCTGACGATGACCTGCCGCACGCGCGGATCGCGGGTGCGGCAGTACGCATCCAGCTCGCGAAGCACTTCGAGCTTGCGCTCGGTTTCGATGCTTTCGATCGGATCGATCGCCGGGTAGAGGCGCGGCATCGTTCGCAAAGCCAGGGGCGTGCCGGCGCCATGACCGCTGCGGGCAATCGATCGGGCCGCCGCCGCCGCGTCGAGCAACTGCGGCAGGACAATGTCGTCGGAATAGGCAAAGCCGGTCTTTTCGCCACTGATGGCGCGCACGCCCACGCCCTGCTCGATGCTGTGCTGGCCATCCTTGACGATGCCGTCCTCCAGCATCCAGCTTTCGCTCCTCGAGTGCTGGAAATACAGGTCGGCGGCATCCACCTGGGGGCCCATCAACCGGGCGAACACCTGCTCGAGCCGGCCGGCATCAAGCTCGCCGGGGGCCAGCAAGCGCTGTTCGGCAAGGACGAAAATCGGATCCATGTGAAGGTCGCGCAGCAATGGGGTAGCCACCGTAGGGTGAGCGGCGACCTTGCGCAAGCCCCGGGCCGGAAGATCGTTCAGCGCGATGCCGACGTCGACCGGGCAGGCTGCGCGGAGGGCTGGCTGACCTTGACGATGGTTGGCTTTTCCCAGCTCCCGGTCACCTTGTAGGTGGTTCCGCTGGCCTGGGACAACCCCGATCCGAGCAGTCCCTGCAGGGCGAGGCCCGCTACCGCCCCGACGGGTCCGCCGGTCACCGCGCCGATGACGGGCAACGTGCTGCCCACCTTGGGGAAGACGCTGACCGTCTGGTCATAGTCATGCGCGCGCAGCCCCGTCCTGCCATCCACCTTGATGTCGGCAGCGGGTCCCCGGATCACGAGGTCGTGCGTGACCGCGTCACCGCTGCCCAGCGTGAACGTCCCCTTGATCGAATCGAATGCAAATCCTTTCCGGAACACGTCGCCGAAATCGAACACGAGTCGGCGCGGCAGTTCGGCAACCGAAAAAAGCCCGAGCAGTCGTCCCGCCCCCGGCTTGACCTCCAGAATTCGGCCTTCCGTGCAGGCGATCGTCAACGTCCCGGTGAGGGCATCCAGGGCAAACGCGGAAGGGGCGCCCGGCCAACTGGCGTCGAGGTGCGCCAGCGTGCGGCCGCCGCCAACCAGATTCTGGTAACCGAGCGCTTCCAGCATGCGGCCGAGGTCATTGGCCGTGAATTCGATCACCATCCGCGTGCTGTTTTGGCGCGCGTCTCCGGTCCACGTGCCCCGCGCGTTCATGGCGACGTTGGGCGACTTGGAGACGAGCTCGTCGATCCGCATGCCGCCGGGAATCGGCGTGCTCTCGAAGCGCGCGCTGCCGAACCGGGCGTTGCCGAGATGGAAGTCCTGCACGGACAGATGCAGCGGCGGCAGCGTCGATGGATCGATCTGCGCCATGGGTGACGCGCCCGCCGCAGCGCCGGAAGGCCCGGTCGTTTCAGCCGGCCAGTACAGGCGTTTGAGGTTGGCCGTGATCCCGGCCTGCTGCAGATCGGTCGGCAGCCAGAGTTGGCCTTGCAGCGCGGGCCCCGAAGCCAGGACGTCCAGCCCCGTCGCAGTACTGTGGAGCGTGAGATCCAGGTCCTGGAACGACCGGCCGAATACCAATCCGTCGCGGGTCTTCACATGGCCGTCCAGGGGCCAGCGGCGGCCCTTGCTACCGCCAGCGCCCACGCTGGCCCAACCGGAGACATCCAGGACCGGCACGCGGCCGGCCAGCGCCAGCCCGCCAAGGCTCCCCGTGGGCAGCGCCGGCGGCGCGGCACCGCCCAGACCCAGGCTCAAGGCCAGTCCGCCGCCCTTCGCCGGCGGCAGCCTGCCCAGAGCCCGCAGCAAGGGAGGAGCGCCCGGCGCGCCCAACGTCCCGTCCAGCGACGCACCGTCGAAGGGCAATCCGATCCGCAGCCGCAGCGGCAGCGAGGCGCCGGCCGGCTTGTCCAGCGGGGCCGGCAGGTCGACCCGCATGCCCGCGAGGTTGGAGTCGACGACCAGCGTGCGACTGGCCGGCTGGCCGGCGCTGCCGCGATCAACGTGCAGGCCCAGCGTCACCGGCGCCGCGCCCCGCAACCGCGGCACGTAGGGCTGAAGCGCCTGGATGCCCTGCAGCAGCGTGGCCGCGGGGAAGTCTCCCGTCAGCGCCGCCTGGAAAAGACGGTCCGGCTTGCCGGTGTCCGGGCCCGCCGCCAACGCGAGCGTGCCGCTGACGCCGCGGAAGCGCGCGCTGAGCGCCTTGCCATCGATGCCGCCACGGTCGAAATCCAGTGGTCCGCTGATTCGTCCGACGGCAAGCTTCCACTCGGGCGCCTCCAGCCCGACCTGGGCCAGTTGCGCCTGGCCATCCAGGGTAAATGCGTGCACGTCGCCCAACGGCAACACCAGGGTAAAGGCCCAGCCGGCACTACCGGAGAACCGCAGGTGCTGGACGGCGTCCCTGAAGTGGTTGCTGATCGGACTGCGCAAGACGAAATCGAACAGCTGTGCGGCCTGACCCTGCCCCTGCGCGCCCAGCGCCAGCGTTGCATGGGCAAGATCGCCAATGCGCGCCACAGCCTGGTGCAAGGGGTTGCCGAGCACCGAGCCCTGATCGGCACGCACGGTCAAGCCGGTATCCACGAAGAGGGCACTCCCGGCCAGGTCCCTGGCGACCGGCCAGCGTGGATCGAAGTCGAGGGTTGCTGCGTGGAACCTCGCCTCCGCTTCGAACTGACCTTCTTCGTTGCGGAAGGGCCAGTCGCGCGTATCGCCACGAAAGACGGCGCGGCCCGACGCCAGCGTTCCGCCGGCCAGCGCCCGATCCAGCCACGCCATCGCCTTCGGCGACATGATGTTGACCGGCCAGAACAGCTTCGCGGCCTCGATGTTGCCGCGCGTGAGATCCGCGTACAGATCCAGCACCGGCCGCGGCTGCCCGGGCCGCAGCAGGATGTGTCCCTCGGCCTTGCCGGCGAATTGCGCCGCCGCAAAATCCAGTGCGCCGATGCCGATGTGCCATCCGGCCGGCTCCCGCCATGCGGCGACCGTCGACTTCACGGCGCTGAAGACCAGCGGCTGCCGCAGGACATGGGGATAGCGGAACGTTATTGGCTGCTTCGGCAACTCGATGGCGATCGCCGTGGAGTCGCCGAGCAGCGACGCATCGACAGCATCGATGCCCGGCAAGCGCGCGGTGGGGGCCCAGCCCAGGCCGCTCACGCGCCCCACGAAACTGTAGGCGCCGGGTCCGTACCAGCGGAAA
>JAJYPJ010000065.1 GCA_021795435.1 Pseudomonadota bacterium
CAGCTCGGCCAGTTCGCGGCCGCTTGTCGCGTCGTACACATACAACCCGCCATAGGGGCTGTAGACGTAGACCAGACCATCGACCACTACCGGGCTGGTGCCGGCGCGGCGGTTGTGCCATTGCTGGCGCAGCGTGTCGCCCACCAGGGTGTAGGCCGCGGTGGCCTCGTTGTCGGCCACGTACAGCCAGATGGTGCCGGCCACATGCGCCACGGCCGGCGCGGTGAACAGCTTAGCGCCGCCCGGCGTCGGCACGCGCGAGGCCGCCCCGCCGCGGTGCGGCGCGGTGCCCGCCATGCGCCGCCAGTTGATCACGCGCAGCAGCTCATCCTTGCCGCCCTGCACCACCCAGGGGCCGCCCGTCAGCACCGGCGAAGTCGAGCCCAGGTCGAGGTCGGCGTCGTCGAGATGCCCGGTATCGCGCGGCGTGTAGTTGCCCAGCACCTTCGTGGCAGCGGCGTCCAGTTCGACGACGGCATCGCCGAAAAGGGTCGTGCCGTCCCAGGGCGCATTGCCGGTGGCGATGAACAGATGACCCGTGGTCGGGTCGATGACGACGCCGGCACGGCCCCAGATGGCCGCATCGCTGGCCGCGCAAGAAGCCGGCTCGAGCAGACCCGCACGCTGGCTGCACAGCGCATTCCAAACGTGCAGTAGCGCGCCGGTCTTCGCATCGAGGATGGCGACATGGCCCTGATAGGGGGGCTGGTCGCCGATGTAGCCGCCGGTCGCGGCGATGACGTGGCCACGGAAGAAGCCCAGCGGCGCGGCGATCTTCTCGCGCGCCGGAAGGCGCGTGATCGGCGTGCGCCAGACCACGCGCCCATCCGCCACCGCCAACTTGCGGATCACCCCGTCCGGCGCCGCGGCGTAGAGGTAGTCGCGGTCCGGGTCGGCCACTGGCGTCGCCGTAGTGATGCGGTAGGTGCCCTTGACGCTGTCGTAGCTGCGCGGCGTGAACTCCCACAGCACCGCGCCGGTATCGGCATCGATGGCCAGCGTCTTGCCGTAGGTGGTGGTGACGAAGAAGGCATCGTGGCGCGCTCCCCGGATACTGACGCCGTGCAGGTAGATGGCCGAGGCATCCACGGTGCCGTCGATGCGCACCTGCTGGCGCCGCAGCGCGTGCAGGTTGCCGGAATCGATGCCCATCGCTACCGGCGGCGCGCTGCTGCGGCCAACATCCCAGCCGAACATCGGCCAGTCGTGCGGCGTGGCCGCGACCGCACCGCACGGCGCCGAAAGTCCGCCCAGAAACAGCAGGGCCAACGCGACCCGCAACCACGGCCGGGAATTCACAGTTTGGCGGGCCAAGCAATTCTCCTTCGGCATCCAGTCTTCCCCGAATCCAGCGATGACGCCTGACTCTCGCTACTTGGGCGCCATTTTTTAGACGCAGGTCAGGAAGACGTCACTTCCTGCGCCCGATAACACCAGCTAATCGCCCTGCCCTCACGTCCGCTCTCGGCCGATTCTGTTGAAAAGCGCGGTTCTGGAGGCGCGCTCAAGCCGGTCACTTGGGTTTGAATGCCGTTCAAGTACTCGAGAAGTCGGAGTGCACTCACCCTTGCACGGCATCGCGAGAACGATCAGTTTTATCTCGTCGTCCGGCTAGTGGGGGCGTGCAGCGTGCATCGCATTCCATGAACCGGTGTCGCCATGGTTGTCGACCCATGTGCCAGTGAACGCATGGTGCCTGACCGAGCCTTGAAGGTGATAGGTCGATTGGTTAGCCGTAAGGTCAAATCGGATAGCGTGGCCATCCACCTTCAACGTGTCCATCGGTTCTGAGGGCTCATCTCCGACGGCAAGCCATCCCGCACTCCCACTACGAGAATTGTGGATCTGGAAGTGGAACGAAATATCGCCGTTTGGACGCTGCAGCGTTCCCTGCCAGTTCCCTTGTACTGAGATGGTCGAAAAGCTGATCCACGCGATGACTGCGATGGCAGCGATCAAAACGATGATCCGTAGCTGTCCCATGCGTTTCCCCAATGCGACTTCGTGGACGTTCCGAATCCAGGCGCCCAGGCTCGTTATCGCGCACAGGGTTTGAAGCGCCCGATTCGTCGACTGCTTCACCTCTTGTTCGACCACAGACACGACGGTACTCACTTGGCTGTGCATCAGCGAATTGGTGCAGCGTCGTGTTGGCCTTCACGCTTTTTTGTGTCAATCGGTGTCGACAGGGCGCATTGTGATCGATGTATCAGTGGATTACGACGGGAATCCTATGCTGATGCTCGCAGGGCCCGAGCAAACGAGGATCTGAAGGCAGATCGGGCCATGTTCGCCAGCACAGGCGCCAAGCACCTGCCCGACATCTATCCCAGCACACGCCTGCATGGCTTTGGACGCCCGGTATGCATCGCGAACCGACCAGGAGACTCAACGTGACCAGTCCCGAAAACTTCCCGACACCCCATGCCGTGGCCGTGGACTGGGAAGCCCCGCACCTGCAAAAGCTGCTACGGCGTGTTCATGCGTGGCAGTTGGACCAGCGCGGCGGACATGCGCCGCAGCAGGTGCATCTCTTCATTGGCTGGAACTCGCAACGCAGCCATCCTGGCCAGATCGTCTGGCGGGACGACCGCGCACTCGTCATACAGACGACGCTTTCACTTTCGGTCGGTGAGCGTGTTCGCATCGAGCGCCCGCACGCTGCCAGAGCCATCTGGGGCGAGGTCATCCAGAGTCGGCTAGGGCAGCGCCCTGGTGACGCCGAGCAGGGCATCCAAATCCATTGGGTGCAGATTCACGCCCATCATCACTGACGCGCAGAAATTAGCGATCGCGGTCATGCGATCGCACGATTACGTCGCGTGTCGTCCACTGCCTGAAAGAGCTTTCGCTGCCAGACGACGTCGGATGATTACCCAGGTCTGCCCTGCCCGCGGCAACCGGCCCTGCTATCGGAGTTCATCTCGGCTCGTCGAGCATCCAATTGGCTCCGTCGACCCGAAGCCAGCCTCTTCCATTTCCTTGTCCGCAACGGGTCGGACTTCCCGCCGACTGGGACGATCGCAGCCGTAACTGCAATTTCCCTGATAGCCCGGTTTTCCGCGCTCCCCATTGCCCTACCCGTTTGCATTTGCGATGTAACGATCAAGCACGTTCGAAGTGACCCTGGCGACCGTTGGATCACCGCGAAGCAGTGCTGCGACCCACTCACAACTCCCAGCGTGAAAGACTTCGCCAGCGCCGCGGCCAAAATGCACGATCATGCCGGCGCCGCGCTTGATGCGATTGATGGATTCCTCGTCGGCATTGCCAAAGCGCAGTTCGGCAACGTATCTGGCTTCCTCGTCGCCGATGAATCGATCATCCGTGCTTGCCCCGGGACGGGGCTCCTCGAGCAAGGAGGACAGGCCGAGCGCCAGAATCGAAATCCCCTTCGGTGCACCTCCCGTCGGCAGGGCCTCGGGCAAGCCGTCTCGAATGACGTAGGGAAGGCCATCCACTTCATAGCCAAACGCATGGCCCTCGCTTCCCAGCAGGTCACCATAGGAAAGGTCTGTTCCTGCGAAGGCCCAATGCTCGGGCCGATAGACGGGGAAGCCGCGGGCGCCTCGCGCGACGCATCCGCCCCAGCCTGCATACAAGCCGTCGATGGCATTGAGACCAAACGTGGCCGCGCCTGGACGACCGGTTTCATGGGCTTCCCAGGAGCCGGTAGTTCGCGACCTGTCCGAAGTGCGATAGACCGGGTCCTCGGAACGCGCGCGGTACTTGTAGCAGACCTGACGTGTACCGCCGTACTCAAGCCGCGTCTGCCACATGAAATTTCCAGCGAACCTTGCAACATGTCCGCCGCGATCCACGTAGGAATCGACCGCGTCGCGCATTTCCCATGTCCAGTACTCATCGTGGCCGACCATGACGACGCAGTCGTAGTCATGGAGCAACTCGGGGTCAAGGTGAAGCTCGTGCTGACTGACCAGATCGATCGCATAGCCTTCGCGTTCGGCCCAACGCATGAAGTGGGAGTCGTAGCTCGCCCAGCCAGCAGAGGCATATTTCGGTGAATGACCCGTCGAATAGGCCCACTCGAGATGTGGGTAGCGCAACGCTGCTCCGGGTCGTGGCGACCATTCGAGCGGCACCCTGGGTGCATCGGGCGGCAACACGACGAAGCCGCGGCACCAGGGCCGCTCGATGCTGACGATCGGCGAGTACTGATCTCGGTTCGGGCCGGTCAGTCCGCGATAGTGACTCGAGCCACCCCAGGTGTTGTACGCGACCCATGTGCCGGTTGCGGCGATCTGCAGGATCCGCTTCGGCTTGGATCCGCGGTGGGGCTTGACGATGAAAA
Organism: Pseudomonadota bacterium; assembly: GCA_021795435.1. Taxonomy (GTDB): domain Bacteria; phylum Pseudomonadota; class Gammaproteobacteria; order Xanthomonadales; family Rhodanobacteraceae; genus Metallibacterium. Next base: position 4,313 of record JAJYPJ010000065.1, read on the forward strand.
GGTGATGCGAGCGGATAGGAGCACCGTCGCGACCCTCGGCCGTCAGGCTGACGCGATAGGCCCCTGAGGGCCAATCCTTGCCAATCCGAAACTCGAACCCAGTCTCCCATCCGCAACCGACGATCGAGCAATCCTCGGGGGTTGCTTGCCAGCGCAAGCCGGATAGGGATTGTTGCAACACGGTCCGCTGTTCCGCGCCGTCGCGAGTAATCTCGAGTTGCGCATGCCGTGCAGTCGAACTGATCAGCAGCCGCGCGAGCGAGCCGGGCGCATACGCCAATGCATCGCTATAGCACCACAGCTCGCCGCGCGCACCGTCCATGCCGGGATACTCGTAGCGATGGGCAAACACGGCGTCGCGACGCTGTGCTGCGTCCAGTCCAAAATCCGGGTAATCCGTGTTCATCGCCAAGGCTCGTCAGGTGTTCGCAGTGCGAACAAAAAATCGATTGCGACTGGCGCGCGTTTGTGATTTCTTCACACGACACCACAACGCGACGAATGGTTGCACGCCGATGCAAAATCCCACAAGCGCGCGTCCACGTCGAATCGAACGACACACGATCTTTCCCATTCCGCTTGATGAGCGGCACGGCAAAGCGCGGCAGCTTTTTTCACTCTGGTTTGGCGCGAACTTGAACGTACTCACGATCGTCACCGGCGCGCTGGCGACGACCGTCTTTGGACAATCCTTCGTTGCAGGCGCACTCGCCATCGTGCTCGGCAACCTGATCGGTACCCTGTTCATGGCACTGCATGCCGCGCAGGGGCCGCGACTCGGCGTTCCGCAAATGGTGCAAAGCCGCGGCCAGTTCGGCGCGCACGGCGCAGCGGGCGTGGTCACCTTGGTGATCTTCATGTATGTCGGATACGGGGCGACCGCGCTGGTGACCGGTGGCCAGTCGCTCCACGCGATCGTCCCCGAGGTCGGCGTGCGCGAAGGCATCGCGATAGTCGGTGTCGTGAGTCTCGCCATGGCGGTCTATGGGCATGACCTCATCCATGCCGCTACGCGCGCCATCGCCTACATCTCTGGCGCGGCAGTCGTGCTGTGCTACGTGGCCCTTGTGCTCGTCGGACGCATGCCGCATGACTACCTGACGCGCGGATCCTTCTCGGTCGTCGGCTTCCTCGGCATGATGTCGATCGGGGTGTTTTGGCAACTGGGTTATGCACCCTATGTGTCCGACTATTCGCGGTACTTGCCTCCCGATACCGGACCCCGGCAGGCGTTCTGGGCGTCGTACTGGGGGACAACCCTGGGAGCCGTACTGCCCATGATCTTCGGTGCCTTGATCGGGCCGTCGGTCATTGGGGGCGACGTCGTTGCCGCGATCTCGGCGTTGACGGGGGCGGCGAGTACGCCGATCGTGGTCTTGTTTACGCCCGGCGTCGCCGTTGCCGGCGCGATTTGCATCTATGGTGGCACCCTCGCGGTAATCACGCTGGGGCAGACATTTATCCCGGACTGGCATGCAAGCTGGCGCACGCGGGCTCCGATCGCAACAGTCCTATGCCTGATTGCCGTTGCGCTGGGCACCGTCGGTGCCGCCAGCTTCCTGCCCCTCTACAGCCGCTTTACCGAATTGCTGCTCTATCTGATGATTCCTTGGACGGCCGTGAACCTGGTCGACTATTACTGGGTGCGATTTGGCGACTACCACGTGCCCTCGTTCTTCGCGGTCGACGGCGGCGTCTATGGTCGCTACAACATCGCTGCACTCGTCTGCTACGCACTTGGCATCGTCGTGCAGGTTCCCTTCATTGCCGCCGATATCTACGTTGGCCCGTTGGCGCGCATGCTCGGCAGCGTCGATCTGTCATGGCTCGTCGGACTGGTCGTCACCGCGACGGTCTATTACATCAGCGCACCGCGGCATGCCGTACCCGTGATCGTGGCTGATGCTCCAAGCGTTGAGTAACGCGGTTCACTGGTTCGGCGCACGAGTCAGGCAATGCTTGCAGTCGCGGAATCGCGGCGGTGAATGGGGAACGCGCGCACGTGGAAAGGCTCTGTCCGCCTTCGATGGCGACGAGACCCGGCGCGTCGTCATCGTACAAGCCAACCATCAAAGGCTACACTTGCCCCGTACCGACGGAATCGACCGTTGGATTCCATCTCGGGTTGGCTTCCACGGATCGGGATGGTCATTTCGCAGTGAGCGCCGCCAATGCCGAATGCCCCGATCTCTCCTGCTCCATGCAATGCCTGCAACGGTGGAGAGTCGTTTCCTGTTGACTTCACGATGGCATTTCAACCCATCGTCAACGTGGTCGACCGGGTCGTCTTTGCCTATGAGGCGCTGATCCGCGGCACGCACGGCGAAGGCGCCAGCGTCATTCTGGGACAGGTCAATCAGCACAACCGATACGTTTTTGACCAGGCCTGTCGAATCAAGGCCGTTGAGTTGGCCGCGCGACTCAACATGCCATGCTTTGTAAGCATCAATTTCCTTCCCAATGCCGTGTATCAGGCGGCCACTTGCATCCGGGCTACCCTCGAGGCAGCCCGAGTCCACGGGTTTCCCACTGAACGCCTGATCTTCGAAATCACGGAGAGCGAGGAACTCGTGGACAAGGAGCACCTCAAGAGCATCATCCGCGAGTACAAGCGACAGGGATTCAAGACCGCCATCGACGACTTCGGCGCAGGCTATTCGGGATTGAATCTTTTGGCCGAATTCCAACCCGACATCATCAAGCTGGACATGGCGCTGGTTCGCTCGGTCGACATCGACGCGGTGCGACAAGCGATCATCCGAGGCATCCTGGGCGTCTGCCAGGCTTTGGGCATCGAGGTCATTGCCGAGGGCGTGGAGACACGCGCGGAATTCGACTTCCTGCGCAACGCGGGAGTGACCCTATTCCAGGGATTCCTTTTTGCCGAGGCGGGTTTCGAGGTGCTACCCCCGGTGAACTGGACAGCACCTGCCAATGGCTAACCCTGCCGATCGACCCTGGCGTTCACGGGCAAACCAGCGCGCGCCGTAACGTCTCCGGGTGGTTCGAGACAACACGGGGTCGTCGTCGATCCGACGACCCCGACCTGCCCTGCTCAGTGTCGAACGGGTTCGCGATCCGTGTCGCGAATGAACTGCGCGATGTTCGCATGCAAGTGCTTCAGCCCCTGCGGACGCACGTAGATCATGTGGCCCGTGTGGTAGTAGCGATACTCGATGTTTTTCTGCAGCTTTGCCTGCATCGGCAATTGCTGCATCTGGTAGACGGCGGCGTAATAGGGTGTCGCCAGGTCGTAGTAGCCCGCGTTGACCATCACCTTGAGATCGGGGTTGTAGCTCATTGCGGCGGCCAGATCGGGCATCACGTTGGTGGCGATGTAAGCCTGTGAGCTCTGCCCCGGTGGCGTGTGCAGTTGGTTCCAATCGTTGCCGACGCTGTTGGAGACGATCTTGTAGTCGTACATGCCACCGAATTTCAGCGTCTTCCTGACATAGTCATTGAATGCCGCCGTATAGGCCGAGCTGATGGCTGCACTCTGCGGGTCATACGGAGCCATTTCGGCCAGGGGATCCATGGTCGGACCCGAGAAGCGGGTATCCAATCGTCCCGTCGTCTCGCCACGCGAGAGGAGAAGTTCCTGCTCGAACTCGGGACCGGTTACGCGCAGATCCGCCTTGAGGATGTAGTTGAGCGGCAGCCCGGTGTACGCGGCCATTTGACGGGCAATCTGATCCTCCTGGCCCACGGGCAGCGTGCTACCCGCGTTCAGTGCCTGCAGGTAGGGTCCCATGGCCCACTGCTGCACCTGATCAAGCCATGGATGCAGTCGTGCTGGTGCCCCAGGGCCTAGCGCCTTGTGGTACCAGGCCGTGGCGGCATAGGTCGGCAAACCCAGCGCATAGGGCAGGTTGATGCCCGGATTGAGATTGGGCTGATCGATGCTGGTGTCGAAGTTGAGGATGGTCGAGAGCAGGACCACGCCATTGAGATCTATGTTGTCCTGCTGCTCGAGGATGTTGGCCAACACGGCGGAACGCGTGGTGCCGTAGCTCTCCCCGATGAGGTACTTGGGCGAATTCCACCGCCCGTACTTGGAGAGGAATTGCGTGACGAACTGGGCGAAGGCCTGGCCGTCCGGATCGGTACCGTAGAACATCTTGGTCGTACCGACGCCACCATCCTTCTTGTCGAGGATCCGGCTGAATCCGGTTCCCATGGCATCCACGAAGACGAGATCGCTGGCATCGAGGAGGCTGCCATCGTTGCTGACGAGGCGATAGGGGGCTGGCGCCGTATGGGTGTGGCTGTCGGTGACGACGCGCACGGGGCCAAATGCGCCCATGTGCAGCCAGACGGACGAGGAGCCCGGGCCGCCGTTGTACAGGAACGCGACGGGACGTTTCGAGGGATCTGCGCCACGCTTGAAGTAGGCGAC
>JAJYPJ010000066.1 GCA_021795435.1 Pseudomonadota bacterium
CCGATGCGGGCAGACCCATCGCGCACGCCATTCACACCGACGCAGCGCTGCTCGGCGTTGCGCTTCGCCAGCTTGAGCGCCTGCGCGAAGCGGGCGCGCTCTCAGGGCGTCTCTCCGCTAGCAACGGTGCCGACATGCAGCGTGCGCTCGCCGACAGTCACAAAGCGTACGAGCGTCTCAGGGACAAGCTGCGTCGGCGCACAAAGAAAAGGAAGCTGGTCGCCACGTGGCGAACCGACCCATCGTTGCTCGGTGGAGCCACCGCAGATCACGTGCTGGACGGCGCACTCGAAGACCACCTCGTATCATTCATGCTCGATGACTTCCTCGCGACGACGTCGGAGTCCAACGAGGTTACGGACGAGCGCTTCGACGCGCTGACCGATGAATTCGTCAAGGAGCGTCTGCGCCCGCTGCTCGGAGAGGTCGGCGATGAGGAGGTCGATGAGGAGCAGGCGGTGCTTCGCCAGCAGGCGCTGCATGTGCTCCTCGAGGATGACGACGGTCGCCAGAGTCTTCACGCGCGCCTGCTTCAGGGCGCGACGCGCTGGGAGACCCGGCGTTACCTCCAGGCTGCGTTCAATCGACCTGACACGTCGCCCTGGGTCATCATCGCGCAGAGCGAGGTCGGACGTGAAGGGCTCAACCTTCACCAGTCCTGCCGTGTCGTCGTGCAGTTTCACGCCGAATGGAACCCCGCCGTCCTCGAACAGCAGATCGGACGCGTCGACCGGAAGGGCAGTCTTTGGGAGCAGCGCGCGCAGCAGTGGCTTGCCACTGGCGCCCAGGGGGAGCCGCCGTTCCTCGAAGTGCGGCAGCTGGTTTTCGAGGGCACCTACGACGCGTTCCAATGGGATCGAGTCGCGCAGCGGCAGAGCTTGTTCGATGCGAGTCTCTTTGGGTCGCTGTTGTCAGCCGAAGCCTGGAATCGAGTTCCGGAGAAGCGGCGCCAGGAGTTGATTGAGGCTGCTCCATCATTTCGACCAGGCGAGGGTACGTGATCTCCATTGTCCAGCCACTTGCGGCTGGTGCCTGCGCGCATGGTGGACGAGCTGCAATTTCCCTGTTCCGCTTCTTAGGGAACAGATCAATGAACGGGCACTCTGGCCTGCGTCTGGACAATAACCCGCTGCGATGTGGCTCGGCAGCGAGCAGGAATCCCTGAAAGTTTCCCTGTTGGCAGGGTCTGGTGGGCCTGAGACGGGTTCGTATGTGACTGCGTCCGCCGCCAACGAGTCTCGAGCTCTGTGCCGCCCCTGCTGGCGGTGAAAGATCCTCGCAAGTATCAAAGAGGTATGCGCGTTATGCGCCGAAACCTCTACGCCTGTGCGCGTCTATCCGGGGGGTCGCGGGGCCCGACGAGGCTATTTCTCAGTGGGCTGAAATCAATCACGGAACCGCTGACGCGGCGGCTGGGGGTGCCCTGGCATCACCGCTGATCGTCGACGTCGCCGCGCTGAGGTAGGCTGCTACTTGGGTTGCCAAGTAGGCTGGTGTCGACCCGATGCAGCCGTTCGCGGCGATGATTCATCTTAACTTTCAGCTGGTCGGAAGGTCGGCATGCAGGTCAGTCCCTGCTTGCGCCAATGCAGGGAGCGGTCTTGGTCAGCGAATGACGAGCCGGCGCTTGCCAAGGGTCTTGGCTTCATACATCGCGGCGTCGGCGCGGGAGAGTAGGTCCTGGGCCGTTTCCAGGGCATCAGGCCGGTAGGTCGCCAGTCCGATGCTGCACGAAAGATCCACCGGCAACCCGAGCCCTGCGCCGCTATCGCCGATCCGGCCCAGGATTGCCTCGCCCATGCTGGCAAGATCCGCATGCTGCGAACCCGCCCATTCGAGCACCACGACAAACTCGTCACCTGCCAGACGCGCGACGAAATCCGATTCACGCACGGCAGATCGCAGGCGATCGGTAAAGCGTCGCAGCAATGCATCGCCTTGCTCGTGGCCAAACGTATCATTCACCTGCTTGAATCCATCCAGGTCGATGAACATCACGGCAAGCGGCTGGCCTGTGCATTGTGCTTTCCCGATGGCTTCCTCGAGTCGGTTCATCAGCGCCCGACGATTCGGCAATCCCGTCAGGTGATCGTGAAGCGCTTCGTGCCCGGTGCGCGCATAAAGTTGCTTCCTCTCGGTGAAGTCCTGGGAAAGGAGGTAAAAGCCGTCGTTGTGGTTGTCCTGTCCGACATGCGGGACGAGGTTGGCGTGGAACCACATGGTGCCGTTGCGCGTCTCGAGCACATACTCGATTTCGGCGCTTTCCCCGGCCACGACACGCCGGAGGACGTCTTCGAACCGGCTGAATTGCTCGTCGCCCCAGAAATCCCGGAGGTGCGTGCCAACCAGATCGCCTGGACAGATATCGAACCAGTTCGCATAGGCCCGGTTGTGGAATCGATAGCGGAAGTCAGCGCCGACGTGCGCGATCATCGCTGGCACGTTGTCCGTGATGGTTTCCAAACGCCGCTTCGTCTCCAGCAGGGCGGCCTGATCGGACTTTCGCTCGGTGATGTCCTGGATGAAGCCATGAACGAAGAAGCGACCGGCTTCCACGCTCGTGCTGAATGTCATGTCGACCGGGAAACGGTCCCCGCTGCGCCGGATGCATTCGCCTTCGATGCGATGCTTCATGCGGGTGCTCACGCCGGTGCTGCGCAGCTTCTGTAGCCAGCGCGCATGGCGGGCGCGCATGTCATCCGGCAGTGCGAGCACGGCGAACGATTGTCCGATCGCCTCGGCAGCGGTCCAGCCAAAGGCGCGTTCGGCCGAACCATTCCATGCCAGGATCTGGTCATCACCGTCAATTTCGACGAACGCGTCCGAGGTATCGTCCAGTACTCTCTGGCGCTGGGCTTGTTCCGCCCTCAGCCGTGCCTCTGCTTCCGTCCGGCGGACGATCTCGAGACTCAGTTCCGCAACGATCGTATCCAGTTGCTTGGTCCGCTCGCGGATGCGATCTTCCAGTTCATGCTGGAGCGACAGCAGCTGTTCTTGGGCATGGTGGATTGCATTGATGTCGGTTGCGACGACAATGCGCCCTTCCGGCATCCCGACCGACGATGGAACGGACGAGATGCCGATTTGCATCCATCGGATATCGCCCGAAGGATCCAGGAATCGAACGACTCGGTGGCGCGCCGAATCCGGCACGCTGCGCGCATCTGCGAGCGTTCCGCTGGTCCACGCGGCGTCGCGTGGATCAATCAGGGAAAGGAATGAACACCCCGGGAGCTTCTCGGCGGGACGGCCGCATGCGGCGCCGAAGCGACGATTGCACTGGAAAAGCGTTCCACGCCCATCGAGCAAGGCAATGCCGACCTCGGCCTGGTCAATGATGTGTGAGAAAAGTTGTTCCCGCTGAGCCAGCGTTGACCGGGTTGATCGCGCTTCGACCGTCGCCTCTTCGAGGTGGAATCTTTGCTCAACCATGACCGCCAGATCGGCCAGCGCCGCCAGGTCGTCGACGCCGAACGCACGTGGCTGCCGGTCAAGGACACATAGTGTTCCGAGTGGCGTCCCGTCGCGCGAGCGGATGGTGTGCCCGGCGTAGAAGCGGATATGTGGATCGCCAGTCACGAGCGGATTGTCACGAAAGCGCGGGTCCTTGAGCGCGTCCTCGATGACCATCGGATCGGCTTGCCGAATCGCGTGGGCGCAGAACGACACGCTTCGTGGCGTTCCATCGAGATCCAGACCGCAACGGGATGGGAACCACTGCCGTTCGTCGTCGAGCAGCGTGACCAGGGCGATGGGCATGCGGAAAAGCCGCGCCGCCGTCCGCGTGATGCGGTCGAGTTCTTCCGACGGCACTTGATCCGGTGGCGCGAAGCGGGCGGCGCGCGGCGTTATGGTCGAATTGGGCTTCATGATGGGACGTGGACACTCGTGCTTGCGTTTGAGCGGTTGAAAGTGGCACGGGGATGCCAACTTCCGGGCGCCAGAGTGCATGCAAAAGGCGAGCCTGGGGATGAATGTTGCACCCAGGACGCGACCCGAGGGGACGGCATCCTGCGATGGCCATCACGGAAGGTGCTGAATGCGCTGAATGCGGGCTGTCCGCATGCCGTCCTGTCATTGAGCGCCGAACGGATCGGTGTGATTCGCGTGCGCTGCCGAGGCCCGACGCATGAACGAAGGCCGGCATTGCGCCGGCCTTCGAGTCTCAGTCCGTTGAATTCAGATTACTTCGGCTGCGGACCCTTGACCACGGTCGCGAAGTGGTTCGGATGCAGGTACCGCTTGAACGCAGCCTGGATCTCGGGGGCCGTGATCGCCAGGTAGTGGCGTGCGGCAATGGTGGCCGTGTCCGGCGGCAAGTCGTGCTCGGCGTAGTACAGCGCGCGGGCGCCGATCGCATTGATGCTGGATTCCCCAAGCGGAATGCTGCGCATCAGTTCCGCCTTGGCGCGGGTGAGCTCGGCGGGGGTGACCGGTTGCGTCTGCATCTGCCGCAAGTCGCGCAGCGCCAGCGCGCGAGCCTGGCTGACCTTGTCCGGGTCGCAGCCGAAATAGAGCACGAACATGCTTCGCGTCGTGTTCCACTCGGGTACGCCGCCTACGTAGTAGACCAGGCCGGCCTTGACGCGGAGGTCATGGTAGAGCCGCGAGGCGAACACGCCTCCGCTAAGGACCTGACTTCCCAAGGTCAACGCATAATGCTCGGGATCGTGCAGGTTGATGCCGAGGTTCTGCACCATGCGCACCGTGTCCTGAACCGCGCTTGGGTCCGGCACGACCGCCTGCGAGGGCCGGTTGAGCGGGATCCGGGCCAGGTCGATGTCCGGCTTGGGACCTGCGGCTTTCCAGCGACCAAAGTACTTCGTCACCACGTGCTCGGCTTCGGCTGGCGTCACGTTGCCCACGATGACGATCGTGGTCAGGTCGGGGCGGAAGATCTCGTCGTGGTAGGCCCGGACTTCGGCAAGGGTCAGACCCATCACGCTTTGCGGCGTCGCCTGGCGCAAGGACGGATCGTGTGCAGGTACCAGTGCCTTCATGATCGCGCGCTGGAACCGGTAGTCGGGCGACTGCAATTGGCCGGCCAGCGTGCGCGCGGTCTGCATCTGCACGACCTTGAAGGCTTGGGCCGGCAATGCCGGATGCAGTTCATCGTCCGCCAGCAACCGGATGGCGCGCGCGAAGTGCTGGGCCGGTACCGCGATGGAGAAGCGGCTGCCGAAGCTGTCGCTGGTGACGTTGATGTCATCCAGCGCCTTCAGGAAGGACAGCCGATCCAGGTCCCGGGTCCCGTACATGTACAGGCCGCCCAGCACGGCCGCCACGCCATCCTGGCCTTTGGGCTGCTGCAGCGAGGGTGTCGTGTGCACGGCGCCGAACACGGACACCGTGTCGCTGACCGACTCGGGCTGGACGACGAGTTTCAATCCGTTCGGCAGGGTCGTCACAACCGGATGGATCGACGAGCGTGGCACCTCCACGCGGCTCAGCGCCTTCTCCGCCCAGGCCGGCAGCTTGACCGTCTTGCCGGGCGCCGAGGCGAAGGACTCGGCGCCGCCGAAGCCCTTGCTGGCGATGGCCTTGCCGGAGGCCTGTGGCTGCAGGATGGCATTGATCGCATGAGCGGGATCGAGGGTCTCGCGGGCGACGCGATCCACATCCGCGACGGTCACGCCCTGGAAGGCGGCTTTCATAGCGTCCGGGGAATCGAGTCCCTGGAATGCCAATGCCGAGGACCAAGCATTGGCCAGGCCGCTGATCGAATTTTTGTTGAATTCAAGGCTCGCGATCTCGTTGCGCTTGGCGGCCTCGACCAGATCCGCCGGCACACCATCCTTGACGATCGTCCGGAGCACGGCCTGCACTTCGCCCAGTGCCATCTTCGTGTTGGCGCCCTTGGGCACGGCGGCATAGGCGATGCCCTCGCCAACCTGGGGCTCGGGCTCATAGGCAAATCCCGTCTCCAGCACCTTGCCCTCCGGCACCAGCGCATACAGGCTGCCGCGCTGGCTGCCGAGCACGTCCGCGAGAATCTCCGCAGCGGCATAGTCCCGCGCCTGCAGGCCGGGCATGCGATAGGACACGGCGACCAGGCTGACCGGCAGGTCGGTCGGCAACGACAGGGTGCGCGGCTGCACGGGTTCCAGACGCACCGCCGGACGCGCCGGCAGGGGCTTGGCCGGGATCGTGCCGAACAGCTTCCTGACCTCCGCCAGCGCGGCAGCCGGATCGACGTCGCCGGCAATCACCAGAATGGCGTTGTTGGGCGCGTACCACGTGGAGTAGAACGTGCGCAGCAGGCCCGCGGTGGTCTTGTTGAACGAGGGTCGAGTGCCCAGGGCGTCATGCGCGTAAGGCGTACCCTTGAACAGCGCCGCTTCGACCTGGGTCTCGAACTTGTAGATGGGATTGGAGTTGTCCATCGAGACTTCCTGCTCGATGGCACCCCGTTCCTTGGCCCAGCCCGAGGGCGTCAAGTCCAGGCCGCGCATGCGGATCGACTCGATGTGCAGGGCGACATCGAGATCGGAGGCCGGCGCGGTGAAAAAGAACTGGGTCACCGTCTGCGTGGTGTCGGCGTCGTAATCGCCGCCCATGGCTGCCGCGATCTGTGCCAGCTGGCTGCGCGTCAGTCCCGGGCTGCCGCGGAACATCATGTGTTCCAGCGCATGCGCGGTCCCGGGAAAGCCGGCCGGTGCCTCGTTCGAGCCCACCAGATAGTTGATTTCCGTGGTCACGACCGGGGCCAAGGTGTTGCGCACGATGACGACCCGCAAGCCATTGGGCAGCGTGGCGCGTACAACGCCCGGTGCGGGAGGGCTCTGTGCCAGGGCCAGCGCAGGCAGCAGGAAGGCCGCCAGCAGGACAGCCAGCGTTCGCATGAACTTGATCATCGGTTTCCTCCATGGATCGACGGACATCGGCCGTCGCGTTGCGGCCCCCCGGCCGCGATGGGTTGAGATCGCCCGGATGCGGGGAAGTTCACTTCGCTGAGTGGTCCGGTTAGCATCCGCCGGCTTGCGGCGGCATGGCGTCGGTGCGAGGAAGGGGGCCGCGGACCGCGGATGGGCTTGGCCTGCCGGCCCTTCCAGGGCCAAGGCCCGGCGACTCGTCGATGGCGACAGCGCGCCAAGGCACCGGCCAGGGAACGTCTCAACCGCGCTCGTCATCCCAGTACATTTCGACTGCATCCGGATTCAGCACGCCGATCCAATACCCCCCGACCCGCATCCATCCTTCCCGGATCCGGTGCGCGCTTTTGTCGTAGGCCCGGATCCGGAAGGTGTACTGCTCCTTGGAACCATTCCAGAGTCGCAACGGCGGCCCGAGCGACTGCCGGACGTGCAGGGCATCGAAGCCACGGTCGGCCAGCCATTGCCGCATGATCGTGCGCGCCCGTCGGGCGGTCCACAGGGCATAAACCAGCATGATGCCTGCGAACCAGAGGAGGGGGGTGAGCTTCCGCAAGGCTCCTGCTTCGACGAGCATCGTTGCACCGCGGCCTGGACCTGCTCTTTTCTACCACATGCGCCCGCCTGGCAGGAGCCTGTCCCCTCCGACAGGCGGGCGATCCGCTGGGGCTGACGGCCTACGCGTCCCGGGCCCGGCCGCCCTCGAGATCCTCGGGTGGGGATTCGCCGGGTTCGCCCGCCATGCCGGCGTGATGGCCTGCGGTGGTCCGGGCGCGATCGATCGGCGGTGGCTTGCACACGAACGTGAGCGTGATCGGTTCCTTGTAGATCGGATCGTCCCGGCTTGCCGACGGCAACCGCGTGACTTTGGCCATGTCAGCCTCCGTTCAACGGGAATGGGATGCGGATTGCAGCCGCAATCCGATGAGTGTCTGCTGGCAGGCGCTCAGCTCGCTCAGCGAACGGGCGGCGATGGCCAGTGCCCGCTGGATCCTCGCATCCAGCCCGTCCAGCAGCGCCGTCAGCTGACTTTTGCCCTCGGTGTCGAGCTGGGAAGCCAATGCTTCGGCCAGCGCAAGAGGCTCGTCAGGGGAGCCTGCAAGTTCACGCAGCCTCGAGACTTCATCCGCAAGCGTCGCAGCGGGTGGCACGCGGCGCTCGAGCAGGACTTTGCAGACGGCCCCGTAATACCACAACGTCCCATCCCGTCCCGTCGTGAACCGATCAAAGACGCCCACCCCGTGCGCTTGTACGTCGGCAATGATCGAGCGCACGTTATGCAGCTTGTCGCAGGCCGTGACCAGCAGCGCATCCGGGGACTCCTGCGAGAGGCGGTTGATGTATCCGAGCTTGCGCGCTTCCCAGTCCTTCTTCCTTGCGGCTGGCTCCGAGGCCTGTTCCTTGCGTTCCCTGGTCCCATCCGTGCAAGCCTCAACGAGGCTCAGGACCCGCGCCCCGAATTCATCGCGGATGATTCCGGCGTAGCGCTGGCCTCCGTCTTCAACGGCGTCGTGAAGCAGTCCGGCGATGGCCTGCTCCTGGTCGCCGCCGTATTCGATGACCAGCGACGCGACTGCCAGCGGATGCAGGATGTAGGGAAGGTTCGTTCCTTTGCGCGACTGGCCATGGTGCGCTGCTTCGGCCAGGGCAAGGGCCTTGGAAAAAGGCGATGCCACCTTGGTGCTTTTCATGAGTCCTCCTATTTCAGTGGGCGCGATTCGCCATCCACGGAC
>JAJYPJ010000004.1 GCA_021795435.1 Pseudomonadota bacterium
CGGCCATCGCTGGTGCAGGCCGGCGCCCGCCAGGCCCAGGCCGCTGAGGAAGCCGCGACAAAAATCCACGAGCGCCTTGGCCTGCACGGCGAGCGGCGCATCGCCAGCGGGCAACGGCGGCCTGTAGCGCGCCTCCGCGCGCAGCGATCGATCGGCGGCCGCCAGCGCCGCGCTGGCCTGGGCGCACAACCCCGGGTCCGGGGCGCCATGGGCCGTCGCGAGCCATTCGTCCAGCAGCTGCGCGGCCTGATCCAGCGGGAGAACGCAGGCCAGTGCGCTGATGCCGCCGAGCAGCTCGCTCGCCTCGGCGGCGTCCAGCGCTGCCTTGGGACCCTGGCCCTGGGCTGTGGGTACCCGCCCCCGGGCGGGCTGTCGATGGTCGGACATGGCCGGAGCGTCGTGGCGCACGGGTCGCGCGGTGCGGCCAGCCTAGCCGCTCGGGCGCGGATTGCCTACACTCGGTCGACTCGGGGGACGGACCGCGATGCCAGCCTTATTCTCGCGCGTGGTGCAATCGCTGGCTTTGCTGCTCGGTCTGGCGATGCTCGTGCCGGCACCCCGCGGCAACGCGCAGGCCTCGCTGCCGACGCGCCATCCCGTCGACGTGGCGCATTACTACTTCAAGCACATCGGGATCCACGACGGCATCCAGCCGTCGAGCATGGCCAGCATTTACCAGGATAACCACGGATTCCTGTGGATCACCGCCATGCCCGGCGGGCTCTACCGTTACGACGGCCAGCGCGTCATCCCGTTCCCTGAAGTGGAGGGGCCTCACGGCCAAACGTTGGTTGCGATCGGCGACGTGACGGGCGCCGGAAATGGACGACTTTGGCTTTCGATCGATGGGGCCCGCGGCCAGAATATCGGATCCGGACTGCGGCTGGTCGATTCCACCGGCCACCTCCTGCCGGTGCCCGCAGGCATCCGGGCACCCGGCGAAGGCGCGAGCCTGCTGAGGGTGGCAGGCAATGGCCTGCTGATGGCGGGACCGGAAGGCATCAGCCTCTGGCAAGGGGGGCCGGCACGATTGCGCGTGCTGTGGCGGGCACCGGCGGACGCCGACGGCACGCACGCGCTGGTGGCCTGTGGAAGCGGCATCGCCTATGCCCTGGCCGCCGGATCCCTGTGGCGCGTGGATCTGCGCGCGCCCAGCGCAGCGGCCCTGGCGCTGCCGGGCGCAACTGCCCTCAGCACGGGACAGGCGCTGCTTTGCACCCACGCGGGTCACCTGCTGGTCGGCACCAACAGGGGACTCTTCGAGCTGGGCCCCGCGGGATGGACGAAGCGCTGGCCGACCAGCTCCGTCGCCGGCGTGAACGCACTCGCCGAGGATGCCAGCGGCGCCGTGTGGATCGCAGCCGAAAGCGGTGGGCTCATTCGATTGGACCGCGCCGGACAGGCCGAGACCTTGCCCGCGCGCCACGGCACCGCTGGCGACCTTCCGCCCGGCGTCGTCCGGCAACTGCTGGTCACGAGGAACAACACGCTCTGGGCGTTGATCGGCTGGGACGGCCTGCTCTACACGGATCCGATGGGCACGCGGTTCCAGTCCGTCAGCGTGCCCGATTCGCGAGATCCCGCCGACAATGCCAATTATGTCCGGGCGCTCGCGCCCGCCGGCGGCAGCAAAGTATGGGTCGGCTCGCACGCCGGGCTGATGCGCTACGACCCCCGCACGCGCCTCTTGTCCGACTACACCCCGCTGCTCCTGCCGACGCTCGCTGGAGCGCACGTGCGCCCGGCTGGGTCGGCCATGCCGGCGCCAGGCCAAGTCGCGGTGGAAGGGATTGTCCGCGATCCAGGCACGGGCGTGCTGTGGCTGGCCACCGATGCCGCGCGGCTGCTGCGCTTCAATCCGGCGACGGGCCGAGCGCGCTTCGCCTACCGCGCCGACCCGGGCAACCCCGCGCCCGGGCAATGGCTTTTTACGGTCTGGCGCGCGCCTGACGGCACGTTGTGGATCGCCGGCGCAACGCGCGGGGCGGCGCGCTGGCGGCCAGGAATGAACGCCCCGCAGTGGATGCCGGCACCGCCCGGCATGCGCCGCTTTCCGCACGTGTTCGGCTTCGCCGCTGGCGCCCACGGGGGCGTGTGGATGCCCGGGAACGGGGGTTTGATCCATTGGCGCCATGGACAGTTGCAACTCATCCGGCATCAACCTGGCCATCGCGACACCCTGGCCAGCGACTCGGCACTCAGTGTTGCGAGAACCGCCGACGGCTCGCTTTGGGTCGGTACGGTCGAGGGCGTCGATCGACTTGCCGGCAACACGGCGGGACCGCCACGCTTCGTCCATTACGGGGTCCATCAGGGCCTTCCCGACAACATCATCTATTGCATGGTCGAGCAGCCGCGCGGGATGCTCTGGATCGGCACGAACCTGGGCGTCAGCGCGCTGGACATCGCCACCGGGCGCATCGTGCGCTATGGCGAGAGCGCGGGCATCCGGGGACTGGAGTCGAATGCGGGCACCTGCACGCGCCTGGACAATGGCGCCATCGCCTTTGGCGGTCCCGAGGGTTTTGTCATTGGCGCGGCCACGCGCGAGCAGCCGCCCGTCCCGACCACCGTGCATCTCTCCGCGGTTCGCCTCGGCAATGGCGGGCCTCGGCCCGCGCCACTGGACGGGCTGCTGGACGCCATGCAGGGCGAAACCGTCCGCATCAGTTTCAGCGGCCTGGACTTTTTGCACCCGGGTGCCACGCTGTACCGATACCGTTTGCGCGGCCTCGACAAGGCGTGGAGCAAAGTGTCCGCGTCCGACGAGGTGATGTACCGTGGCCTGGCTTCCGGCCACTATGTATTCGAAGTCGCCAGCAGTTGGCCTGATGGACGGTTGGCCAGCCCTCCGGCCAACCTCGCCATCGTCATTGTTCCGCCCTGGTGGGACAGTCCGGCACTGCGGTCGATCTACGCGTTGCTGGTCGGCGGCGTGGTCCTCCTGCTCACGGGCATGGCCTGGGGGCGGCGTCGGAGCGAACGCACCTACCGGCGCGAGAGTGCGGCACGGGAGGAGCGCCTGAAATTGGCGCTGTGGGGTTCCGGCGATGCACTCTGGGAACTGGACCTGCAACGCGGACTGTTGCATCGAATGGGCAGCGAGAACCTGCTCGGCGGCCCCCGGGAAGATGTCATGACGCTGGACGACTGGCGCCGCTACGCGGTCCACCCGGACGACCTGCCCGCACTTGAAACGGCGCTTGGCGAGCATCTGTCCGGGAATACCCCGTACTACGAATCGGAACATCGCCTTCGCGCGGGTGACGGCCAGTGGATATGGGTCCGCGCGCGCGGCAAGGTCAGCGACATGGATGCCCATGGGCGGCCCCTGCGCGTGATCGGCACATCGCGCGACATCAGCGCCGAGCTGACGCGCGAACGCGAGCACTCGATTGCCGACCTGGTGGTCCGCTCGATGGGCGAGGCCGTGGCAGTCCACGATGCGCAGATGCGCTTCGTGGCCGTCAACCCGGCCTTTACCCGCATGACGGGGTATGCCGAGCACGAAATCATCGGCAGGTCAGCCGGGCTGCTCGACAGCCAGGATCAACCCGAGGCCAGCCAGCACGTCCGCGCCCAGCTCGATGCCAGCGGCCACTTTCGGGGCGAGTTGTGGCAGCGCAAGCGCGATGGCGAACCGGTGTTGTGTCGCATCGAAATCAACGAGATCCGGGACAGCCACGGGGAGCGGACGCATTTCGTGGCCGTACTCAGCGATGTGACGGCTCGCCGCCGGGCGGAGCAGGAACTGCACTATCTCGCCAACTATGACCCGCTCACGGGCTTGCCCAATCGGACCCTGCTCACCGAGCGCCTGGGCGACGCGATCCTGCGCGCACGCCAGACCGGGCGCCTGGTCGCGACGCTGTTCGTGGACCTGGATCGCTTCAAGCATGTCAATGACGCGCATGGCCACAGCGTGGGCGACCGGGTGCTGCAAGCGGCGGCACGGCGCCTGCGCGCCGTCGTCCGCGACGATGACACCGTCGCGCGACTGGGCGGCGATGAATTCACGATCGTTCTGGAACGGGTGGCCCGGACCGCCGATGCGGAAGACGTCGCCCGCAAGATCCTGGAGATCTTCGGCGAGACGATGGACCTCGGCGACGGTCGGGAGGCCCAGATCACGCCGTCGATCGGAATCGCCCTGTACCCGAACCACGGACAGGTGCCCACCGACCTACTCAAGTACGCGGACATCGCCATGTATCGCGCCAAGGAACGGGGGCGCAACACTTACTCGGTCTATACGGAGGCGCTGGACGCCGAGGTGCGCCAGCGGGCCGATCTGATCGCCGCGTTGCAGCGAGCCCTCAAGCGCGAGGAAATGCATCTCGTCTACCAGCCCAAGCTGAGCCTTCTGGAGGACCGCATCACCGGCGTCGAGGCCCTGCTGCGCTGGCAAAGCGAAGAGTTTGGCGAAATTCCCCCCAGCCTGTTCATTCCCCTCGCCGAGGAGATCGGCCTGATCGGCGCGCTCGGCGAGTTCGTCATCGAGCGCGCATGCGGCGAACTGGCGGAATGGCGGGAATCGGGGCTGGACAACGTGACCATGGCGGTCAATGTCTCCGTGGCGCAACTAGGCCGCGGTGACTTCAGCAGCTACCTGTTCGAGACGCTCGAGCGCCACCGTCTGCCACCGCAGATTCTCGAGCTTGAACTCACCGAAAGCATGCTGATGCAGGACCCCGAACGATCGCGGGCGATCCTCGAGACCATCAACAACGTCGGGGTGACGCTGGCCATCGATGACTTCGGCACGGGCTACTCCTCGCTTGCATACCTTCAGCGGCTGCCGCTGGACACACTGAAAATCGACCAGACGTTCGTGGCCAAGCTCACGCTGAGCCCCGATGACGAAACCATCCTTGGCACCATCGTCCTGATGGCCCATGCGTTGGGCCTGAACGTCGTGGCCGAGGGGGTCGAGTCGCAAGACCAGGTCGAATATCTGCGCGAAAAGGACTGCGACGAAATCCAGGGCTATCACTTCGCGCAACCCATGCCGGGACCCGATTGCTTCCGGTTCATTCACCAGCACCGCGCGCGGCGCAGCACCGCGCGCGCGTGATCTCCCGCTCTCCGATACCGATGTACCTGTTAGAGTTGTGAGCCATGTCTGCCGCCGACCCGATCCGCGCCGAGCTTGAGACCCTGCACGCGTTGGCTGAACGCGCACTGCAGCAGCAGCGTCGCCTTGCGGAAGAGAATCACAGCCTGCGGCATGCCCAGGAACAGCTGGCTGGCGAACGCGCCGAGCTGGTTGCGCGCAACGACATGGCGCGCACCCGGATCGAAGCCATGATCCAGCGGCTGCGCGCGCTCGAGCAGGCACCCCAAGGCAACTGAACTATGGCTGCAATCCCCGTCACCGTCCGACTTCTGGATCGCGAGTTCCTTGTCAGCTGCACCGAGGACGAGCGGGCCGGACTGACGGCCGCAGCCAACCTGCTCGACCAGAAGATGCGCGAGCTGCGCGGAACCACGCGTACGGTCGGGTTTGACCGCCTGGCAGTCCTCGCTGCGCTGAGCCTGACCCACGACCTCGTCCAACTGCGCGAGCGCCACGCCGAGCGGGAGCGGGAACTGGGCCACAGCCTCGGTCTGCTGCGGCGCAAACTGGAAGCGGTCCTGCCCGCGGAACGCTGAGGCAACGCCGGCCCGCCCCATTGCCCGTGATGACTGGCGGTTTATCGCCGGCTTGGTAGAATCCCGATCGTGTTCTCTGCGGTGCTCGACAGCACGCTCTCAGCATTTGCCTTGTTCCTATTGAACGACCCCGGGTCGGCGAAACGATCGCCTGATGTGCATGTCCGCCTCGCGCGGAAAGCCTGGCGGGTGGTCTGAGCCCTCCCACCTGATCCTTGGGATCAAGGTCGTCTGGCGTGCACCGGCACCGCGGAGAACGCACATTGCCTGAAATCAATCCCGAACTTCGAGCGCACCGCCAACGCCTGCGCAGCGACATGCGGGCGCGCCGGGCCGCGCTGGCGGCCCACGTCCGCATCGAGGCTGGCCATGGCGTCGCGATGCAACTGGCCGGGCTATCCGTCTTCGGCCACGCCCGTCGGCTTGCCGGTTACTTTGCGTGCAACGGCGAGTTGCCTTTGCACGAGGTTCCTGCCCTGTGTCGGACGCGCGGCATGGATTACTACCTGCCGGTGCTCGGGCGGGGCCGCATCATGCGGTTTGCCCGCTGGCAAACCGGCGAGGCCCTGGGCGGCAATCGCTACGGCATTCCCGAACCCCGGGTTCCTGAAGCCGACCTCCGCGCCGCCCGAACGCTGGACGTCGTCCTGGTGCCCGTAATCGCCTTCAGCAGGGACGGCACGCGACTGGGTACGGGCGGCGGCTTCTACGATGCGACGTTCGCATTCCTGCGCCGTCAACCCCGGCCGGGACGCCCCCGGCTTTGCGGCGTCGCCTATGCGGTGCAGGAAGTCGGGGGCGATCACCCCGGGCTCCAGGCCCAGGACTGGGACGTGCCTCTGGACTTCGTGCTGACAGAGCGCGAGACCATCGTCTGCGCGCAGGGGGAACCATGCAGCACTGGCTGATGAAATCCGAGCCGGCCGTCTTCTCGATCGACGATCTTGCCCGCAAGGGCGTTGAGCCATGGGATGGCGTTCGGAACTACCAGGCACGCAATTTCATGCGTGAGTCGATGCGGATTGGCGACGGCGTTCTCTTTTACCACTCCAATTGCAAGGAGCCGGGCGTGGCCGGGATCGCGGAGGTCGCCAGCAAGGCCTATCCGGATCCCAGCCAATTCGACCGTTCCAGCAACCACTACGACGCCGGGAGCCCGCGCGCGGCACCGCGCTGGTGGCTCGTCGACGTGCGCTTCGTTCGCAAGCTCGCGCGCGTGGTCCCCCTGGCGGCCCTGCAGCGGGACGAGCGCCTGGGCGACTTTGCCCTCACCCGTCGCGGCAACCGCCTGTCGGTCCTTCCCGTAACCACCAGCCAATGGCGCATCATCCTGGCCCACGAGAGGCAAAACGCATGAACGCCCCGAGCAATTCCGATGCAGGCAAGCGTGCAGCCGCGGAGGCTGCACTCGGCTATGTCGAGGAGGGCAGCGTCGTCGGGGTCGGAACCGGCTCGACCGTCCGGTTCTTCATCGAGGGCCTCGCGCGCCAGCGCGCGCGCATCGCGGGCGCCGTGTCCAGTTCCGAGCAATCAAGCGCGCTGCTGCGTGCCGCCGGCATCCCCGTCCTCGACCTCAATGCCACCGGACCCATTCCACTGTACGTCGACGGTGCCGACGAATGCGATCCTTGGAAGCGCCTGATCAAGGGCGGTGGCGCGGCCTTGACTCGCGAGAAGATCCTCGCGGAGGCGGCGGAGCGCTTCGTCTGCATTGTCGATCCAACCAAGCTGGTCGACGTCCTGGGTCGATTCCCCCTGCCCGTCGAAGTCATTCCGATGGCGCGGAGCCTGGTGGCACGTCAACTGGTCCTCCTGGGCGGACAACCGGTATGGCGCGACGGAACCGTCACCGACAACGGCAACTGGATCCTCGACGTCCACAACCTCAGGATTACCGCTCCCCTCGACCTGGAGCGCGAAATCAACCAGATTCCCGGCGTGGTCACGGTGGGATTGTTCGCGCGCCGGCCCGCCGACATCGTGCTGGTCGGCGCGACCCCGTTGCAGGAACCGCCCCGCTGAAGTGGCGACGCCATCCCCCGGGCGTCAGTGCCGGGGAATGCCGTGCGGCAAGGACAGGATCCGGGCCCCCGCGGGCAGCGCTATGTCAACGAGCCTCGGATCGCGCTGCAGCAGGTTGATCTCGTCGCCCAGGATGTGGGCGGCTTCGATGAGCATCGTGTCGGACTTGCTTTCATCACGCCGGCGGTGCGCGGGGCCTGCAGGCAACGAGCGCTCGTCGTCCTGAAGTCCGTCATCACGTGCGCTGCTCGGCTCCGCGGGCGACGCCGATGAACTCCGCGCGGGCGCCGGGGCCGCGCGGCCCGGGTGCCGCGCATCCTCGATGGCCTTTTCGCGATCGCGGAATTGCTTTTGCAGGGCATCCTGCTGCGTCCTCTCACGCTCGCGAACTGCATAATTCAGCGAAATGCTGGTCTGCGACTGCAGTTTCTTGATTTCGGCGATTTCCTGGAGCATGAGCTGCCAGGCCGGCGACTTGGCAGTGCGGGCATCGTGTTCCCGGATCAGCATCGGCAAAAGCGGTTTGAGGTCCGCCACGGGCTTGTAGGGAGCTGGCTTGATCTGGCTCCACGGCAAGGCATAAGGATTGCTCGATTCGCCAAACTGGCTGGAATCGATCGTGTAGGGGAATTCGATGTCCGGCGTCACGCCGCGGAGCTGGGTCGAGCCGCCATTGACCCGGAAAAACTCCGCGATCGTCATGTGCAGGTCGCCCAACTTGGCGTGAGGCGTGCCGGCCATGCGGTCCAGGCTGACCAGATTCTGCACCGTGCCCTTGCCGTACGTGTTGGAACCGATGATCAGCGCACGCCCGTAGTCCTGCATCGCCGCCGCAAAGATCTCGGAAGCCGAGGCCGAGGCACGATTCACCAGGACGGCCAGCGGGCCATTCCAGACGCGCGATTGATCGCTGTCCTGCTCGTCAACCTGGCCGTTGCTTTCGCGGACCTGCACGATCGGTCCCTTGCCGATGAACAGGCCTGACAATTCGGTCGCTTCGGTCAGCGATCCGCCGCCATTGTTGCGCAAGTCCATGATGACGCCGTCGACCTTGTCCTTTTTCAGCTCAACCAGCAGCTTGGCGACATCCCGGGTCGCGCTCCGGTAGTTTGGATCACCCTTCCGCCGCGCGGCAAAATCCTCGTAGAAGGCCGGGAGCGAAATCACGCCGATGCGATATGCCTGCCCACGGTCGCGCACGTTGATGATGGACTTCTTCGCAGCCTGCTCCTCGATCGTCACCTTCTTGCGGGTCAGGGTGATGAGCTCGTGCTTCGCGTCCGGACCGGCATCACCCGGGATCACCTCCAGCCTTACCACGGTGTTCTTCTTGCCTCGGATCAACGCAACCACGTCGTCGAGGCGCCAGCCGACGACATCCACCATCGGGCACTTGAGACCCTGCGCCACTCCGACGATCCGGTCGCCAACGCGCAGCTTGGAGCGCGACGCGGGTCCACCCGGCACGATCTGGGCAATGCTGGTGTAATCGTCGCGCCGTTCCAGCACGGCACCGATCCCCTCCAGCGAGAGATTCATCGAAATGTCGAAATTCTCGCTGGCGCGCGGTCCGAAATAATTGGTATGGGGGTCGTTGGCCAGTGCATAGGCGTTGAGGAAATACGAAAAGACATCCTCGCTGTCGAGCTCGTGCACGCGGTCCAGATAATTCTGGTAGCGCTTCTGCAGCACGCTGCGGATGTCGGCATCGCCCTTGCCCGCAAGCTTCAGGCGCAACCAGTCATTCATCACGCGCTCGCGCCAAAGGACGTCCAGCGCCGCATCATTGGCGGCCCAGGGCGCGTGCTCGCGATCGATCTCGTAGCTCGCGTTGCTGTTGAAATCAAATCCGCCCTTCTTGATCAACGCTTCGGCATAGGCCACGCGCTGTGCGACGCTGTCTTCGTAGACATTGAATATGTGGAATGGGCCGGCCAGGTCGCCGCTGAGGATCGCATCGGCCAGATGGGTTTCGATCGGCTTGAAGCGGGCAAGGTCCTGGGCCGTGAAAAACAGCTTTCCGGGGTCCAGCGCATCAATGTAGCCCTTGAAGACCCGCTCACCCATCGCCGGGTCCAGCGGCAGTGCCTCGTAGGAATACCGGGACAGCAACTGCGCCGTCAGCTGGGTCACTTCGCCTTGCGTCGCGGTCGGCTGGAGCGGACGCTTGGCTACTTCGCCCTGGCGTACCCGGGCCGGCAGTGCGCAGAGGCTGTTATCCGATGGCGTGCCGACGGCGACCGCGGCGCCAGCGTGCGGGGTGGGCGCCGCAACCAGCGGAAGCGAAGCAAGCAGGGTGCAGCTCAGGCCCAGCAGCGTGGGCAGCAGGCGCCGGAAGGACGGCATGACTCAGTTGACCTCGTGGTAACCGGCGGCGTGGGCCTGCGCGTCGGCATGATAGGAAGATCGCACCAGCGGCCCGCTGGCGACGTGTCGGAAGCCTAGCGCCATTCCGGCCCGGTGCAATTCATCGAATTCCTCCGGCGTCCAGTAGCGCAAAACGGGATGATGATGAGGCGATGGTTGCAGATATTGCCCGATGGTGACCATGTCCACGTCGTGCCGGCGCAGGTCCTCGAGCGTGGCCATGACCTGCTCGCGCGTTTCACCCAGCCCCAGCATGATGCCACTCTTCGTGGCAATCCCCGGATGCCTGGCCTTGAACGTCTTCAGCAAGTCGAGCGACCACTGGTAGTCGGCGCCGGGGCGCACCTCTCGGTACAGGGCAGGCACCGTTTCGAGGTTGTGGTTGAATACGTCCGGCAGCGCCGAGTCCAGCGCATCGAGCGCCCGCTGCATGCGCCCTTTCCCACGGAAATCCGGGGTGAGGATCTCGATCTGCACGGATGGGCTGGCTTCGCGCACGGCGCGGATGCAGGCGGCAAAATGCGCGGCGCCACCGTCGGCCAGGTCATCGCGATCGACGGACGTGATCACCACGTAGCGCAGCCGCATATCCGCGATCGTGGCCGCCAGGCGTCGCGGCTCGAGCGCATCGGGCGGCTTCGGCCGGCCGTGCGCCACGTCGCAGAATGAGCAGCGACGCGTACACACTTCGCCCAGGATCATGAACGTGGCGGTCCCCTTGTGGAAGCATTCGTGGATGTTGGGGCACGACGCTTCCTCGCAGACGGTCACCAAGGCGCTGTCCCGCAAGCGCGACTTCAGTCGCTGGACCGCATTGCCTTGCGGCAGGCGGACGCGGATCCAGGACGGCTTGCGTAGCGGCTCCGCGGGCTGGAAGTGGGCACGATTGCCGGCAATCTTGTCGGCACCCACCAGACCCTGGCCGGGCACCAGTGCGTCCGCTTCGGCGGCAGCGTCCACGCGGGCGGGGATGATCTTGTCTGTCATGATTCCAAGGATTCCGGCACGTCGGTCGGTGCGGGCAGGATCGGCGAGGCCGCCGATGCGCGCAACCCGAATTGGGAACAAAGATTCTCGGCCAGCGTGGCCTCGACCGCCTCGACCGAGGCCGGCCCGCCCAAGTCGCTGACCTGGGTGACCGCCAGGCCGCGGTAGCCGCACGGATTGATGCGCCCAAAGGGCTCGAGGTCCATGACCACGTTGAATGCCAGGCCATGAAAGCTGCAGCCTCGCCGCACCCGCAGGCCCAGCGCGCCGATCTTGGCGTCGGCCACGTACACACCGGGCGCGCCGTCCCGCCGCTTACCCTCGATGTTCCAGCCGGCGAGCGTATCGATCATGGCTTGCTCGATGCGCGTGACCAGATCGCGGATGCCAATCCCCAGCCGCCGCAAATCCAGCAGTGGATAGCCCACGATCTGCCCCGGTCCGTGGTAGGTGACCTGGCCACCGCGCTCGACCTTGATGACCGGAATGTCGCCGGGGGCAAGCACATGCTCCATTCGCCCCGCCTGGCCCAGCGTGAATACCGGCTCGTGCTGCAACAGCCAGAGTTCGTCCGGGGTGTCGGGGGTCCGCGCATCGGTGAACGCGCGCATGGCACGCCATACCGGCTCGTAGGGCCGGCATCCCAGTCGACGGACGCGGAGGATCGGTTCACTCATGGGCTGCGCCGCCGCACGTGCGTACGGCGAATCGCCAAGTGTACCTCCAGCCCGGAAATCATGCGTTGAATTCCCGTAATCACAGCGTGTAGCGGATGTCGGGGTCAGCGCGCAGGACGGCGTGGGCCCGCTCGTACTCGGCACGCGATGCGGCGAAGAAGCGGACCCGCACCGCGATGTACTGGCCTGCACGGGAGGGCCGCACGCTCACCGAGTCCTCGACGACGCTCAGGCCAGCCTCATGCCGCAACAGGCCCGGCACGCGTGCCTCCAGCCCGACGCCAGCGCGGCCCATTGCCGCGATCTCGAACTCCCCGGGGAAGTGAAAGCCATCCCCCGGCAGCAGCGCGCAGGCGGCGTCGCTGTTCACGACTTCGTCCCTGCGGGCGCCGGCGCAGGATTGGCCCCCTTGCTGCCCGACCACCATAGCCTCAGGCTGTCCCATAGGCGTCCGGCCCAGCCAGCCTCGGGAACCGCCTGCAGGGCGACCAGCGGCGCCTGGGCCAGGAGCTTGCCATCAAGGCTGACCTCCAGCGTGCCAATACGCTCACCCTTGCGGAACGGCGCGATCAGGAGCGCGGGGATGCGCATGCTGGCCTTCAGATCCCGGTAATGGCCTCGCGGGATGGTGACCTCGACGGGAGCCGCGACGCCGACCTGCAGATGGTCGCGCGAGCCCTTCCATAACCTTGGCTCGGCCAGGACTTTGCCGGCCGGATAAAGCGTGTGCGTCGCGAAGAAGTGGAATCCGTAGTTGAAGAGCGCATCGTCCTGGGTCGCGGCATCGGCAAGGCTGCCGGTTCGCATGACGACGGCGATCAGTCGCTGGCCATCGCGCTTCGCCGATGCGACCAGGCAAAAGCCCGCCTCAGCGGTACTGCCGGTCTTGAGTCCGTCGACGGAAGGGTCGCGATACAACAGCAGGTTGCGATTGGCCTGCTTGATACCGTCGATGGTGTAGGACGGAATCTTGTAGACCTGGTAGTACTGGGGGAAGTCATGGATCAGCGCACGTGCAAGCAGGGCAAGGTCGTAGGCCGTGACGTAAAGATCGGGTTTGGGATAGCCGCTGGCATTCGAGAAATGCGACCCCCGCATGCCCAGACGCTGCGCATACGCATTCATGAGCTGGACGAAGGCACCCTCGGTTCCGGCAACGTGCTCGGACAGCGCGATGGCCGCATCGTTGCCGGATTGCACGATCATGCCCTTGTAGACTTCCGACAAGGGGTAGTACTGGTGCAACTTGAGAAAACTGGTCGACCCATCCGTGCCGGCACCGCCCTTCTGCCACGCATGCTTGCTGATGTAGACCTTGTCATCCCAGTGGACCTTGCCGGCTGCCAAAGCCGAATCGACCACATAGGCGGTCATCAGCTTGGTCAGTGAGGCGGGCGGGAGGCGCTCATGCATGCCCTTGTGCGCGATGATCTGGCCGGTCTCGTAATCCATCAGCACATAGGACGGCGACTGGATCGCGGGCGGCGGCGGGGTCGGCATCTGGGGAATGGCCAGGGTCGGCCGCGGGGGCATGGGCACGGCGGCGCTGGGTACCTGCTGCGCCCCGGCGGCTCCCGCGCACAGGAACAAGCCGAGAATGAGGGGACTGAGGAAGGGGCGATGCTGATTCATGGCTGGGTGTCGGAAACCGTCGGGTCGGGGGCAATCGGGATTCAGGGGTTGCGCACATCGATACTGACTTGCGGCGTCGGCAGGCCCAGTGCCTCGACGCGCGGCGCCAGTGCATCGGCGGCGGCAACATCAGGCAATGGTCCCAAGCGGACGCGCCAGAAACGCTGGCCGCGGACGTCTGTCGAGCTAATGGTCGCATTCTCCAGTCCGCCCGCGCGAAGCCGGGCTTGCACACGTTCAGCGTTCGCTTGCTCGAGGAAGGCGCCAACCTGCAGATAGAGCAGCGGGTGCCCGCCACCGGCAGCGGCCACCGGCCCTGCACCGGCGCCTGGGCATGCCAGCGCGCGCACGCTGGCGGGATTCGCCGCGTCGATACCCTGGACCCGGACGATTCCGGTCCCCGCCTGCACGATGCCGAGCCGGATCGCGGCGACGTACGAAAGATCGATGATGCGGTTGGGGACGAACGGGCCACGGTCGTTGACCCGCACGATGACGCAATGCCCGTTCTGCAGATTCGTCACGCGCGCATAGCTGGGAATCGGAAGCACCTTGCTCGCGGCGGTGAACCGGTACATGTCGTACGGCTCGAGGCTCGAGGTCAGATAACCCTGGAACTTGGTGCCATACCACGAGGCAATGCCACGCTGGTCGTATCCGGCTGCCGACGGCCGCACATGATACGTGCGGCCATCGACCTCGTAGGTCGACCGGTTGCCGAAACGCGACAGCGGCAGGGGCCGCGGCACGGGCATCGGGATCGCGGCGACATCGGGCACCGTGCCCCGCGGTGCCCCGTCCTGTGCCTGCGCGTAGCGCTGCCCACCGCGGCGCGGCGAGGAAGCACAGCCTGCAAGAAGCAGCGCCGCGAGGATCAGCAGTGCCGGCGCGCGAGCGTGCCTCACCGGCGCGGCCCTCCGGGCGCCACGCCGCGCCTGATCGCGTCTGCGAGCTGCGTCACCGCAAGCGCGTAGAGCGGACTGGAGTTGTAGCGCGTGATCACCTGGAAGTTGGTGAACGTGACCCAGTATT
Source organism: Pseudomonadota bacterium (assembly GCA_021795435.1). Taxonomy (GTDB): domain Bacteria; phylum Pseudomonadota; class Gammaproteobacteria; order Xanthomonadales; family Rhodanobacteraceae; genus Metallibacterium. The sequence continues at coordinate 14,370 of JAJYPJ010000004.1, forward strand.
CGGGGCCCTGACGACCTTGCACTTGCAGAAGGGTCGCCGGGGTAGCTGCCGGCCATTTCCGCCCGGGCAGCGTGAATCCACGCGCTGCCAAGCCGGCAAGGTTGTGGATTGGCGCGCTGTGCTCCAGGAAAGGCATCTCATGGCGCGCGAAGACGTGGGCGCGCCGCGCGATCGGGCCGCCTCGCTGCCAGCCGTTCGCCGCCAGGTAATGGGCGGTGCTGGCCAGGATGTCCGGCAACGAGTTCCACAGATCCGCTGGACCGCTCCCGCTGGCGCTGACCGCATAGGCCGCGAAGCTCGAGGGCATGAATTGGCACCAGCCCATCGCGCCCGCGTACGAGCCTCGAAGCGAGGCCCGCGGCCCCGGCAGCAGGCTGCGCGGCAGGCTAAGGAAAACGGCGAGCTCCTTCTGGAAAAACGCCGCGCGAGGCGGGTAATGGAAAGCGAGCGTATACAACGCATCGAGCACGCGATAGCCGCCCGTCTGGCGACCGTAGTACGTTTCCACTCCGAGGATGGCGACCAGGACCGACGGCGGCACGCCGTAGCGGCCCGCGATGCCGTCGATCAGCGCGCGGTGACGTCGGTAGAAGGCGACACCCGCATCAATGCGCTTTCGCCCCAGGAAAATGGGCCGGTAATCCTTCCACGGCCTGGCTTCCGCCGGCCGCTCCATCGCCGCCAGAATCGAGGGCTGTACCCGCGCATCCCCCAGGAGCTCAAGGATGTGCGCGCGATCCAGCTCGGGGTGATCGTGCAACAGCGAAGCCACGAAGGCCGCACGCAGGGCCTGCGCAGATTGCACCGGCGCGACTGCGAATCGTCCGTGGCGGGCGATCACCCGGGGTGCCCCCCCTTCCGTGGCAGGCTGGGCCGCCGAGGCAACAGTTGCGGGCCGGGGCCGCGGCGGACGCGTGGCGCAGCCCGCGCAGAGCAAGGCCACCAGCAGGATCGGCAGTGATCGCATGGAGCGAGGCATCGAACGTCCTGTGCAGGCCTTCATGGTCAGCTCCGGCGTCGCCTTCCCGGACATGGCGGCTGCCGAATCGCGACGCCAGCCAGCGTAGCACGCGCTCCATGGCCCTCCCTGCCGGCGCCGCGCTTGCGATCTCGGCATGGATCTTCTGCGGGCCTCACCGCATGAGCTTGCGGTGTGCGTGGATCGACATGAGCATGCCAAATCCCGCCAGGAGGCTCACCGCCGAAGTGCCGCCGTAACTCACCAGCGGCAACGGCACCCCGACCACGGGCAGAAGACCGCTGATCATGCCTCCGTTGACGAGAACGTAGACGAAGAAACTCAGCGCCAGCGACCCACCGAGCAGCCGGGCGTAGGTATCCCGCGCATTCACGGCAATCCAGAGACTGCGACCGATGACGAACAGGTAGATGGCCAGCAGCAGGGTGACGCCGACCAATCCGAATTCCTCGCCCACCACCGCAAAAATGAAGTCCGTGGTGTGCTCCGGAAGGAATTCCAGCTGCGCCTGCGTTCCACGCATGAACCCCTTGCCAAAAACCCCACCCGAACCCACCGCAATCTCGGACTGGATGATGTGCCAGCCCGTCCCCAGCGGGTCGGACTCCGGATTCAACAGCGTCAGCACGCGCTCGCGCTGGTAGTCGTGCATGTGGTGCCACGCCAACGGCGCGAGCAATGTCAGCAAAGCGAACATCAAGCCAATGCGGCGCCATGTGAGGCCGGACAGGAAGAGCGCGAATCCGCCCGCGGCCACCACCAGCATGGCGGTACCCAGATCGGGCTGCTTGGCAATCAGCAATGCCGGAATCGCGATCAACAAGAGCACGACGGCCATGTCACGCCAGGACGGGGGCAAGGGCCGCTGCGCGAGGAACCAGGCCACCATCATCGGCATGGTCAGCTTGAGGAGCTCGGATGGCTGGAAGCGCACGATGCCGAGGTTCAACCAGCGATCCGCGCCAGAGCCTTCCCCGGCGAGGAGCACGAGGACCAGCATCAGCACGCTGGACAGGTACAGCCATGGCGTCCAGCGGCGGAATTGCGCCGGTGGCACGCGCGCGATCCCCAGCAGCAGCGCGAATCCGATCGCGAAGCGCAGCGCTTGCGCACCGATCGTCCGCCAGGCCAGGTCCGCCGCGCTGGAAAGGAAAAAGAGCCCCGTCGCCATGAGCGCCAGGAGGCCCAGGAGCAGTGGCACATCCACGCGGGGACGCAGGAGGAAGCGGCGCAGCGCCACGTCGACGCGCAACCAGAGGCGGCTCATGGCAAGGCTCTCCGGGCTGCGGCCGGATGATCCAGGACGCTGCCTTCGGCAGGCAGTGAACGGGCCGGCGGAACAGGGGGCAATACCTGTCCTGGTGGCAACGCCAGCGGGGCGTAGGCGGGAAGCACGTCACCAGGCAAGGGAATGAACGGCAGATGCCGCTGCTTCGCCCAGGCGTTGAACACGTCTCGCACGATCGGCGCGGCATCCCGCCCGCCCCAGGCAGCGCGCTCCAGGACGGCAACCGCCGCAACGCGCGGATCGCTGGCAGGCGTGAACCCGATGAACAACGCGCGATGGCGAAGGGCAAGCTCGCTGGTCGACAGCCGATTGTCCCATGCATGCGTGGTGCGCGAGAGGATTTCCGCGGTCCCCGTCTTGCCGGCGATCCGATACGGAAAACCCACATCGAGGCCGCGCGCCGTCCCGCGCGCGCCGTTGACAACCCGGACCATGCCCCGGGTGACCGCGTCCCAATCCACGCGTCGGGCAATCACCGGCGCCTCCGGTGCTGCCGGCGCCACCGGCAGGATGGGGGCACGAGCGCCATCCTGCGTGGCAAGCAACAGGTGCAGGTGCTGCGGGCGGCCGAAGTCCGCCAGCGTCGTCAGCGCGTTGGCGAGTTGCAGCGGCGTCACCTGCCAGTACCCCTGGCCAATGCCACTGATGACCGTATCACCCAGGTACCAAGGGCGCTTCTGGGTCGCCGCCTTCCAGGCCCGCGAAGGCAAGACTCCGCTTGCCTCGTGGGGCAGGTCGATGCCGGTGGGTTGCCCGAAACCAAAAGCCGCCATGGCCTTGCTCAGCCGATCGATGCCCATGTCGTAGGCAAGCTTGTAGAAATACGTGTTGACCGACATCTCGATCGCCTCGGACAGGTCGACGATGCCGACGCCTCCCTGGACATCGTCACGGTAGCCTCGGCCGGCGACACCCGGGATATGCCATTCGCCGACCGAATCCACGGTGTCCTGCGGCGTGCGCAAGCCCATCTCCAGTCCGGCGACAGCCAGGAATGGCTTCACCGTCGAGCCCGGCAGGTAGGTCCCGTCCGTCGCGCGATTGAGCAACGGGTGATGCGGGTCGTCAAGCAGCATCCGGTAGTTGGCCTCGCTGATGCCGCCGACAAACAGATTGGGGTCGTAGCTGGGTGAACTGACCAGCACCATCACCTGGCCATTGCGCGGGTCGACCGCCACCGCGGCACCGGCACGTCCGCGCAATCCCGCATAGGCCGCCTGCTGCATGGCCATGTCCAAGGTCAGGTAGAGGTTCTTGCCGGGGCGCGGCGGCACCCGATCGAGTATCCGTACGGGCCGCCCGTCTGCATTGACCTCGACCAATTCGTAGCCCGGCGTGCCACGGAGCAGCTTTTCGTATTCGCGCTCGATGCCCGTCTTGCCGATCTGGTTCATGTCCGCCCACGGTGTGCCCTGCAACCGCGTCGCCTCGCGTTCGTTGACGCTGCCGACGTAGCCCACAACCGGCGCGGTCAGCGCGCCAAACGGGTAATAGCGACGCAGGTAAGGCCGGACTTCAACACCGGGAAAGCGCCAGCGATTGATCGCAAAACGGGCGATTTCATCCTCGCTGAGCCGATTCCGCAACGGCACCCCCTGAAAACTGCGGTGTTGCTTGAGCGCTTCGCGGAAGCGGGTCAGGTCATCGTTCGAGAGCGGCACGACCGTACCCAGGCGGGCGAGCATGGCATCCATGTGGCGAACCTGGTCCGGAATGACCTCAAGCCGGTAGGCCGGCACGTTTTGCGCCAGCACAGCGCCATTGCGGTCGAAGATCATGCCGCGCGGTGGCGCGAGAAAGCGCACGTGAATGCTGTTGTCATTGGCCCGCGTGACGAATTCGGCGTGCCGGACAACCTGAAGCCAGAAGAAGCGCCCAGCCAGCCCGGCAAGCGCCACGACCACCACGGCGAGGCTCGCCCACGCGCGGCGCGCGAAGCGGCGCTGCTCCTCGCCACTGTTGCGAAGCGGATTCGCCCCGCGCTTCATGGTTCGCGCGCGCGCGCGCGCGCGCGAAGGCCGTCCAGGACCAGGAAGACGAACGGCCACGCCAAGGCACCGACCATCGGCGAGATCCAGGCCAACGCCGAGGGTGCCGACATGCCTGCAAAGGCGCGGATGAGCCAGCGCAGCAGGCAGTCGTTGAGCAGCAGAAGCAGCACCGTGGCGGCCTGTTGCGGCATCGGGAAGAAACGCAGGCGCGCACGGAACCGCTGGGCCAGAAAGGCGATGACCACCAACCGCAGCGCCTGGTCGCCCAGCAGGGCGCCCGCCAGTACATCAGCCGACAATCCCGTGACGAACGCCGTGCCGAGCCCGATGTATTGCGGCGCTTCGAGGACCCAGTACAGCAAGACAAGCGCCGGCCACCAGGGGCGCAGCGGCAACAGGGCCGGCGGCAGGGGCAGCAGGAGCAGGAAGACCGCGGCGCCCAGGCTCAGGTAGCAAACCCCGCGCTGCCAGTTGGCGCGGATCACGGCGCTCCTCCCGGTTGCGAAGGAGGCGCTTGCGCGCTGACCGCCGCCGCGGGGCGGACCAACGCGCCCGGCGGCCCCGCCGTCGTCGCCGGCGCGGGAGGGCCAAAAGGTTCGGCAAGGTCCCGCAGCAGCAGCACGTGGTCGCTTCGATTCAGGTGCGCGAGCGGTCGCGCCTCGGCGCGCAGGTAACTGTCGGACCGGTCCGGCGCGAGCGCGGTCACCAGGGCAACTGGAAACCCTGATGGAAAGCGGCCGCCAAGCCCCGAGCTGAGCAGTTCGTCTCCCACGCGCACGTCCGCGTTGATCGGCAGATTCGGTAGCTCCAGGCGCTCCCCGCGCCCGCTGCCATAGGCAAGCGCCCGCACGCCGCTGCGCGCATCGGTCACGGGCAATGCCCCGCTGGGATCCGTGATCAGCAGCACCACGGCGGTATCCGGCAGGACCTCCATCACCTGCCCCATCACCCCGTGCGAATCAACCACCGGCTGGCCCACGCGAACACCCTGGCGCGCGCCGCGGTTGATCACGATGCGTCCGTGGTTGGGATCCAGGTCGATGTCGATGACGCGGGCCAGTTGGCCCTGCATCCGCAACATCTCGGCCGCATCCAGCAATCGCTTGAGCTGGTCGTTTTGGCGCACGAGCGCCCGCATGCGCGCAATGCGGACGTTGGCGAGAAGCAGCGCATCCCGCAGCTTCGCATTCTCGCTGCGCAGGGCGGCCTGGCTCGTGAGCCGCACACGCGCATCCTCGAACCATTGCGCCGGCGCGCCGGCAAGCCGCCACAGCGGCTGCACGACCATGTCCCCGGAGCTGCGCAGCCGCGGCAACCACGCGTTGTGCCGATCCAGCATCATCAGCGCGCCGGCCAGCAGAAGGTACCCCGCCAGACGCAGGGTGCCTCCGGCCGCTGAAGCTGACCAGCCCGGGGATCCGTCGCGGGACAATGCCATGGCCGCGCGTGGCTACCCCGCCTATTCGTACGTGAAGAAGTCGCTGCCGTGCTGGTCGATCAGTTCCAGCGCCCGGCCGCCTCCCCGGGCGACGCACGTCAGCGGATCGTCCGCCACGTGCACATGCAGTCCGGTCTCCTTGGCGATCAGCTTGTCCAGATCGCGCAACAGCGCTCCGCCACCGGTAAGGACGATGCCCCGTTCGGCGACGTCGGAGCACAATTCGGGGGGCGTCTGCTCGAGCGCCGACTTCACCGCCGCCACGATGCCCTGGAGGGGTTCGTGCAACGCATCGAGCACGTCATTGGAGTTGAGCGTGAACACCCGCGGCACGCCCTCGGCGAGATTGCGGCCCGAAACCTCGAGCTCCTTGATCTCGCTCTGCGGATAGGCGCAACCGAGCTCGAACTTGATGCGTTCCGCCGTGGAGTCGCCAATCAGCGTTCCGCGCGTGCGGCGAACGAAATTGATGATGGCTTCGTCGAAACGATCGCCGCCGATCCGCACCGACTGCGAGTAGACGATGCCGTTGAGCGCAATCACGGCGACCTCGGATGTACCGCCACCGATGTCCAGCACCATGGATCCACGAGCCTCATGGACCGGCAGTCCCGCCCCGATGGCCGCCGCCATCGGCTCCTCGATCAGGAATACATCCCGCGCGCCTGCCCCCTCGGCCGACTCCTTGATCGCGCGCCGCTCGACCTGCGTTGACCCGCAAGGCACGCAGACGAGGACCCGGGGACTTGGCCGCAGGAAGCGGGCGCGATGCACCTGCTTGATGAAATGCTGCAGCATGGCCTCGGTCATGGTGAAGTCGGCAATCACGCCGTCCTTCATCGGCCGCACCGTGACGATGTTGCCTGGCGTCCGGCCCAGCATGTGCTTGGCCTCGGAGCCCACCGCGGCAACCGTGCGCGGACCGCCGTGCGCACGATCCTGCCTCATCGCCACCACGGAGGGCTCATTCAGCACAATCCCCTCGCCGCGGACGTAGATCAGCGTGTTGGCGGTGCCTAGATCGATCGAGAGGTCATTGGAAAAGACCCCACGCAGTTTCTTGAACATGTCCGGGTCCGGCGGTGACAGCGGGGAAGCCCGACAGTCTAGGCACACCCATCTACCGCAGCAAGGACGAAGTAGTTAAGAAAACCTTGTCCCCCTCGTGGTCCTGTGGCCGGCTTGGCATGTTCCGGGGGTGCGGCGCTACCATGCGCGGCCGCCCCATGCCCCCGGGAGTACCGATGTCCGCCCTGATTTGCGGTTCACTTGCCTACGACACCATCATGGTGTTCCAGGACCAGTTCAAGAACCACATCCTGCCGGACAAGGTCCACATCCTCAACGTCGCCTTCCTGGTCCCCCGCATGCGCCGCGAGTTCGGAGGCTGCGCGGGCAACATCGCGTACAACCTCAAGCTGCTGGGGGGCGATCCAGCCCCCATGGCGGCGGTGGGCCAGGACTTCGGGCCGTACCGACGGCATTTCGAAGCCTGCGGAATCCGTCTGGACCAGGTCCGCGAGATCCCCGACCTGTTTACGGCCCAGGCATTCATCACCACCGATCTCGACGACAATCAGATCACCGCCTTCCATCCCGGCGCCATGATGCGCTCCGTGGAATGCCATGTCCGCGACGTCCCCGACGTCTCGTTCGGGATTGTCGCACCCGACTCGCGCGAGGCGATGCTTCAACATGCCACCGAGTTCGCCGAGCGGGACATCCCGTTCATTTTCGATCCCGGCCAAGCCATGCCGCTGTTCAGCGGCGAGGAATTCAAATCGTTGATCGAGCAGGCGCGCTACGTGACGGTGAACGACTACGAGTCGCAGCTCCTGCAGCAACGGACGGGCTGGAGCGAGAAGCAGATCGCCGAGCGGGTGGATGCCTACATCGTGACCCGTGGACCGCATGGCTCGCTGATCCATACGCGTCGTGGCGTCACGGAGATTCCGCCGGCCCACGAACGCCGCATCAGCGATCCGACCGGATGCGGCGACGCCTATCGAGCCGGCCTGATCCATGGCCTGATGCAAGGTGCCGACTGGCCAACTGCAGGCCGCATGGCGTCACTGATGGGTGCCCTGAAGATCGAGTATCCGGGAACCCAGAACCAGCGCTTCAGCTGGGATGCCTTCGCCGAGCAGTTCCGCCAGCAGTTCGGCTATGCGCTGGACTGAACCGGCAACCAGGCCCGACCCCGAATGCGCCGGCCGGCCTTGTCTCAGTAGAGCACGCGGAAACGCAGCGTATGGGGAACCGCTTTGATGGCGTCCAGGAGCGCCGGCGAATAATCGCGGTCGACATCGGTGATGACGTAGCCCACGTCGCCGTCGGTCTTGAGGTACTGGCCCAGGATGTTGGCGCCGTGCGCACTCAACGCTTCGTTGATGCGCGCCAGGACTCCGGGCTGATTCAAGTGCAAATGGACCAGGCGATGGGCCCGCTCCTGGGGGGGAAGCCGTAGCGCGGGCACGTTGACGGCACCTTCCGTGCTGCCCGTGTCCAGATAGTCGATCAGACGCTGGGCAACATAGCGCCCGATGTCCTCCTGCGCCTCCAGGGTGCTGCCGCCGATGTGGGGCGTCAGCAGGAGGCGCGGATTCTCGCGCAGCGGGTGGCGGAAGGGATCGCCGTTGCGCGCGGGCTCCTCGGGGAACACATCGAGCGCCGCTCCGCGGAGATGTCCGGAATCCAGCGCTTCCTCCAACGCGTCGAGGTCGACCACGTGCCCTCGCGACAGGTTCAGCAGCACGCTGCCCTTGCGCATCGCGGCGAATTCCGCCGCTCCAAACAGGTTCCGGTTCTCGGCACGGCCATCGACGTGCAGGCTCACGGCGTCGCACGCGGAGAGCAGCTCATGCAACCCGGGGACGCGTCGGGCCGTGCCCAGGGCCAGCCGCTCGGCGAGGTCGAAATAGAGCACGCGCATCCCGGCCGCTTCCGCCAGAACCGACAATTGCATGCCGATGTTGCCGTAGCCAACGATGCCCAGCGTCTTGCCGCGCACCTCCCGCGCCGGCCCGACCGATTTGTCCCAGATGCCGCGGTCCATCTGCCGCAATTTCTCGGGCAATCCGCGCAGCAGCAGGATGATTTCGGCGAGCGCGAGCTCGACCACCGAGCGCGTGTTGCTGTAGGGCGCGTTGAACACGGCGATCCCGCGCGAACGCGCGGCAGCAAGATCGATCTGGTTCGTGCCGATGCAGAATGCGCCAATGGCGACCAAACGCCTGGCTTGCCCAAGCACCTTGCCTGTCAGCCGGGTCTTCGAGCGGATGCCGAGAACCGCGATGTCCGCGAGGCGAGCGGCCAGTTGTTCCTCGTCCAATGCGCCGGCCTCGGTCTCCACGGTGTAGCCGGCGCGGGTGAATGCCTCGACCGCACAGGGATGGATGTTCTCGAGCAGCAGGACCTTGAGCTTGCTCTTCGGGTAGGAATGGATGCCGCGCAATCCCAGGTCGTGGAGCACCTCATCGAAGCTCGCCGCCTGCCTCTCCGAGCGGGCGAGGACGCTTTCCCGCCGCACGTGTTCCGTGTAGGCGTAAAAGCGCTCGACCAAGCCGGCGTTCGCAACCTCCCAGTCACTCCAGCCATCCCCGACGAGCACGCGCGGGGCCGGGAAGCCAAGGCTGCGCAACAGCGCGACCTTGCCGCCCGCGCTGGCCAGGGGATTGTGTTCGTCGTAGCCCAGCGAACGACCGTCTTCATCGAAAAGCAATCGATTCGCGTGCACGTTTTCCGCACGCAGGCCCAGGGACTCGATCACCGGGACGATCAATTCGACGAAGCCCGACGAGAGCACGTGGATGCGCGCCGCATGCTCCTTCAGAAACGCGCGGTTGGCACGGAAGGATGGGCTGACGGCCGCCATCAGCCGGGCGACCACATCGGGCAGCTGGTCTCGGCGGATGTCCAACAGGGACATGCGCGCGCGCAGTGCGTCGCCAAAATCCATTCGGCCTTCCATGCCGGCAGCCGTCAGTTCGGCAATGCGTCGACGCTTCGCCCCGCCGGCGTCGTCATTGGGCAGACAGACCTCGGCCATGACCTCGAGCGATTCCGCGCCTACGAGGGTACTGTCGAAATCCAGCAGAAACGTCTGCGGCACGGGCATGCTCACCTCCAGAGGACCGAGCCTACCCGAAGCATTGGCGCAATGCAGCATCCGCCGAAAGGGCGAGCGGGCGAACCGTGGTTAGGAAGCGTCACGTCCCGCGACGGCGGCCAGCGCGCGGAGCGATGGGCTTGGTCTGGGCGGCAGGCCAGCACGAGGCCTGCCGCCCTTGACGATCAGGCCGCGAAGCTGGCTCGCATCTTTTTCAGGGCAGCCGATTCGATCTGGCGAATGCGCTCGGCGGAAACGCCATACTCATCGGCCAGGTCCTGCAGCGTGACCTTGCTGTCCGCGTCCAGCCAGCGCCGACGGATGATGTCCTGGGCGCGCGCATCCAGCCGGCCCAGCGCATGCTGAAGACTGTCCAGGTCCCGGCCTTCCTGGTCGGCCTCGGCGAGCGTGCGATAGGGGTCCGCGCCATGGTCCTCGAGGTACAACGCGGGCGCGGGCGGTGCGTCGTCATCCGCGTCCGCCGGCGCATCGAAGGCGACGTCGTAGTTGTTCATGCGCGCCTCCATTTCCAGGACGGTCGCTTCCGGAACGCCAAGGTCCTTCGCAACGACGCGCACTTCCTCCGCATTCAGCCAGCCGAGGCGTTTCTTACTCTTGCGCAGGTTGAAGAACAGCTTGCGCTGGGCTTTGGTGGTCGCCACCTTGACGATGCGCCAGTTGCGCAGGATGTACTCATGCATTTCGGCACGGATCCAGTGCACGGCAAAGCTCACCAGTCGAACCCCCATGTCGGGATCGAAGCGCTTGACCGCCTTCATCAAGCCAATGTTGCCTTCCTGGATCAGGTCGCCCAAAGGCAAGCCGTACCCCGAATAGCCCCGGGCGACATGGACGACGAAGCGCAAGTGCGCCACGACCAACGCCTTCGCGGCCTCCAGATCCCCCCGCTCGCGGTAATCGCGGGCGAGCACCTGCTCGTCCTCGCTGCTGAGCATGGGGATGCGGTGCACTGCGCCAATGTAGGCATCGAGGCTGCCCACTGGGCTGGGCAGATTCCACGAGCGTGCCGCCAGAGCTTGGTTCATGGGTGAACTCCTCGTTTGAGGCAATGCTAGCACTCTCGAACAATGAGTGCTAATGCCGTGGGTCAGGCGCTCCCCGCCTATAACTGAACTACATGGTACACGATACTGCCTGAAGGCCAGATGACGGCATGCCGCGGTCCTTGGTCGCGCCGTTATGCCGCCGCGACCGGTCCGGGCACCATGCACCCTGATTGGCCGGGCCGGCGGGAACGGCGTCCCCTCGCCGGGGCGCTCAGCGCCTCCACCCCCGAGCGGCCCCGGACACGGGCACCCCCACTTCGCCGCCGAAGCCCGGGGCGGCCGCCCCGATCCATCCGCGGGCGTTCGCCCCGCCGGGCGGGGGTCGTGCCTCAGCAGTCCAGCTGCGCGCGCGGTGGCAAGGACCAATCCATGGCCGCCTCGCCGCGCCCGGCAAGCCAGGCGTTGCAGGCGGAAAAGTGGCCACAGCCCAAAAAGCCCCGGTGCGCCGACAGGGGGGACGGATGCGGGGCCTTCAGCAACAAGTGACGGCGTCCGTCGACCCACGCTCCCTTGGCCTGGGCATGGCTGCCCCAAAGCATGAAGACCAACCCTTCCCTGCGTTCGTTCAGCAATTGGATGATGCGGTCGGTGAATCCTTCCCACCCCCTACCCTGATGCGACCCGGCGCGCCCTGCCTCCACGGTCAACACGGCATTCAGGAGCAGCACGCCGCGTCGGGCCCATGGCAGCAGACAGCCATGATCCGGTGGCGGAAACCCCAGGTCGCGCTTCCGCTCCGCGAAGATGTTGGCCAGTGACGGCGGGATCGGCACGCCCGGACGAACCGAGAAGCACAACCCATGCGCCTGGCCGGGACCATGATAGGGATCCTGCCCGAGGATCACGACGCGCACCCGCATGAAGGGCGTCTGGTCGAGCGCGGCGAAAATCTCATGACCCGGCGGATAGATCACCTTGCCTGCCGCCTTCTCGGCATGAAGAAACGCCGACAAGGCGCGCATGTCGGGGCGCTCGAACCAATCAGCCAGCTCGGCCTTCCAACTGGCTTCCAGCCGCAGCCCAGCCATCTCAGGCCTGCCCACCCTCGCGTTCACGCACATGCTGCGCGAGGCGCAGCTGGAAGAGCAGCTTGGTCACGAGCAAGCGCTCCTCGATGGGCTTCTGGACCAGGTCATTGGCACCGGCCTTCAACAACGCCGCCTGGTTGCGGGGATTGTCGTCGCCAGTCATGACGAGAATCGGCAAGCGGCTCTTGCCATAGCCGAAATCGCCGCGGATCCGGGCGATCAAGTCGGCGCCCGAGAGCACGCCCTTGAGGTTCACATCGGTCAGAACGACCTCGGCGCCGACATGACCCTGCGCGCGAGCCGCCTCCAGAAGGGCCAGCGCGTCCTCGGCGCTGATCGAATGCAAGACCGTCAAACCGCACTTTTCCAGCATTCGCCGGGTCGCGAGCGCAACCACGCGGCTGTCCTCGACGTAAAGGACCGTCCCACTCGCCTGTTGCTGCGGCCGTACGTAGCCGCTGATGAAGCTTGCCAGCGCCGGGAATCCCAGCGACTTGTCGAAGTAGTCGGTCACGTCATCGCCCAGCTGCCGCGCGTGCAGGCGCTCGGTGACATCGCCGGAAACCACCACGATTGGCATGTACGCCTGCCGCGCCTGTTGCCTCAGCACCTTCGCCAGATCGATCCCGTCCATGTCCGGGAGGCGCAGGGCCGTGGTCACGAAATCCACGGGCGCTTCCAGCAGGGCGGCGATCGCCTCAGCACCACTGCCGCAGGAGACGACCGCGACGCCGGGAATCTCCTTGAGCAGCAATTGCTCGATCATCCGGCGGACGACGCGCGACCCGTCGACGACCATCACGCGGGGTGAAACTGCAGGGAGGTGACTGGCGATATCGCCGTTCATGCATGCCTCGATCAGCCAGGCTCGCTTACCGCGAGATGACGCGCGCTGGCCAACCGCGCGCCCAGCCAGCCCAGCATAGCGGCCGCCAGCACCATCACCAACAGCGGCCTCGGATCGAGCGTCGCGAGGCCAAGGCGCCCCCCCCACACTGCGTCCAGGCGGGCAGCAGGGCCCGCCAGCGCAGCCTCCAGCGCCAGCGTCACGCCGATCGCCACGAGTCCGCTGAGCAGGCCGAGCCACAAACCTGCATACAGGTAGGGACGCCGCACGAAGGACGCGCCGGCACCGACCAACTGCAGGACTTCGATCTCCTGCGCACGACCCTGGATGTCGTTACGCACGCTCGCGCCAACCACCAGCATCGCCGCAAGCGCCAGCAAGGCCGCCAGCGTCAGCATCAACCGGCCGCCGAAGGCTCTCAGTGCGGCCAACCGATCACGGAAGGGTCCCTGGTCCTGGACCTGGGCCACGCGCGCATCGGCGCGCAAGCGCGCCACCAATCGCCGGACATTGGCGGTCCCGGCGCTTGCCCTCGGTTCGACGACCAGGACCCAAGGCAAAGGGTTCTCGGGCATCGCCGCGATCGCCGGCCCAAATCCCTGCAGTGATGCCAGTTCGGCCAAACCCTGCTGCGGCGACTTCACGACGACGGCGGCCACGACCGGCTCCGCCCGCAGGCCCTGCGCCAGCAACGTCGCCATGGCGGGCGTCGCGCTGGCATCGAGGAAGACATTGATCGACTGCCCTTCGCCCAGCACCTGGCCAAAATGCGCCAGGTTGACCAGCACGAGATAAAAGCTGAGCGGCAGCGCCAGGGCCAATCCCATCACCGCGACCGTCAGCAGCGTCCCCAGCGGATGCTCGCGCAACCGCGCGAGGCTCTGCCCGAGCGCCCATCGGTGCGCTCGCCACCAACGCGCGACCGCCGCCCCCGGCTGCACGCGTTTTCCTTCCGTCGCGCTCATGCCGCGACTTCGCCCGCGGGCACGTCATCGACCAGCCGGCCGTGGTCCAGCACGAGGACCCGCTTGCGGATGCGCTTGATGAGGAGCAGGTCGTGCGTCGCGACCACCACGGTGGTGCCGATCGCCTGGAACTCCGCGAACAACTGCATGATCTCCACGGCCAATTGCGGATCGAGGTTGCCCGTGGGCTCATCCGCCAGCAGCACGGGAGGGCGCGCGACGATGGCGCGGGCGATGCCGACGCGCTGCTGCTCGCCCGTCGACAGTCTCGATGGCAATCGCTGTTCCATGCCGCCCAGGCCGACCTTGTCGAGCGCGGCACGCGCGCGTCTGGCCCGCTCCGGTCCAGGCACGCCAGCGACGACCAGCGGCAATTCCACATTGGCTTGCACGGTGCGGTCCAGCAGAACGCGGTGGTCCTGGAACACCATGCCCACCGCGCGCCGGTGCCGGGCAATGGCCTGACCCCGCGTTTGCCGCAGGTTGCGTCCCGCCACCATGACTGCGCCGCTGCTGGGACGTTCCAGCAAGCCGATCAACTTCAGCAACGTGCTTTTGCCGGCGCCCGAATGGCCGGTGACGAAGGCCATTTCGGCGGCTTCCAGCGCGAAGCTGACCCCCTCAAGCGCGGCACCGCCTGCCGGGTAGCGTTTGCTGACTTGTTCGAATCGGATCACGATGCCGTTCCGGTGCGCTCCGCAGAGCATACGGCATCGCATGCAACCGCCGACGCCACCGACGCCACCATTCAGCGACGTCGGAAAAGGCTCGCGATGCGGCGCAGGAAGCCGGGCTTCGGCGCATGGGGCGCGGGGACGGCAGCCGGCGATGCCCCGCGCGGTTCGCCGCGGCGCGCTGCGGGCACACGGGTACTCGGGACCGGCGCAGCCGCAACGGCGGCCGCCTTTTGCGCTTCCACTTCGTGCCGCCTCCCCCGACCACCACGACGCCTGCGCTTGCGCACGGGCGGCGCCGCCGTTCCAGCGACGGGCGCGGCACCGGCCTCGGCCTGCGCCGAAACCTCCGCCCCGACGGGCGCTGCAGGGCTACCGGCAGGCGTCACGCTCCGGTGCGTGCGGGCGCCACCGGATCGCCGCTCCTCGCCTTCGCCCTTGCGGCGGCGCGACGACGTCCGAGACCGGGTCGAGGGGACGCCCGTGTTTGATGCCGACCGGGTGGGGCCGGAGCCGGCCCCTTCCGGCAGATCCTCGTCCGCCCCCCCGTGAGCCGCCGCGTGCGCCGCCAGTTGGGCCGCGTTGCGTCGCGGATTGGGTGACACCAGCAAATCCGGCGTGACCGTGGCGGTCGGGATTTTCTGCCCGATGTAGGCCTCGATGTCCGGCAGGGACATGGCGTACAGGTCGCATGCGAAACTGACTGCGTCGCCCTCGGCGCCCAGCCGCGCCGTGCGACCGATCCGATGGACGTAGTCCTCGGCATCCTGTGGCAGGTCGTAGTTGAATACGTGGCTGACGGCGTCGATGTGCAGTCCGCGCGCGGCGACGTCCGTCGCCACCAGCACTTCGAGGCCTCCGCGCTGGAACCGCGCCAGCAGCTTTTCGCGCTTCTTCTGCGGAACATCACCCGACAGCATGCCGGTCAGGATCCCCTGCCGCTGCAATCGCTCGCTGACGCGCTCGGCGGCAGCCCGGGTGTTCACGAAGACGATGCTGCGCTCGGCGCCGGAACGCTCCAGCAGGTTCAGCAAGAGCGGCAGCTTTTCTTCCTTGGCGGGGAAATAGACGACCTGGCGCACCCGATCGGCGGTCACATTGTCCGATTCGACCGCCAGCTTCTCCGGCTCGTTCATGTGCTCGTACGCCAGTTCCAGCACGCGATGGCTGAGCGTGGCGGAAAAGAGCATGCTTTGCCGCTGCTCGCGCGGCGGCAGGCGGCGGAACAGGAAATAGATGTCCTTGATGAAGCCGAGATCGAACATGCGATCGGCCTCGTCCACGACCATCGCGTCGACCGCGCGCAGCGAGAACACCTGCTGCTTGTAGTAGTCGATGAGCCGACCGGGCGTGGCGATGATCACGTCGCAACCGCCCTTCAGCAATTCGCGCTGCCGGTCATAGTCGGTGCCGCCATAGATCAGGGCCAGGCGCAGGCCCGTGTGCCGCCCGATGGCTCGGGCATCCTTTTCGATCTGGATCGCGAGTTCGCGGGTCGGCGCAACGATCAATGCCCGCGGATCCTCCGGTCGACGCTCTGCCAGCGCCGGCCGGGTCAGCAGACGATTGAATACCGCCACCAGGAAAGCAGCGGTCTTGCCGGTGCCCGTCTGCGCCTGGCCCGCAACGTCCCGGCCCGCCAGGGCGACGGGCAGGCTGAGCGCCTGGATCGGCGTGCACCGGGTGAAGCCGCAGTCGGCCAGACCCTTCGCCAGGGAGGGATGCAGATCGAACTGTTCGAAAAAGGTGTCAGTGAGGACTTGATCGGCCATGAATCGGAACAATGATTGCGCAATGGGTGCCTTGCAACGAATCGGCGCTTGCGCTGGAATGACGGGCGTCAGCCGTCCACTGCCGGCCGTGCAGGACGCGCGGCGCGCCGCAGTGTAGCCCATCGGCAGGACAAAATCCGGGGGCGCGCGGAATCCGCCCGTGTCCGGTCGTGCGTCCCTTTTTGATCCGGAGACCCTCGGTGAGCCAGAACATCACCCACGTGACCGACCATGATTTTGATGCGCAGGTCCTGAAGTCCGACATGCCCGTGCTCGTGGACTTCTGGGCCACGTGGTGCGGCCCTTGTCGCGCCATCGCCCCGATCCTCGAGGACATCGCGGCCGAGTACGGCGGGCGCGTCAAAGTCACCAAGCTCGATGTCGACAACAACCAGAAGACCGCCATTGCGTACAACATCCGCAGCATTCCGACCCTGATGCTTTTCAAGGATGGCAAAGTCGCGGCGACGCAGATGGGAGCCCTGCCCAAGGCGGCCATCGCCAAATTCGTCGATCAGGTTCTCTGAGCCTGCGGCGCCTCGTCGTCCGATGCTCGCCGTCGCGCGCCGGACCGCAGTCATGGACGCCGCCGCCCACGAGTGCTAGATTGCGGTTGCCAGCGTGCGGCCCGAGGCCGCGCCCCGCGCGATCGCGCCGCGCCAGCCCCTCCTTCCCTTCCACTTTCCACGGCCCCGCGAGGCCCGCCTGTGTCTGATATCGACGCCAAGACCCCCGACGAGGCCAGCCGCCCGTCCACCCCTCCCGCCGCCCCGAATGGTCCTTCGGCCCCGGCTCCCGCCCCCCAGACCTCCGAAGCCGCGCCCGGTGCCGGCGCCCCGGCCAACGCCGGCGGTGCGCCACAGCGGGAGGCTCGCGACAACCATCGCGACCGCCGCCATCGTCGGAACCGCAATGACCGGAACCGCAGCCGCGGCCCCGGACCCGCCGGCCTTCCGCGCGAAGACTTTGACGAGGACGCCGCGGACGACGTCCCTCGCGATCCAGCACGCCAGATCAACCTGACCGAGCTCAAGCGGAAGCCCGCCGCCGCGCTCCTGGACCTTGCCGAGACGCTGGGCATTCACGAGGGTGTGGCGCGCGCGCGCAAACAGGACGTGATCTTCAACATCCTGAAGGCCCACGCCCGCAGCGGCGGGAGCATCTGGAGCGAGGGGGTCCTTGAAATCGTGCAGGACGGATACGGCTTCCTGAGGTCCGCCGACGAGTCCTACCTGGCGGGCCCCGATGACGTCTACGTCAGCCCCGGCCAGGTTCGCCGCTACAACCTGCGCACAGGTGACTACATCACCGGGCTGGTGAGGCATCCGCGCGAAGGAGAGCGCTATTTCGCCCTGTTCAAAGTCGACGATATCAATGGCGAACCCATCGAGGCCTCGAAAAACAAGGTCCTGTTCGAGAACCTCACGCCCTTGTTCCCGCGCAAGGCCTTCAGGCTCGAGCGCGGCAATGGCTCGAGCGAAGACATCACGGGCCGCATACTCGATCTCATTGCCCCCGTGGGCAAGGGCCAGCGCGGCCTGATCGTCTCACCTCCGAAGGCCGGCAAGACGATGATGTTGCAGAACGTCGCGCAAGCGATCGTGCACAATCATCCGGAAGCGCACCTGATCATCCTCCTGATCGACGAGCGTCCCGAGGAAGTCACGGAGATGCAGCGCAGCGTTCGCGCGGAAGTGATCAGCTCCACGTTCGACGAGCCCGCGGTACGCCATGTCCAGGTGGCGGAAATGGTCATCGAGCGGGCCAAGCGCCTGGTCGAACACAAGAAGGACGTGGTGATCCTGCTCGATTCCATCACGCGGCTCGCGCGCGCCTACAACACGGTCGTGCCCAGCTCCGGCAAAGTGCTGACCGGCGGCGTCGATGCCAATGCGCTGCAGAGGCCCAAGCGTTTCTTCGGTGCCGCGCGCAATGTCGAGGAGGGAGGGTCGTTGACCATCCTCGCGACCGCGTTGATCGACACCGGAAGCAAGATGGACGAGGTCATCTACGAAGAATTCAAGGGCACGGGCAACATGGAGGTGCACCTGGACCGCCGCATCGGCGAGAAGCGCGTTTACCCAGCCATCAACATCAATCGCTCGGGAACACGCCGCGAAGAGCTGTTGATCGATTCCGATTTGCTGCAGAAGGTCTGGATCCTGCGCAAGCTGCTGCATCCCATGGATGAATTGGCCGCCATGGAATTCATGCTCGAGAAGATGAAGAACACGAAGACCAACGACGAGTTCTTCAGCGCCATGAAGCGCGGCTGACATCCGCCCAGCCCTCGCCGCAGCGCTCCGCATGCGCCCGATGTCACGCCGGAAGCCCCGGGCCTGTGGCGTGGCATCCGTGCATGCACGATGATCCCGAACCCGGCCACGACCCCCGCTGCCGCCGTGCGAACCCGGATGCGAGCCTCCGGCGTGGCTCGGGTCATGGTCGCGTCCGGCCGGGCGGCGCCCGACGCCCGCGGACGGGTCGCGCAAGCATTCCCCTGCTAGCATCCGCGGCCAGCGCGTGCACCGCGCGTCACTGAGCGAACCTTCCATGCGCTGGTTACAGGATCTCGTCCGCCACAAAAGCATCGAACAACTGCAAAGCGAGGCCGGAGCCCGCGATGACCTGCGCCGCGTGCTCGGCGTGTGGCAACTCACCGCCATCGGCATCGGCGGAATCATCGGCGTTGGCATCTTCGTCCTGGCGGGCCAGCAGGCCGCCGTCAACGCCGGGCCTGCCGTTTTCCTCTCCTTCCTGATCGCCGGCGTGGCGAGTGCCGCGGCCGCCCTGTGCTATGCCGAGTTTGCCGGGCTGATCCCCGTGACGGGCAGCGCCTATACCTATGGCTATGCGGTCCTGGGTGAATTCGCGGCCTGGGTCATTGGATGGGACTTGCTCTTGGAGTACGCGTTGATCGTCGCGGTGGTCGCCATCGGATGGTCGGGGTACGTGCAGGCGTTGCTCGGCGCCGCCGGCGTCCACCTGCCCGATTGGGCGCAAGGCGCGATCAGCAACAATGCCCTTGCCTACTACTGGGATCGCGCGGCAATGTGGGTCGGCTTCACGCTTGATCATCCCGCCCCCGCGCCCCATGGCGGACATGTCTTCAATCTGGTTGCCGCGCTGGTCTCGCTCGGCATTGCCGCGCTGCTCACGGTTGGCACGGAATGGGGCGCCCGCTTCAACACGGCGGTCGTGGCGGTGAAGGTGGCTGGCGTCGCCTTGGTGATCATTGCAGGCATCCACTACGTGAACCCGGCGCACTGGCACCCCTTCGTGCCACCGAGGCAAATCGTCGATGGCGTCGGACACTTCGGCTGGCAAGGCGTGCTGGCCGCCGCCAGCGTCGTGTTCTTCGCGGTGTTCGGCTACGACACGCTGACCACGGCTGCGGAGGAAGCGCGCAACCCCCAGCACGACCTGCCGCGCGCCGTGCTTCTGAGCCTCGGGATATCCATGGCGCTTTATCTGGCGATTTCGCTGGTTCTGACCGGGATGGTCCCTTATCAGCAACTCAACAGCGACGCGCCGGTGGCAAGCGCCTTCATTGCCGTGGGAGCTCACTGGGTGATGGTCGCGATCTCGGTGGCTGCCATTGCCGGCATCACGAGCGTGCTGTTTGCCTTCATGCTGGCCGCGGCCCGAATCTGGTTCGCGCTGGCGCGCGACGGCCTTTTGCCCGGCTGGTTTGCGCGCCCGCATCCGCGCTGGCGGACGCCCTACCGCCCAACGTTGATTCTGGGTGTCGGAACGGCGTTGCTGGCGGGATTTCTGCCCATTGGCGAACTGGCGGAAATGGTCAACATCGGCACGCTCAGCGCATTCATCGTCATTTGCGCCGCGATCATTGTGCTGCGCGCCCGGCGACCCGAGCTCCCGCGCCGCTTCCGCACGCCGTTCGTGCCATGGGTCCCGCTGGTCGGAATCCTCTTCTCGATCGCCCTGATCTGGGGGCTTCAGCAGGTGACCTACTGGCGCTTCATCGTCTGGATGGGGATAGGCCTGGTCATCTATTTCAGCTTCGGCCGACGCAACAGCGCGCTGGCTCGTCGGGCGGAAATCCAGGACGACCGCCGCTAGGCAGCCACTTCCACGCGGTTCCGGCCGTTGTGCTTGGCCCGTGCAAGCGCCTGATCGGCCTTCGCCAGCAGGCGCTCCAGGACCACCTCATCCCGGCGAACCGCGACACCCACGCTGATGCTGAGCGGGTGGCCACCGGGATTTTCATGGGCCACCGCCTGCCGCAGTCGCTCGCCCGTGGCACGGGCGGCATCGGCATCCAGTCGGGGCAGCAACGCCGCGAATTCTTCGCCGCCAATGCGACCGACGAGGTCATCGCCGCGCACGTTCTCGCGCAGGATGCGCCCCATGCTGGCCAATGCCGAATCGCCAGCGGCATGCCCATGGGTATCGTTCAGGAGCTTGAAGTGATCGGCATCCAGGTAAAGCACGGCCAGCGGCATGCCGGACTCGATGCTTTCCGCAAGCAGTCGCCTCGCCTGCTCTATGAAGCGCGAGCGCGTCGCGACGCCGGTGAGCTCGTCGACGAAGGCCCGCTGGCGCAGGCGCTGCTCCAGTTCAAGGTGCTGGCGGATCAGTCGCACCTGGTAGCCGTTGAGCACCGCGGCCAGAACCAGGGCAACCGCCATGTAATCCGCGTATTGGAATAGCTCCCAACTCGACGGTGTTTCCAGGAGCAGGAGCGGCAGCGGTCCCAGGATGGCGCTGATGACGCATGCGGCGACGAAGTAATGCCGCTTCAGCCAGACGGGACTGGCGGCAATCGGAACCAAGGCGTACGCCGGCAGGATCCAGGCCAGTCCTTCGGGACGTCCATAGCCGTTGAGGAAAATGCCGAGCTCGATCCACGCCAATGTCGCCAAACCAAGACCGCCGTAATGGCGTGGCTCGCGATGCACCATGCCGAGGAACGCCAGCAGGACCAAGGGCAGGATGGGAGACAACCGAAGCCAGAATGGCAGGTCCGATGGGCCAGTCAGCTCGCCGCCGATCACAAAGCTCGCGTAACTGCCGACGGCGGTCCAGAGCAAGGCACGCACCACCGGCCCGAGCCGTCGCTCGAGATCAAGCTCGAACTCGCGCGCGTCAAGCTCGGTCCACGATGATGCCGGTGGAGCATGGGCAGGTGGTGTTTGCACAAGCGTTGCATTCCTGGGAGGGCGGTCCGGACGATGCAAGAGGCGCACCGAAGGTGAGGCGTGTTGCAATCGTTCACCTGGCCGCCCGTGCAATTGTGATCGCCATCGCATGCCAGGCGCCATGCCCAGAGGCACTGCCCGATTGCCGCGACGCAGTGCCCGGTCGCCATCGCGGAGGCATGGGGGCGATGGATCTCCGCCGATGCGCGTGGATCCCCGTGGCCGGATCGTGGCTCGCCCCTTGGGGACCCGGTGGCGCCCTGGTCCATGCGCGGGCCGCCAGCGTCCCGCGGTCCAGGGCGACCCGCTCCGCTAGTTTGTGACGAAGGTGGTCGCCGGCCTGGAACAAAGAGCCGCCGCCGGCCCGCTGCGTTGGGCGTGCGTTGGTTGCTTGGGGTTGCTCGCGACGCCATTCAGGTTTCGTGCGTCAGGATGAATCCCGGCACAACCTCGATGATCGCCGCGGCGCCAGGCACGGCGGCTCGCTCGACCGCCCTGAGCGCGCGCGGCATACTGGCCCGCCCCGCCGTATGTCGTCCTGATGACGCTCGATACGCTTCTGGCCTGGTTCGCGGTCCTGGTTTTCGACACAACTGGCCAGCTCGCATTCAAGGCCGCTGCTCATCATGCCGTGGGCGCCGGCCTGGCGCACTGGCGCGCGATGGCCCGCGGGCCTTGGCTGTGGCTGGGGATTCTTGCCTTCATCGTCGAGTTTGTCGCTTGGCTCGCGTTCCTTTCCTTGGTCCCGCTCGCCGTCGGCGTGCTTCTGGCAACGTTGAATCTGGTCACGGTGATGCTGGGCGGTCGGCTGATCTTCGGGGAGAAGCTGTCGCCGCGCCGCATGGCAGGCGTCGGGCTCATCGCGGTGGGCGTCATGTTGGTCGGCCTCGGATGAAGCCCGGCTGGCGCTACTACGTCGCGGGTTTCGGCGCGCTGATGGCCTTCGACACGGTATCCCAGCTCTGCTTCAAGCTTGCCGCAGTGCATGCCCTGCCCTTCTCGGGTGATTGGCATTGGGCGGTCCGCGTGCTCGGGGAACCCTGGGTCTACGGCGCGATCGCAGGCTATCTCGGTGCATTCGTCACGTACTTGGGCCTCCTGCGGAATGCCCCCGTCGGACCCGCTTTCGCCGCATCGCACCTGAACGTGGTGAGCGTCATGCTGGCGTCCGCATGGCTGCTGCACGAGCGCCTGAGCCTGCCGCAGGTGGCCGGCGCGGCGCTCATCGTCGCGGGCATCCTGATCCTCGCCAGTGCGGGAACCGGCGATGCTGCGTCGTGAGCTTCCGCCGACCGCGGGCCTACCGGCGGCGTGGCGCGACTTCCTGCCTCCTTGGCGCCGGAGCTTCGCCCGTGATGTCGCCTCCTGGCTCGGCGGCGAATGGTCGCTCCTGACCAGCTCGGGTACCGCGGCTCTCTGCATCGCCTTCAATGCGCTGAGCAGGCTCGCACCCGGGCGGCGGCACGTGGTCCTGCCCGCGTACACGTGCCCGCTGGTGGCCGAGGCCGTGCTGCGCTCGGGGCTGACGCCGCGCCTCTGCGACACGCGGGAGGGCCATTTTGATTTCTATCCCGATGCCCTGGCCGCCTGCTGCGACGAGGACACCCTGGCAATCGTGGCGACCCACCTCGCGGGTCGCGTCGCCGACGTCGCGCTGGCACGACGCCACGCCGACGCCTGTGGGGCATTCGTGATCGAGGATGCAGCGCAGGCGTTCGGGGCCCGGGTACGCGAGCCAGGCCAAGCCTGGCAAAGCGTCGGACACCGCGGCGATGTCGGGATTTTCAGCTTCTCGGTCGGCAAGGGGTTGACGTTATTCGAGGGGGGACTTGCGGTCGCCAGGGATGAGCGAATCCGGGAGTCGCTTGCCGCAAGCGAACGCAAGCTCCAGCGTCGCGCTCCGCTACGAGAACTGCAGCGCGCCACGGAACTGATGGGCTACGCCGCGCTTTACCGTCCGAGAACGCTGTCCCTGGTTTACGGCGCGCCGCTCCGCCGCGCTTTGGCACGCGAGGACGTGGTCAGTGCCGTGGGCGACCGCGCGCGACACGCCATTCCAATCCACCGGGTCAGCCGCTTTCGGCAGACGGCGGGCACGCGCGCACTGGCGCGTTATCAGGCCCATCTCGAAGCGGCATCCGACCGTGCGGCCCGGCTCCGCGAGGCCTTGGCCGCGTTGCCCGGCGTCCAGGTCTTGGACGATCCGCCCGGCCAGGCTGGCATCTGGATGTTCCTGATCCTTGTCCTTTCCGACGAGGCACGCCGCAACGAGGTCCTGCGGCCCCTTTGGGGCGCGGGACTGGGCGTGACTCGCCTGTTTGCCATGGCGCTGCCCGACTATCCGCAGTTGAAGGGACGCATTCATGCGCCACCTCTGCCCCACGCGCGAGCATTCGCCGCGCGGACACTGACCCTGGGCAATAGCGCCTGGCTTGATCCGCAAGCCATGGACCATGTCATGGCGGCCCTGCGCACCCGGATCCCCTGAGTGGCTCGGCACCGGTCGCCTCCGGATCGGCGCCCGGGCATGGGACCTCGGGCCCATCGGATTCGAGACGTCCGTGCTGAATATTACGGGTTTGTAACATCCTGCTCTGCCCGCGGTCAGGCGGAGGATGGCAAAGTACCCGGAAGGCTGATGCCCAATCATTGCGTTCTACATGCCTAAACAAGTCGATTACCTGCTGCAGGGCGGACGCAACGGCGTCCTCCTCATCCATGGCCTCACCGGGACGCCTGCCGAAATGAGGTTCGTGGCCAAGGGCCTTCACCGCCGCGGCTACACGGTCTACGCCATGCAGCTCGCGGGCCATTGCGGGACGGTCGAGGAACTGCTGGCCACGGGCTGGCGGGACTGGACGGCGAGCGTGCGGGACGCTGCGCAGCACTTGTCGGCCCAGGTCGACCGTTTGTTCGTGGGTGGCCTGTCGATGGGAGCCCTGCTCGCGCTGAACTATGCGCTTGAACAGCCGCAGATGGTCGATGGCTTGGCGTTGTACGGCACGACGTTCCGGTATGACGGCTGGGCCGTACCGGCCATCGGCCGACTTTCCTTTCTGCTGCCCTGGGTCGTGCCGCTGGGCATCGGCAGGAAACGCAGTTTCACGGAAGTCTTCCCCTATGGCCTCCGCGATGAGCGCATGCGCCAGCGCATCGTCGGTGCCATGTTCGGCGAGGATTCCAGCGCCGCTGGCCTGCCGGGCAACCCGTGGCCCTCGCTGGCCGAACTCTACCGACTGGCGCGGCATGTCCGCGCGCGCCTGCACCAGGTCCGCGCCCCGGCCCTGGTCGTCCATGCGACCGAGGATGACGTCGCCAGCCTCCGCAATGCCCGTATCCTCCTGGATAACCTGGGGGGAGCGTGCGAATTGCTGGAATTGCCCAACAGCTACCATATGGTCACGCTGGATGGTGAACGCGAGCGCGTGATCGAAGGTTCCTCGGGGTTCTTCCAGCGCGTGCTGCGGAATGCCCATGAAACGCCCGGCAACGTTGCGCCACTGGAACTCCGCGCCGTCGGCGCGGACTGACCTCGATGCACCGTCGCGGCGCCTGCCCGCCCATGCGGTCCGGTATGCTTGTGCAGCCCGCCGGCAACCCGCCCGGCGAATGGTCAGGAGAATCCGCCCCATGAGCGACCAGGTCGCCGACACCATTTTCGACATCATCGCCAAGGAGGCGAACATCGACCGCAGCCGGATCACGCTGGATTCGACGCTCAAGGACCTCGAAATCCAGTCTCTCGACGCGGTGCAGATCCTTTTCGAAATCGAGGATCACTTCAAGATCACCATGCCCGACCGTGATCCGAACTTTGATACGGAGTCGGTCAAGGGCCTCGTCCAGACCGTGCAGACACTGCTGGCGGCCCAGAGCTCCACGCCCCCCGCTGCAACCAGCTGATCAACATGCGCCGGGTCGTCATCACGGGCCAGGGCGCGGTCACCCCGCTCGGGGCCACGGCCACCAGTACCTGGGAAGGCCTCAAGGCCGGGCGATGCGCCATCGGATCGTTGCAGTCCGTGCCGCGGGAGGGACTTCGCAGCGGGGTTGCGGCCGAGGTGCTGCACTTTGACCCGCTGGCGCACTTCGACGAGAAACGGCTGGTCCTCCTCGACCGCGTCAGCCAGTTTGCGCTCGTGGCGGCGCGCGAAGCGGTGATGCAGTCCGGACTCGAGTTCCGGGACAGCGGCCTGGGGGCACGCTGCGGGTGCATCATCGGTACCGGCATCGGCGGCGAGACGACGCATGATGACGCATCGAGGCGCATGTACGCGGAGGGCAATCCGCGGCTGCATCCTCTGACAATCGTGAGGGTGATGTGCAACGCACCCGCCAGCCATGTCAGCATGGAATTCGGGCTGACCGGCCCCGCGTTCGCTGTCGCCAGCGCCTGCGCGTCCAGCAATCACGCGCTGGCGCAGGCGCTGGGCATCATACGCAGCGGACAGGCCGACCTCATGCTGGCGGGCGGGACCGAAGCATGCCTTTCGCTGGGTTCGTTGCGGGCATGGGAGGCCATGCGGGTGCTCGCGGACGACACCTGCCGGCCGTTTTGCAAGCAGCGTCGCGGCCTCGTCCTGGGCGAAGGATCGGCCGTTTTCGTGCTTGAGGAATACGACCACGCGCGAGCCCGGGGCGCGACCATCCTGGCCGAGTTTGCCGGCGCCGGCATGAGCGCGGATGCCGGCGACATCGTCTTTCCGAAGGTCGAAGGCGCCGCAAGCGCCATGCGGGCGGCATTGGCCGACGCCCGCATGGCGTCGACCGAGGTCGCCTACATCAACGCCCACGGTACCGGGACGCCCGCGAACGATCCCACGGAGACACGGGCCATCCACGAGGTGTTCGGTCCGCAGGCCGCCGAACTGGCGATTTCCTCCACCAAATCCATGCATGGGCACGCGTTGGGAGCCGCCGGGGCCCTTGAGTTGGTGGCAACCATCGGAGCCCTTCGCGAAGGCGTTGTTCCGCCGACGATCAATTTCATCGATCCAGACCCTGCGTGTGACCTCGACTATGTCCCCAACGTGGCGCGGGACATTCCGGTCGCGGCGGCGCTGAGCAATTCCTTCGCCTTTGGCGGCCTCAATGCTGTGTTGGCCCTGCGACGGGTCTGACCGGCGCTCTCCCGCTTGCTAGCATGTGGGCATGTCACCCAGGCACCCAGGCCGGCATCAATCCTCGCCGCCCTTGCGAGGTGCCACGCTGATCCTCACGCGCAGCGCCGGCAGCGCGCGCACCGAGGCCCGGCAGGTGCGAGCGCTGGGCGGCACGCCGCTGCTGTTGCCCGGCACGCGCATTGCTCCACCGCGGGACCGCTCCGCAGCACGTTCCGCGCTGGCCACGGCGCTCGGCGCCCCGGTCTGCATCTTCGCTTCGCCGGCTGCGGCACGCATGGCGCACTCCATGGCCTTGGCCCGACCCGATCGCGGAACGCAAGTGCTCGCCGTTGGCGCCGCAACCGCCCGCGCGCTGCATCGGGCTGGGTTTCGCGACGTCTGTGTTCCATCGCGCGCCGATAGCGAGGGTCTGCTGGCGCTCCCGGTGCTGTCCAGGCCACCAGGCCAAGTCGGCCTCGTCGGTGCGCCCGGTGGGCGCGAGATTCTGCCCCGGGTCCTGGCTGAACGCGGCGCGCGCGTGCTCCATGCTTGGGTCTACCAGCGGCTGCCCGCTCGCCTCGATCGGCGGCACCACCATGCCCTCGCCCAGATGAAGCCGCCGGCCTACGCCCTGATTTCCAGCCTGGATGGACTCGGCAACTTGCTGCAGCAACTCCCGGCCGCAGCACGCGCCCGACTCATGTCGGCCACGGCTATCGTCAGCAGCCTGCGGCTGGCCGCAGCGGCGCGGGCGGCCGGATTCATTCACGTTGAGCAGGCGCGGTCGGCCTTGTCGCAAGACATGCTGGCCGCCGTTTGCGCCAGCCACGCCCATCGCGGATCCGGCTGCGGTTGAGTGTACGAGCGGGGCATTCGAGCCCATTCGCACGGCTTCGCGAAGCCCGTGCCCAGCCGAATTCCGCAGCCGCGACACCCCGAGATGGCGACGCCATTCCATGAACGGGAGGCGAGGCTTCGTAGCCGGTGCCGACGCTGCTGCTAGCATTCCACCATGGACGATGCCTCTCCACCCATCCCAGCGACGACACCCCAGCCACCGCGGCGTTGGCCTTGGTGGCTGCTGATCGTGATCGTGATGGCGATGATCGCCATGACCGCCTGGCAGTGGCGACAGACGGGCCTTGCCGCGCGCCATGCCTTCTCGCTGGCCCGCCGGCAGACCTCGCAGATCGCCGCCCTCCAGGGGGCGATCAACCATCTGAAGCAGGATCGCATAGGCCTTGGGCAGCGACTTGCCGATGCAGATGCGGCCAATCGTTCGCTGCGACAGGAACTGGAGGGTCTGCGTGAGCGGACGCGTACCGTGGAGGATGCCGTTGCCGCGCTCAGCGAAGTGCGTAACGGTGGCGATCGATCGCTCCGGCTGGACGAGGCCGGATTCCTGTTACGCATGGCCAAGGAACGTTACGAGCTGTTCCACGACGCCGCGGGATCGCTCGATGCAACGCGCCTCGCCGCGAAGGCACTGGCTGGCATCGCCGATCCAGCCTACGCGCCCCTTCAGAGTGACGTCCATGCGGCGGTTGCTGCACTGGAATCCCTGCACGCCTCGGATCGCCCGCGCCAACTCGATACGCTGACCGCGCTGCGCGCCCAGGTGTGGACCCTGCCCAGGGCTTCATCGACACCGGCCCCGGGGGCGAGCGTGGGATGGCTGGCTCGGGTCGGGCAGGCACTGGCGGGACTGGTGCGCATTCGCCGGATCAATCGGACGCCCTTGGGTGGCGCTGACGGCGAGCTTTTGCGGGGTCTACTTGCCATGGATCTGGCCAACGCGCAGTCCGCGCTGCTGGCATGGGATGGCCGGGGCTACGCGAACGCGTTGCACTCCGCGAGCACGCTCCTCCAGCGGCACTTCGACATGGCGGCGCCGGCGTGCCGATCCTTTGTCGAAACGATGGCGACACTGCGGCCGCTGGCACCCACGCCGTTGCCGCAGGTCGACACGGCGCTGACGGAAGTGAATCGCGTTCGCGCGCTCGAGGCCTTGCGCACGAGTGTCGTGCCCGGTACCAAGCCTCGGCAGGCTCCTCGGCAATGAGAATGTGGCGCTGGACGCTCTGGCTGCTCCTGGTGGCCCTCGCGGCCGCGCTGGGCTGGCACACGTTGGCAAGCGACCCCGGATACGTGCTGGTGCGCTTCCGCGGTTGGCAGCTGGAGAGCACCGTGGTCGCCCTCGTGCTCCTGGTGCTGCTGGCCTGGCTCGTGCTGGGGCTGGTTTGGCGGTTGCTCCACTGGCCGTTTGGAGCCATGTCGCGGCGGCATCGCCGCATCAGTCGCAGGCGGTTTTCCGAGGGGCTTGTGGCATTGATCGAGGGCCGCCACGGGGACGCCCAACGCGCCTTGACGCGAGCCGCCCGCTTTGGCCCGTTGCGGGCGCCTGCGCTGCTTGCCGAGGCGGAGGCGGCCTATCGCCGGGGCGAAGCCGCACGCGCCTTGGAGGCCCTCGATGAGGCCAGTCAACTCGCGCCACGTGCGGCCCGCGTGCTGAGGGCGAGGGTGCTGCGCCGCGAATCGAGGGCGGAGGAAGCTCTCGCCCTTCTGGTTCCTGCGGCCGAGAGCCAGCAATTGCCGCCTGCAGGCTGGGTGGAGCTGGTCGAGTCCGCACTGTCCGCAGGACGCATCGACCGTGCTCGGAGCGCGTTGGAGCCCTTGCGCGCCAGCGCAGCATTGAGCCCGCGAGCCTATGCCGAGCTTGAGTCGCGCGTGCTGGAGCGAGCAATTGCCGAGGCCAAGGGGCCGGCGGCGATCAATGCATTGTGGGCTGATCTCACGCGCGCCCAGCGCCAGCCAGCCTCGGTCGTGGCGGCTTACGCGCAACGCGCTGCCCAGTTTGGGGCAGGCCTTGCCGCCATGGATGAAATCGAGCAGGCGCTCGCGCGCCAATGGGACCCCCGGTTGCTGGCAGCCTGGTCCGACCTGGGTGACGCGCAGACGCGTCCGGCAAGGTTGGAACGCGCGTTGCACTGGCTGGACGCCCATCCGAACGACGGGGTGCTCCTGACGGCCATCGGCCAGTTGCAATTGGACCTGGGCCAGCCCAGCACGGCCCGGGAAACGCTGGAGCGAGCGGTCGCCCTGGAGCCAAGCGCGCGCGCTTGGGCACTGCTGGGTCGGACATTCCAGGCATTGGGCCGTCCGGAGGATGCAGCGCACGCATTCCGAAACGCGCTCCGGTTGCGGGACAACGAAGACGCGCTGCCGCTGCCTGGCGTTGGCGGCATGAATACGCGGCCCATCGCCGTCGAACGGCGCGACGATCTGGGATTGCCGCGACTGCCCGACGATTGACGGATCCTCAGGATGCGGCCGGCTTCGTCCTTGCCGGTTGCATGGCGAGATCACGCTTCCGAGGCGGGGGGTGCGGGCCCGGGTGAAACTTGCGCCGCGCATGTTGGTCCAAAGCCCCGGTGCATTTCGCGCGCCGCCGGTCGGCCGTACGCGGGAAATGGCTCGGCTTGGCTCATCTGGCGCACCGCGCCCTACGCAGGGGAACCATTCATGCAAGCGAAGCTCGGCAAGATCATGGCACTGGCGGCATTGGCGACCTTCGCGACAGGCAGCATGCCCGCGATCGCGGCATCCTCGTTGGTGCCCCCGGCCCTGTTCCAGGGATTGCACTGGCGCCTGATCGGTCCCTTTCGCGGCGGGCGGGTGCTCGCCGTGACGGGCGTGGTGAAGCACCCCCAGCGCTTTTATTTTGGCGCCGTGGATGGTGGCGTCTGGCGAAGCGATGATGCTGGACGCACGTGGCGGCCCATCTTCGACGGCGAACCGGTCGGGTCGATCGGCGCGATCGCAGTCGCGCCCTCCGATCCCAACGTCGTCTACGTCGGGACCGGCGAAGCCGACATGCGCTCGGACATCGCGACTGGCGACGGCATGTGGAAGTCCGTCGACGCGGGCAAGACATGGACGCACATCGGGCTTTCCGGAACCCAGGCCATTGGCAGTGTGCTCGTCGATCCGAACAACCCCAACGTCGTTTACGTCGCGGCACTAGGCCATCCCTATGGCCCCAACGCACAACGCGGCGTGTTCAAGACGACGGACGGCGGCAGGACGTGGCACAAGGTGCTTTTCGAGAACGATCGCACCGGTGCAATCGATCTCGCGTTCCAGCCGGGGAACGCCCGCGTGATTTACGCGGCGCTCTGGGAGACGCAGCGGCCACCGTGGAACACCTATCCCCCCTCCAACGGACCGGACTCGGGCCTGTACAAGTCCACTGACGGTGGCACGCACTGGACCCTGATCAGCAAGGCGTCGACGGGATTCGCGGCCAACCCGGGCCGCATCGGCGTCACCGTGGCGCCGACTGACCCACAACGCGTCTATGCCATGGTGGATGCCAAGGCTGGAGGGCTGTATCGCTCGGACGACGGCGGCGCGCACTGGAAGCGAGAATCGTCCGACGTCCGGATATGGCAGCGGGGATGGTACTTCGGCGGCGTAACCGTGAATCCCCGCAATGCCGACGTGGTCTATGCCGCGAATACCGCGCTGTATGAATCGCGCGACGGCGGCAGGACGTTCATCCCGATCAAGGGGGCTCCGGGCGGCGATGATTATCACGTGCTCTGGATCGACCCCAGGGATCCCGCGCATCGCATGCTCGGCGTCGACCAGGGCGCCGTTGTCAGCATTGATGGTGGTTCGACATGGTCGAGTTGGTACAACCAGCCAACGGCCCAGATCTACCACGTCACCACGGACAACCGGTTCCCCTACTGGGTATGCGGCGCGCAGCAGGACTCTGGCGCCATGTGCCTGCCGAGCCAGAGCGGCCACGGCGTCGATGGCATCAGCCTGATGCAGTTCCACGAAGTCACGGCAGGCGGCGAAAGCGGCGAGATTGCAGTCGATCCGCGTGATCCCGACCTTGTCTACGGCAATACCTATGGCGGTTCGGTCGACAAGTACGACCATCGAACCCAGCAGACGCAGTCGGTCAACCCCACACTGGCCTATCCCGGCCTGTACAGGGCGACGTGGACCCTGCCGCTGGTCTTCTCGAAATCCGATCCGGCCGACCTGTACTTCGGCAACCAGCGGGTATTCCGCACCTCTGATGGCGGCCGGCACTGGGTGCCCATCAGTCCCGATCTGACTCGACGGGACCCTGCCGTTCCTCGAAGCCTGAGCGCCAGCGCCGCCGCTGACAGTCCTATCGCTGGACCACGCCGCGGGGTCGTGTACAGCATCTCGCCGTCGCCCATCAATGCCGATTTGATCTGGGCGGGCACCGACGATGGCCTCGTGTGGCTGTCCCGCAATGGTGGCTCCAGCTGGACTCAAGTGACACCGCCCGGATTGACGGCGTGGTCCAAGATTGCATCCATCGCGGCCTCGCCGCGAAGTGCCGGGGTGGCATACGTCGCCGTTGACCGCCATCGACTCGATGACTTCAAACCCTACATCTGGCGGACGACCAATGACGGCCGGACCTGGCAACCCATCACCCATGGCATCCCCTCCCATGACTTCGTCAACGTCATCGCGGTCGACCCGATGACGCCCGACCTGCTGTACGCAGGCACCGAATTCGGGGTCTTCGTGTCCTTCGATGACGGCAGGGCATGGCAACCGCTGCAACAGAATCTGCCGGTGACGTCAGTCCGCGACATTGTGGTCAAGGACAATGACCTGGTGATTGCCACCCATGGCCGAGGGGTCTGGATCATGGACGACGTAACACCGCTGCGGCAGGCGGCGGAGGCGGAGGCCGCCAGCACCGCGTACTTGTATCGCCCCGTTGCCGCTTACCGCATCAGGCCCATCGGCTTCGCCGGCACGCCGCTGCCGATGAGTGAACCCCGTGGCCAGAACCCGCCACAGGGCGCCTTGATCGATTACGCACTGAAGGCACCCGCCCATCACATCGTGCTGAGCATCTTCGACGCCAACGGAACGCTGGTGCGGCGATATGACAGCAGCGACGCTGCTCCTGCGGTCAATCTGGACAAGCTCCAAATCGCGCCCGGATGGGTCCAGCAACCGAAAATGCTCGCGCTCACGGCCGGAATGCACCGGTTCATTTGGGACCTGCACTGGTCGGCCCCGACGGCCATGGCCAAGAATGGCGACTGGAGCGATGGCGTCTGGGCCGCACCCGGGACCTATCGGGTGACGCTGGATGTCGATGGCACCGCATTCACACGCCACCTCACGCTGCTGCCCGACCCACGCGTCCACGGCATGACCGCTGACGACTACCAGCAGCAGTTGGTGCTGGCCCAGGAGATCGAACGGGATCGCGCTACCCTGAGCGCTGCACTGGGGAGTGCCGGGCGGCTCCAGGCGGCTGTCGCCAAGGTTCGGAACGCCGTGGCTCCGACGCTGGCTGACCGGCTCACGGCGTTCGCCCATGCGTTGGCCGCACTCAGCGACATCCCGGCACCCAACCCGTCCAACTCGGTTGGAACACCACCCACCCATGTCGACAGCCTGACCGCCCTCGATGCGCGCATGACGGCGCTGGCCCATGCCGTCGACAACGCCGACGTTCCTCCCACCCTCGATGCCGAGCAGGGCTACAAACTGGCCCATCACGCCTTGCGCTTGACGCTTTCGCGGTGGCGGGACTTGCGTGGACCGCGCCTCGCCGCGCTCAACCGACGGCTTCGCGCCGCAGGCGTGCCACCCATCGTGCCCTGAGGATCGGCTCATGGGCGTTGCGCTGGCCAGACTCGGCGGCCGAGGCTCGTGGCAGCACGCGCCTTCGCCGCGAGGGTCAAATGCGCGGCGCCCGTTGGTGCCGGCTGTCCAGGGCCGAGACGGACACGTTCCGGCCCTTCGCGGGGCACATGCGGGCAGGGTGGGCCCGTCCACTCGCTGGCCGTGGATGACCGAGTCGCGCCTATCGGGCCGAACGAGGGGCAAAAGTACGTCCCGTCGACCACCGTCTCGGTGATGATGGGTCCACTCGCGCATCAAGGATGCGGGCGCTCGACGCTCCCCCTCGAACAGCCAAGCACCTCGGGCGCATCGGCAATGGCCCCCTGGCCGGTTCGCGCGCCCGCGGATCTTCCGCGGGGCGCATTCCGATCGGGCCGAATCAGTGCTTGAGCTGCTTGCGCAGGCGTTCCAGCGCCTGCAGCTGCGCGATGGCCTGGGCCAGCTGCGCCTGGGCTTCCGCGAGCTCCAGAGCGTCCTGGCGCCGGGCGATCGCGTCTTCCGCCGCTTGCTTGGCCTTGAGTGCGGCGGCTTCGTCGATGTCTGCAGCGCGGAGTGCCGTGTCCGCGAGCACCGTTACAACCTGTGGCTGCACCTCGAGGATGCCGCCGGAGACGTAGAACGACAGCCTTTGCCCATCCGGCTGCACGACTTCGACCTGGCCGGGCTTCAAACGAGTGATCAGCGGAGCGTGCCTCGGGGCAATGCCCAATTCGCCCATCGTGCCGCTCGCCACGACCAACGTGGCCTCTCCATGGTAAATCTCGGCCTCGGCACTAACGATATCGCAACGGATGGTGGTCATGGTTGGGTCCTGTGGTGCGGGTTCCAGCCCGGACCATCGCTGAGGGTCACGCGGCCTTCTTCGCCATCTCTTCGGCCTTCTTGAAGGCCTCGTCGATGCCACCGACCATGTAGAACGCCTGTTCGGGGAGATGGTCGCATTCGCCGTCGCAGATCATGCGGAATCCGCGGATGGTCTCTTTCAGCGTCACGTACTTGCCTGGCGCGCCGGTGAACACCTCGGCGACATGGAACGGCTGGGAAAAGAAGCGCTCGATCTTGCGCGCGCGCGCGACGGTCAGCTTGTCTTCCTCGCTCAATTCGTCCATGCCCAGGATTGCAATGATGTCCTTGAGCTCCTTGTAGCGCTGCAGGGTGCCCTGGACGCGTCGCGCCGTGTCGTAGTGTTCCTGGCCGATGATATTGGGATCAAGTTGGCGGCTTGTGGAGTCCAGCGGATCGACCGCCGGGTAGATGCCCAGGGATGCAATCTGACGGCTCAGGGTGACCGTGGAATCCAGGTGGGCGAACGTGGTCGCCGGCGAGGGGTCCGTCAGGTCATCCGCAGGGACGTAGACCGCCTGGATCGATGTAATCGACCCGGTCTTCGTCGAGGTGATCCGTTCCTGCAGCACGCCCATTTCTTCGGCCAGCGTCGGCTGGTACCCCACGGCGGAAGGCATGCGCCCCAGCAAAGCCGACACTTCCGTGCCAGCCAGCGTATAGCGATAGATGTTGTCGACGAAGAACAGGATGTCGCGCCCCCTGCCCGTGGCAGGATCCTTGTCGTCACGAAAGTACTCGGCGAGGGTCAGGCCGGTGAGCGCCACTCGGAGACGGTTGCCCGGCGGCTCGTTCATCTGCCCGTACACCATCGCAACCTTGTCCAGCACCCCGGAATCCTTCATCTCGTGATAGAAGTCGTTGCCTTCGCGGGTGCGCTCGCCGACGCCAGCGAAAACCGAGAGGCCGGAGTGCTGCTTCGCGATGTTGTTGATCAGCTCCATCATGTTGACGGTCTTGCCGACACCGGCGCCGCCGAACAGGCCAACCTTGCCGCCCTTGGCAAATGGACAGACAAGGTCGATCACCTTGATACCGGTCTCCAGCAGTTCGCTGGCGGCCGCCTGGTCAGCGTAGGCGGGCGCCGCGCGGTGGATTTCCCAGTGGTCCTGAGCCTGCACAGGGCCGGCTTCGTCGATCGCATTGCCAAGCACGTCCAGGATCCGCCCGAGGGTCCCTTTGCCCACGGGCACCTTGATGCCGGCCCCCGTGTTGTCGACGACGAGGCCGCGCTTGAGGCCATCGGTCGATCCCAGCGCGATCGTACGCACGACGCCATCACCGAGCTGCTGCTGGACTTCCAGCGTCACCGCCGTGCCCTGGACCTTGAGTGCGTCGTACACCCGCGGCACCTGGTCACGCGGGAACTCCGCATCGACGACTGCGCCAATGATTTGAACCACTTTGCCCTGGCTACTCATATGCGTTTCCTCAGGAATTCAAACGGTGGCTTACCGCTGGGCGCGCTGGGCGCGGCCCGTTCGGTGAAACCCAGACCTGCCTGGCGAAGCGGCCTCGCTCATACTGCCGCTGCGCCGCCGACGATCTCGCTGATTTCCTGCGTGATCGCAGCCTGGCGGGCCTTGTTGTAGATAAGGGTGAATGTTTCGATCAGCTTGCTGGCATTGTCGGATGCGCTCTTCATCGCCACCATGCGTGCCGCATGCTCGCTCGCGAGGTTCTCCAGCACGCCCTGGTACACGACCGCCTCGATGTAGCGACGCAATACGGGCTCCAGCACGCCCTGTGCGTCGGGCTCGTACAAGTAGTCCCAATCGTGGCTTGCCTGCAGATCTGATGCGGCCTGCAAAGGCAGAAGGGTGTCCACCACGGGCTTCTGGCTCATGGTGTTGACGAAGTCGTTGTAGGCCAGGAACACCCGGTCAATTCGCTGGCCCGCGAAATCGTCGAGCAGCACCTTGATGACCCCCACCAGGTCCTCGACCCGGGGACGCTCCCCGAGATGGGTGGCCGAGCCTGCCAAATGGATATCCTTGATTCGCCGAAAGAATTGCAGCGCCTTTTGTCCGACGGCCACCACCTCTACCTCAACCCCTTGGGCGCGCCACTGGCGAATCTCGCCGACCAGCTTGCGCAACAGGTTCGCGTTCAGCCCACCACAGAGCCCGCGATCCGTGGAGATCACCAGATAGCCCACGCGCCTCACGGCTTCCCGCCGGACCATGTAGGGATGCCGGTATTCACTGTTGGCGCGCGCAATGTGGCCCACGACTTGACGCATCAGTCGCGCGTAGGGCCGCGACGCGCGCATGAGGTCCTGCGCCTTGCGGATCTTGGACGCGGAAACCATTTCGAGCGCGCGCGTGACCTTGCGCATGTTCTGCGTGCTTCGGATCTTGCTGCGGATTTCGCGTGCGTTGGCCATGCCGAGACCCCGGTCACCAGCTGCCAGTCTTCTTGAATTCGGTCAGGGCTTGCTTGAATCCTGCCTCGATATCCTTGTTCCAGTCGCCGCCCGCGTCGATCTGCTGCATCAGCGAGGCATGGCTTTGGCGCATGTACTGGTGCAGTGCGTGCTCAAAGGACAGGATGTCGGCAACCTTGACGTCATCGAGATAGCCTTCGTTCGCCGCATAGAGGGAAACGCCCATTTCCGCAACGGGCAACGGACTGTATTGCCTTTGCTTCATGAGTTCCGTGACCCGCTGGCCGCGCTCCAGCTGGGCGCGCGTGGCCGAGTCGAGATCCGAGGCAAACTGTGCGAAGGCCGCCAGCTCGCGATATTGGGCCAGGGCCAGGCGCACGCCACCCCCAAGCTTCTTGATGATCTTGGTCTGGGCCGCACCGCCCACGCGCGACACCGAAATGCCCGCGTTGACCGCCGGACGGATGCCCGCATTGAACAGGTCCGTCTCGAGGAAGATCTGCCCGTCGGTGATCGAAATGACATTGGTGGGGACGAACGCCGACACGTCCCCCGCCTGCGTTTCGATGATAGGCAACGCGGTCAGCGATCCCGTTTTGCCCTTGACTTCACCACCCGTTGCCTTCTCGACATATTCGGCGTTGACGCGAGCCGCGCGCTCAAGCAGTCGCGAGTGGAGATAGAAGACGTCGCCCGGATACGCCTCTCGGCCCGGCGGGCGCTTCAGCAGCAGCGAGATCTGGCGATAGGCCCAGGCCTGCTTGGTCAGATCATCGTAGACGATCAAGGCATCCTGACCGCGATCACGGAAGTATTCGCCCATCGCGCAGCCCGCATAGGGTGCGATGTACTGCATGGCGGCTGATTCCGACGCCGACGCCGCGACGATGATCGTATGCTCCAGTGCGCCATATTCCTCGAGCTTGCGGACGACCGCGGCGATCGAACTCTGCTTCTGGCCTATGGCGACGTAGACGCACTTAACGCCCGTTCCCTTCTGGTTGATGATGGCATCGACGCAGAGCGCCGTCTTGCCCGTCTGGCGGTCGCCGATGACCAGTTCGCGCTGGCCACGACCAATGGGAATCATCGCATCGATGGACTTGTAGCCTGTCTGCACGGGCTGGTCGACGGACTGACGCCAGATCACGCCCGGCGCAACCTTTTCAATCGGGCTGGTGTGACGCGCGGCGATCGCGCCCCTTGCGTCGATCGGCTGGCCCAGCGCGTTGACGACGCGGCCCAGCAGTGCCTCGCCCACGGGAACTTCGAGGATGCGCCGTGTCGTCTTGACGCGGTCTCCTTCCCGAAGATGCTCGTAGTCGCCCAGCACCACGGCGCCGACCGAGTCGCGCTCAAGATTCAGGGCCAGGGCAAACGTGTCGCCGGGAAGCTCGATCATCTCCCCTTGCATCACGTCGTCGATCCC
Source organism: Pseudomonadota bacterium (assembly GCA_021795435.1). Lineage (GTDB taxonomy): Bacteria > Pseudomonadota > Gammaproteobacteria > Xanthomonadales > Rhodanobacteraceae > Metallibacterium. Next base: position 52,148 of record JAJYPJ010000004.1, read on the forward strand.
GTGGATGCGCACGATCCCGTCGGACACGCTGATCAGCGTGCCTTCGTTGCGCGCCTCGGCGCCGAGCTTGAACTGCTCGATGCGGTGCTTGATCAGCTCACTGATCTCGGAAGGGTTGAGTGTCGTGCTGGACATGGCTTGGTTCCTGTGGGCTCCGGCAAGCGCGGAGCAGTCGCAGTATTGGAATGGGAGTCGAGTTCTCGCGCGCGTCGCTCAAAGGTTGTGCGTAAGAACGCCGGACAGCCGGTCGAGGCGCCCACGCACGGAGCCGTCGATCACTTCACCGTTCGCCTCGATCAGGATGCCTGCCACGAGGGCGGGGTCCTGGTGGATGCTGAGCTGGATGCGACGCGCGTAGCGGCGCGAAAGTGCCTCCGCGAGACGCGCCTGGGCAGCCTCGTCGAGGGGCTGCGCCGTGACGACGCGCACTTCAAGGGCGCCCTGCTCGGCACGCCACAGGCTCTCGAACTCCTCTCGGATGGCCGGCAGGAGCGAGAGGCGTCCGGCGTCGGCCAGCAATTCGAGCAGGCGCGCGAACTCGCCAGCGCTCGCCGCGTCGGGCGGCATGTGCAGCATCACCAACTGCCCCGGAGTGACCCGTGGATCACCCAGCAGTGCCCGAAGTTGCGGATCCTGCGAGGCGGTGGCGGCAAATGCCAGATAGCCCGACCACGCCACGGTCTCCCGGGCGTCGTTCGCGACCGCAAAGGCAGCGCGCGCGTAGGGGCGGGCCAGGGATTGCACCTGCGCCACGATCAGATCTCCGCGGCCAGTTGCTCGAGCAACTGGCGATGGGCGGCGGCATCGACCTCGCGCTGCAGGATCCGGCTGGCACCGGCGAGCGCCAATTCGCCCACCTGCCGGCTCAGATCCTGCCGGGCACGCGCGGCAGCGGCAGCGATCTCGGCGTCGGCGGCTGCCTTCAACCGCGCGAGCTCCGCCTGCGCATCCTCGCGCGCCTTGTCCAGCATGTGATTCGCCTGCTGCTGGGCACGGTCGATGATCTCGGCCGCCTGGGCACGCGCCGCCTTGATCTCTTCGGCAACGCGCGCGTCGGCATCGCGCAGCTCGGCGCGCGCGCGTTCGGCGGCCGCCAGCCCATCGGCGATCTTTTTCTGTCGATCTTCGATGGCCGCCATGATGTGCGGCCAGCCGTACTTCATCACGACCAACGCCGTGGCGAAGAACGCCAGGCCTTGGATGATGAGCGTGAGGTTGATATCCATTGCGTGTGTTCCGGCAGGCTATGCGGCTGATCGTGGCGACCGCAAGTCGTGGCGACCCTTACTTCGCGCCGAGCGCGGCGAGGAACGGATTCGCGAAAATGAGCAGCAGTGCGATCGCCACGCCGATCATCGGCACCGCGTCGAGCAAGCCGGCAACGATGAACATCTTCGTCTGGAGCATGGGCGTCAGTTCGGGTTGCCGCGCTGAGCTCTCCAGGAACTTGCCTCCCAACAGCGCGAAGCCGATGGCGGTGCCCAGGGCGGCCAGACCCAGGAGCAGGCCCACGGCGATGGCCGTAAGACTCTGGATGTTGGCGACGAGTGTCAGGTTGTCCATGATGTTCTCCGGGTAGACGTAAGGTTGACGGGAAGGGGTTAGTGCTGCTCGGCGGCCATGCTCAGATAGACAATCGTCAGCATCATGAAGATGAACGCCTGGAGCGTGATGACCAGGATGTGGAAGGCGGTCCATGCGAAATCCACGACAAGCTGAACAGGCCCGAATGCGTAGGCCGCCCCGTGCGTCAATGAGCCACCCAGGGTGAGGACGGCGATCAGGATGAAGATCAGCTCGCCCGCATACATGTTGCCGAAAAGTCGGAGGCTCAATGAAATCGGGCGCACCGCTTCCTCGATGAGCCTCAGCAGCAGATTGACGGGCGCCAGCAGGATTTTGCCCAGCGTGCCGTGGACATGGAACGGAGCGGTGAACATTTCCTTGAAGAACAATCCCGGTCCCTTGTGCTTGAGCCCGAAGTACTGAATCAGCAGGAAGACCGTCAGGGACATGCCCAGCGTGGTGTTCAGATCGGCCGTTGGCACGACTCGCAGGTAGTGCAATCCCGCTTCACGGCCGAGCCATGGCAAGAAATCCACCGGCACCAGGTCGATGAAGTTCATCAGGAAAATCAGGACGAAGATCGTCAGCGACAGCGGCGCGATGAGCTTGCTCGACCCGTGGAACGTCTCGCGCACGAGTTCGTCGACCGTGCCAACGACCATCTCGACGAAGGCCTGGAATCGGCCTGGAACGCCCGCGGTAGCCTTGCGTGCGGAAGTCAGGAACACGCCCAAGAACAAGGTGATGAGCAGCAGCGTCACCACGACCGTGTCGATGTTGATGACCCAGAACGAGCCGGGGCCCACCCGCCATTCGAGATGGTGCAGGTGGTGCTGGATGTATTCCGTCATGCCGCCCGCGGCGGACTGCGCGTTACCTGACATCGATCACCTGATTGCAACCAGTCCCAGCCAGAACACCATTTGCGCCAAGCCAAGCCCCACGATCAGCGGCAGTGGCGGCAGGCGAAGCACGACCAGCGCGACCACGATCACCCCAGCCACCAGCGCGAGCTTCAGTACTTCACCCACATAGGTGGCGCGGAGGGCCTGGCGCGGTGTTCTCGCTGGCGCCCCGAACATCCGCAGCGCAAGCGTCGCGTTGCCGACCGCCACAACCCCACCGCCGATCGCGGCCGCCAGCGCTCCCCGCGCCCCGTGGGCCGCCGCCCACGACAAGGCGAGCAGCACCGTTGCGGCCACCTGCAACGCGATCATGCCAGCCGCGTACCGCCGGCCTTCCGCGATGGAGTTGCGCATCGGCACTGCCCCGTAGCCGGGCCACCATGGACCGACCGTCTCGTTCAACCTGCAAAGCCCCAAGAGAATAGCAGCGCCGCAACGGGCAGGGCAACGACAACGAGTCGGGTCGCGACGAGCTCGGCACAAAAAAACGGGCCAGTCCACTGGCCCGTTGCAGGCCGCAAGCGCCGAGAGGGAGGGGCGCCTGCGGGTTTTCGTCGCACTGGTTCGCGGGCTCAGCCTTTGACCGGCTTGACCTGCGCGGCTTGCCGCTCGGCAAGGCCCTGCAGCGATTCGAGATGGTGATTGAGCGTGCTCGCGACATTTCGGCCGTGCGCCAGTGCCAGCTCGGCCTGCGTGCGCGCCGTGCTGATGCCCTTGCCGAGAAGCGCGCCTGCAGCCTCGATGTCGCGGGCAGCCAAGGCCTCGCGGCCGAATGCAGCGACGCTCTCGGCTTGCTTGGCGAGTGTTTCGAAATGCTGGCCGAGCAACGCGCCAACCGTTTCGAACGAGAGGGCCTGCGCCTTGAGTGCAGCAGCCTGCACTTCCTTGCCGGCATTGAGCGCGGCTTCGGTCCACGCCGTGGTATTGAATGCGGTATTGCTCATGGTCTGGCCTCGTGTGGGCGTCTATCGTGGAGGCATCCTAGCAGGACAAATGTTGCAATGCAACATCTCCGCGCGCCACCCCTGCCGCCTCGCGGGGCCAGCCGACAACGCCGAGGGCAAGATGCGATTCCCAGGTCGGCGCGGCATGAGGTGCCCCGCCATGCATCCCCGCGACTATTTGCCGCAGTAGGTCACGCCCGCCGTGCAGGTTTCGTGGATCACGATCCGGCTCAGTCCCGGCAACACGGGTTCCAGGCGCTCCCAGACCCAGCGCGCGAGGCGTTCGCTGGTCGGATTGTCGAGGCCGGGCAGATCGTTGAGGTAGTTGTGGTCCAACTGCTCGTAGATCGGCTGGAACGCCCGCTTGATGTCGGCAAAATCGCAAACCCAACCGGTGCCGGGGTCGGGCTCGCCGGACACATGGACCTCCACCCGAATGGAATGCCCGTGCAATCGCCCGCATTTGTGACCCTGCGGCACCGCCGTCAGTCGGTGCGCGGCTTCGACGGTGAAGACCTTGAATATCTCCATCAGCGTGTTCCGTAGGGGGATCTTCCCGCTGGGGCGCGCCAGCCCCTACAGGGAGCGCTTGGCGCGCGTGAGCACCTGGTCCAGCAACGCAATGGCCAGGTCGATCTCTTCGGTCGTGATGTGCAGCGACGGCGCAAATGTAATGACATTCTTGTAATAACCGCCGATGTCGAGGACCAGCCCCATCCGCTTTCCCTGGTGCTCGAGGTCGCCGGCCAGTCCGATGTCCACCATTCGATCGACCAGCTTCTTGTTTGGCGTGAAGCCGTCCGCCTCGCAGATCTCGCCTCGCAGCGCGAGTCCAAGGCCATCGACGTCTCCCAGCTCGGGATGCCGCTTTTGCAGATCGCGCAACCCCGCCAGGAAATGCGCGCCCTTCGCCGAAACCATTGCTTCGTAGTCGGTCTCGGCCATCATGCGCATGGCCTCGAGGCCGACTGCCGTGCCGAGGGGATTGGCGTTGAATGTTGAATGGGTCGACCCCGGCGGAAAGATCTTCGGGTTGATCAGCTCCTCCCGCGCCCACAAGCCGGAGAGCGGATTTAGGCCATTGGTCAGTGCCTTTCCGAACACGATCGCGTCCGGCTTCACGCCAAAGTGCTCGATGCCCCAGAGCTTGCCGGTGCGATAGAAGCCCATCTGGATCTCGTCGACCACCATCAGGACCCCATGCTGGTCGAGGACCTTCTTGATGCCGGCGAAGTAGTTCATGGGCGGCACCACGTACCCGCCTGTCCCTTGCAGGGGCTCGACGTAGAGCGCCGCGTACTCGCACTCGTTGGCCTTCGGATCCCAAAGGCCGTAGTACTCCGTCTCGAACAGGCGCGCGAACTCCCGCACCAGCTGCTCGCCGTATTCTTCCTTGCCGATGCCCTTGGCCCCGCGGAAGTGATAGGGGAAAGGCAAGAACAGCGCGCGATCGCCGAAGTGCCCATAGCGCCGCCGGTAGCGATAGCTCGACGTAATCGCCGACGCGCCAAGCGTGCGGCCATGGTAACCGCCCTCATACGCCATCATCAGACTCTTGCCGTGCTTGAAGTTGCGCACCAGCTTGAGCGAGTCTTCGACCGCCTGCGCACCGCCGACGTTGAAGTGCACGCGCCCGGCCAGACCGAATTTGCGCTCCGCGTCCTGGGCGATCGCCTTCGCGAGCTCGATCTTCTCGACGTGCAGGTATTGGCTGGCAACCTGCGGCAGCGTATCAATCTGGCGCTTCAGCGCATCGTTGAGACGCGGATTCGCGTAGCCGAAATTGCACGCCGAATACCACATCTGGAGGTCCAGGTACGGTACGCCCTCGCGGTCGTACATGTAGCTCCCCTCGCAGCGCGAGAAGATTTTCGCCGGGTCCGTGTAGTGGACGGTGTCGCCGAAGGAGCAATAACGCGCTTCATCGGCCAGCAAGGCTGCCTCATCGCGACTCGTGTCGATGCGGGAAGCAATAGGGGTCGGATCTGCGTGCGGCATGGATCAGCGGTCCTGGGATGGAATGGGAAGTGGGGGCGCCAAGCGGCCGGCCAAAAGGCGAGGCAGGGCGGCACGCGCGTCGGCGAAGTTGTGGAAGGCAAGATGCGGATAGCCGCGCTCGCGGCAGTGCGCCACGAGGCGATGCTTGGCAAACACGAAATCAGCAGAACCCGCGACGCAGAAATCGGAGCTGCCGTCGCCAATCAGCAGCACCCGCGCCGCGTCCTGGCGCAACCCCATGGCGCGCTCGCACTTGCAAGTGCCGCTGGCTGCGCGGCAAGCCGGATTGCCGTGCGGGAACTCGAGACGCCAGCTGCGCGCACCCGCCTGCACCAAGTGGTTGGCGATGACCGGGAGGTCCTCCAGACCGTAGCGCGCCAGCAAGGCGCGAATGGCGCGGTCGAGTCCGTCGCTGACCACCGTGATATCCGCGCCCGCGGCACGGGCATCGGCCACGAAGGCAGGAAAGGCGGGATCGATGGCGATGGAGGCAATGGCTCCGTCGAGCTGCGCGGGGCTGGCATCGAGCAGCGCGACCTGGCCGGCAAGGCACGCCCGCGAGCCGATTTCGCCCATTTGCCACGCCGTTTCGAGCTCTTCCCAGCCCGGAGCCCCGAAACGCTCCAGCAGCAAATCGGTGACGTCACCGACGCTGACGGTGCCGTCAAAATCACACACGATGGTCCATCGATTCATGGACTTGAGCCTGTCCGCCGTTGGGAAGATGAAACCGCTCCGGCGCCGGGATGCGCCGTGCAGCATGGGTAGGTATGACCGTCCAACAGTACGATAAGTTGCCTGAACGCGCGGTCAGGGGGGCGCCTTGCCCGGAAGGAACCGGACCAGAACACGCTGGCCCACGCGCAGACCCGGCGCATCCAGCTGCAAAACGCAAGGCAGGTCGTGCGCGTCGTCGGGCTGCTCGTGCGTCGGTCCGAACGCCGCCGCGCCGTAGACGACCCCGAGTCGAAGCACGTGGGCCGGCCACTGCTGCGCTCCGCCCCCCTCGAGGACGACGACGGCGCGAAGGCCCGGGTGCACGCGGTCCGCATAGGTCTGGCTGAGTTCCGCCTGGACCAGCAGGGGCCGATCAGGCAGCAAATCCAGCATCGGCATGGGATCCTGCGGCGCCACTCGCGCACCCACCTGCACGAAACGTCCGGCCACACGGCCATTCGTGGCGGCACGAATCGTGTACTGCGCGAGGGTGTAGCGCTCAGCGTCCAGTCGCGCCAAGGCGGCGCGCTCGGCAGCCGTTGCCGCTGCCGCGCGTGCCTGCATCTCGGCCAGCGCGGCACGCGCATCGGCCAGTTCCTGTCCTGACGCCGCGTCGACCGCAGCGGCCGCGGCCAATCGCCGCTCACGTTGCTGCGCCGCGGGCAGCCCTGCCGCAAGCTCGGCCGACCGGGCCTTGGCCTGATCGACCTCCGCTTGCGCCAGCCGCACGGCGATGCGCACGGCTTCGTCATTCAGACGCACGAGCATCTGCCCTGCATGCACGCGGTCGCCCGAGTGGACCGCGACTTGCGAGACGACACCAGGCACGGCGGGACGCACCTGCAGCAACCCGCCCTCGACCGCGACCTCGCCGCGGGCAACGGCCACCCACGGCGAAGGCGTGGCGCTCGTCGAGGCGGGACGCTCGCCATTGCCACAACCCGCCAGCACGAGCGCAGCAAACGAACACAGTAAAAGTGCCTTCATTTTCATGATGTTGTATGGGCTCCCATCGGCGGGTGGGGGTGATGCTCGTCGGCCAGCACGCGTCCGTCCTCCATCCGCAGCACACGATCCGCATGTGCTATGAGCCGTGGATCGTGGCTTGCGCAGAGCACCATGGTGCCATGCACGCGCGCGGCGCGATGAAGGATGTCGATCACCGTCTGACCGCTGACCGAATCCAGTGCACTGGTTGGTTCGTCGGCAAACAGCAGTTGCGGCCGCTTGGCCAATGCGCGTGCAATGGCCACGCGCTGCTTCTCGCCGCCGGACAATTCGGCAGGACGCATGTGGCGGCGGTGGGCGAGGCCAACCTCATCCAGCGCGGCCCAAGCCCGTCGCCGCGTCTCTTCGGCCCCCAGCCCAAGATAGCTGAGCGGCAGTTCCACCTGTTCGACCGAGTTGAGCGCAGGAAACAGGTTGAAACCCTGGAACACGAAGCCGATGTGGTGCAGCCGGAATCGCTGAAGTGCCTTGCGGTCCAGCAACCAAACCTGCTCGCCCAGGGCCTCGACGCTGCCGGCGTCGGGGCGCTCAAGCCCGCTCAGGATCGCAAGCAGCGTGCTCTTGCCACAGCCGGAAGGGCCCGAGAGCAACGTCAGCTCCCCCGAAGCGACATCGACGCTCAACTCGTCGATCACGCGCGTGGAAACCTTGCCGACCGTGAAGCTCTTGCCGATCCCCCGACCTCTTATGGCGACGTGCTCAACCATGTCCGCCTCAGCGCAGCAGTCGCGCCGGATCGGCGTTGCGCAGCGTGCGCACCGCCAGCATCCCGGAAAAAAGCGTGATGCCCATCACCAGCACCGCGCACGCCGTCACGCCGGCCACGGTAATGCCGACCGGCACGTCCTGACTATGCGCGAGCAGGAGCACCATTGCCGACAGAACGCCCCCGCCCAACAGGCCGGCGACGCCCACCCAGCCAGCCTGTTCCATCACGACCCGACTGAGCGCGCCGTGGCTGGCCCCGAGCGCGTTGAGCGTGGCGTACTCACTGATCGAGCCAGCGACAGCACCCATCAGCGTCTGGCTCGTGATCACCGTGCCAACCAGGAACACCACCAGAGACATGAACACCACGCCAAGCCCTGCACCGGTCTCGAAAAGCCAGTAGTGGATGGTCCGGGCAGCCAGCGTCGATGCGCTCCAGACCGCATACCGACGCTGGCGATCATGCGGATCCAGCTGCGCGGCCACCACGGCCGCCCGCGCGGGATCGCGCAGACGTGCGACGTAGTAGGCGGGCCTGGGATCACCCCCCACGTTGAGCTGCTCCGCCGTCGCGAGCGACGTGACGATGTTGACACCGCCGAGCGCCCGCAACCCGCTGGTCGTGCCCACGAGGTAAACGCGCTGGCCGTTGAGGATCCCGCTTTGGCCCACTTGGATACCCAGCTTGGGCAAATCCGCACGGTCCACGATGATTGCGCCAGGCTCTTCGAGCCTCGCGCGCAGCGCGGGCGGAATGGCGCGAGCGAATACCAGTCCATCCGGCGCAGGGTCGATGCCGGACACGAACACCGATACGCTGCCGAGCTGACGACTGCCCCGCCAATCGCCGTTCACCCACTGGAATGGCTCGACCTGGGCCACCTGCGGGTTCATCAGCAGCCGCATCTGGGCGTCCCGCGGAATGCTGCGTCCGAGATCTATGCTCTGCGTGCCTGGGTAGCCAACCCAGATCTGGCCGCGCGATGCGTTGATATACACGGCCGCACTGTCGAAGATCCCGAACACGAGCGCCAACTGCACCAGAAGCAACATGCCGGAGAAGGCCACCGCCAGCGACGCGGGCAGGTAGCGTCGCCACTCATAAACAAGCGTCTTTCGCGCCAGTGCCACCATCAACGTGACGCCAGGTCAGCGGGCTTCACGCGCGGCGCCGCGACGGCCAATGGCGAAGCCCCCCCCAACGCCTTGTAGAGGGCAACGAACGCAACGTCCTCTGCCGCACGCGCGCGCGTGGCGGCGATCGCCGCATGCAGAGCGGCATTCCCTGCATGGCCAGCGGCAAGCTGGTCAACCAATCCCAGGCGATTGCGGACGGCCGCGGTCCGCGCCGCCTCCCTGGCAGCCTGCAACGCTCCCATTGCAGCGGCGGCGCGGGCCCGTGCCGCGCGCAACGCCGCATAGTCCTGCTCGACCTCAGCCACGGCGGACAGCACGGTCTGGCGGTAGTCCAGGACCGCGGCCTTGAGCTGATGGCTGTCGGCACGAATCTTGGCCTCGCGCAGGCCCCAGTCGAAAATCGGCATGTTGATGACGGGACCGAAGCTCGGAATCGTGCGCAACCGCCCGATCTCCCCGCCGGCGGTGCGCGCTGAAGCGGTTGCCGTCCAGCCCAACCCTAGGCGGGGATAGATGTCAGACCTGGCGATGCCGAGTTCACCTGCCGCACGGAGAATCGCGGCTTCGGCACCCTGGATGTCCGGGCGCGCACGCAAGAGTTCCGCTGGTGGCAACACCGGCGGCACCCGTGGGCTTCGCAACATCGCCGTGGGCACGCGCAGGTCCAGCTTCGCCGCCGGCAGGCTCAGGAGCACCGCCAATTGCTGGTGCGCTATGACCATGCCGCTCTGGGCGGCCACGAGTGCGGCGCGCGCGGCCGCGACATCGGCCTGCGCGCTGCTGGCAACGGCAGCCGGCTCAAGGTGGTGCTCCACGCGAACCCGTTGCAGGCGGGCGTCGAGCGTCGCCTGCCGCAGCAATGTGGCACCGTCGGTCGCGCGCCGCGCTGCGTCACACCAGTCGATGTAGGCGCGCGCGACCTCGGCAGCGAGCGCCACCTGCGCCGCGGCCCGGTCTCCATCCGCCAGCGCCGTATTGGCATCGACAATCCGTTGCTCGCTCTCACCGCGCCCGAACAGCCCCAGTTCCCACACGGCATCGAAGCCAATTTGGAAGTAACTCGCCGTGCTGCCCGGCGTCGGCTCCTGGTTCGTATAAAGTGATTCCTGCGGCAAATGCCGCGCCTGCGGGGTATCCAGCAACGCGCGCGCCGCCGCGAGGCGCTCGCCGGCGGCCCTCAGGCCTAGGTTCTGGCTCAGCGCTCTCCGGACGAGCTGGTCCAGCTGCGGATCACCGAAGCTCCGCCACCACCGCGCCAGATCCGGGGCAGGACCCAACGCACCGACCGGCCCCTCCGCAAATCGGGAGGGCAATTCGATCTTGGGTTGCGGCACGCGCGGGGCGACGGAGCAGGCCGAAAGCAGGACCACTGCGGCGACCAGCGCAGTCCGAAACCTTCGCTGCATCCTCTTCACGGTGCGTGCCGCTTCCTGCACGTGCGTCCCAAACGGTCGGCGCAGCCGCGCCGGAATCCCCATGATAGCTGCGCGGCAGTTGTCCCCAAGCTTACGAGAGCCCTACCGGATTGCGTCCCTAGGCCCATTCGCGCGGCGTCAGGTAGTCCCCCAATCGGGCTTCGTCGCTCCCCGGCTCCGGCTGCCAGCCATATTCATATCGCACGCGCGGCGGAAGCGACATCAGGATCGATTCGGCACGACCGCCCGACTGCAGCCCGAAGAGCGTGCCCCGATCGTAGACGAGGTTGAATTCGACGTATCGTCCTCGACGATACAGCTGGAATTCGCGCTCGCGCTCGCCATAGGGCACGTCCTTTCGCCGTGCCACGATTGGCAGGTAGGCGTCCAGGAATCCTTGACCGACAGCTCCCGTAAACGCCAGACATGCATCGAAACCCCACTCGCGCAGGTCGTCGTAAAACAAGCCGCCGATCCCACGCGCTTCGTCGCGGTGGCGCAGGAAAAAATATTCGTCGCACCAACGTTTGAAGTGGCGATAAACGCCCTCTCCATAGGGCCGGCATAGGTCCCTCGCCACGCCATGCCAGTGCCTGCAATCCTCGTCGAAGGGGTAGAACGGCGTGAGGTCAAATCCGCCACCGAACCACCATACCGGGGCGCGACCCTCGGGGTGCGCCTCGAAATAGCGGACATTGGCATGCGCGGTTGGCAAGTACGGATTCCAAGGATGCAGAACCAGCGAGACGCCGATGGCCTGCCAAGGCGCACCCTCCAGGCCGGGGCGACGTGCGGTTGCCGACGCAGGCATCTGCTCTCCGCTCACGCGGGAAAAAGCCACACCCGCCTGCTCGAAGACCCGCCCCTGCTTCATCACGCGGGTCCGTCCACCGCCGCCTTCTCGACGTTCCCACGCATCCTCGGCGAAATGCCCGCCGCCATCGGACTGCTCCAGTGCCGAGGTAATCCGGTCCTGCAGGCCACGAAGCAGCACGTCGACGCGTCCGGAAGATTCACTGAACACTGCCATTCTCCGCGAAAAAGCGAACTGGTCCGCCACATCGGGGTTCGAGGCTCCCGTGGCGCGCTGGCTATACTGCCGCGCTGCCACGATCCCTTCCACCATGCCAGAAGCCGCCGTCGCCATTGCGTCCTACACTGCCGTATCTGCGCTGGGCAGTGGCAACGCCGCCCATCGCGACGCGCTGCGTGCCGGCCGCAGCGGGCTGGTCCCCAATGACTACAGGGCGGCAGGCGCGCCGCTGCCCTGCTGGATCGGCCGCGTCGCCGGACTCGAGGACGACCCGCCTCCGGACGTGGATACGCGACTGCATCGGCTGTTGGCGCGAGCGCTACGCCAGGACCAGTTTGGCGAGGATCTCGCGCGCACCCTCGCCGACTGCGGTGCGGCGCGCGTGGCGCTCGTGCTCGGGACGTCGACCGCCAACATCGAACAAAGCGAGCAAGCCTATCGACGACTCGACGACGGCCACCTGCCCATGGACCTGCGCGATCCGCGGCTGCACCATCTCCACGGCCCTGCCGAATGGCTCGGCGCGCAAACTGGCATCGCGGGCCCGGCCTTCACGATTTCGACGGCCTGCTCGGCGAGCGCCAAGGCGTTCGGCCTTGGCGCTCACCTGTTGCGCGCCGGAATCGCCGATGCCGTCCTCGTTGTCGGCGCCGACTCGCTTTGTGCGAGCACCCTTCACGGCTTCAACGCGCTGGAACTCGTCGACGCCTCGCCCTGTCGTCCGTTCGACGTGCAGCGCGCCGGTCTTTCCATTGGCGAGGCCGCGGCCATGGCGATCCTGCGCCACATCGACGATGCGCCACTCGCAGCGCGCCTGCTGGCCTGTGGCGAGAGCAGCGATGCCTACCACCTGTCGGCGCCCCACCCCCAGGGAACCGGCGCCGAAAGGGCGCTGCGTGCCGCATTGCGCGAGTGCGATCTGCCGCCCGATGCCTTTGACTACGTCAATCTGCACGGGACGGCAAGTCGCCAGAACGATGTGATCGAAGCAGCACTCATCGCGCGCCTGTTGCCCCGCGTGCTCGCGAGTTCGACCAAGGGCGCGACCGGGCACACGCTAGGCGCTGCCGGTGCGCTGGAGGCGGTGATCACCCTGCTGGCCATGCATTCGGGGTGTGCCCCCGGCACGACGGGCTGCATCGCTCCGGAACCTGCCATCGCGGCGCAATTGCTGCGATCGCCCCGGTCGACCACGTTGCGCCACGCGCTCTCGTTTTCGTTCGGTTTCGGCGGAAGCAACGCCTGCCTCGCGCTCGCTTGCGGGGTGCCCTGAGCATGCTGACGGCACGCGTGCTGGGCTTCGGCCTTTGTGCCCCTGGCCTGAGGGACTTCCCCGGGTTCGTGACCTGGCTCCGCGACGCGTCCCAGCCGTTGCCCGCCGGGCGCAGCGCACAGCCAAGTGCGGCCCGGCTGGCGCCGACCGAGCGCCGGCGCGCGCCCCACGCCGTGCGTTTGGCGGTCGATGTCGCCTCGCAGGCCACGACGAATGGACACGACGCAGCAGGCGCCGTGTTCTGCAGCGCTTTTGGCGACATGGCCAACACGGATGTCATCCTCACGACACTGGCCCGCGCTCCCTTGGAGATTTCGCCGATACGATTTACGCATTCGGTGCACAACGCGGCAGCCGGACACTGGAGTATCGTGGCGGCAAGCCATGCACCCACAACCGCACTGGCTTGTGGCCGGGAAGGCGTCGGCGCGGCGCTGCTCGCCGCATTGCTGGAGGTCGATCGCGGCCATGAGCCCCAGCTGCTCGTGTGCAGCGACACCGCCGATGCTGGGGCCCTGGGCGATGCGGCCCGATGTGACTCCGATTTCGCGGTGGCGCTGCTGCTGGGAGCCGAACACGGGAATCCCGGTGCGCCATTGCTGCGCGGCGCGGTGCGGGTGGGACCAGGCCGGGCGACGCCGCCGCGGGATGCCCGCCTGCGACCCTGGTGGGGAGGCAACCCTGCGGCGCGACTGCTTCCGCTGGTTGAAGACTGCCTGCAACCGGGTCGGCAAGGCTTCACCTTGCCGCTGGGCTCTGGCACGCTGCTGGCCATTGATTGCGAGACACCGAATTGAGCGCATCGCCCACCCGCCGAACGGCAATCCTGATCCCGGCGCTGAATGAAGAGCGCGCCATCCGCGAGGTGGTGGAGGGCGCACTGGCCGTCAGTTCGGTCGTGATTGTCATCGATGACGGTTCCACGGACGCCACCGTCGAACGCATCAACGACCTGCCCGTGACCTTGATCCGCCATCCGCGGCCTATGGGCAAAGGCGCAGGCTTGCGCGCGGGCTTTCGGCACGCCCTCGAGCTTGACGTGGACGGCGTGGTGACCATGGATGGCGACGGCCAGCATCTGGCCAGCGACGTGCCTCGCATCCTGGCTGCCGCGCGGCAGTGCCCGGATACCATCGTCATCGGCGCGCGCATCCGCAACCGCGAGCAGCAGCCGGCCGGCCGCAGGCGCGCCAACGCCGTGGCCGACTGGGGCATTTCCTGGGGCGCAGCGACCCCCATCGCCGACAGCCAAAGTGGGCAGCGCTTTTATCCGCGCAAGATGCTGCACCTGGCCGAGTTGCAGGCCGAGGATTTTGTCTTCGAAGCGGCGCTGCTGATCGCATCCTGCCGGGAACTGGGACTCGGCGTGGTCTCGGTGCCCATCGATTCGCGTTACGAACCGGAATTCCGCAGAAGCCACTTCCGGCCGGTTCGTGACATTGCGCGGATTACGGGCTATACGATTGGTCGAATCATCCACTACGGCCATGTCGTGCGCGCATACCGCCAAGGCCACCGGCCGGCGCACGTGATCGACCCCGAGGCGTTGGCCGCCAAGGCGCCAGACGACGCATCACCGCTGCTTCCTCAACGGTGAATCCTCCATCACGCGCGTCAGGTTCGACTCAGGCAAAGTCGGCCAGGGCCTCTCGCAGTGGTGCAAGCTGTCCAGCATAGTGACGCCATGCGCCCAGGCCGCGCTGGTTGACTGATTCGCGCACCTGCGCCGCTGAAAGCGTCGACACCGGCGTTTCGTTGCCTACGGGATCCAGGCAAAGGGCGTCGAACGGCAAGCCGCAATGGGCCAGGACCCGACGCATGACACCTTCCGTATCCGTCACCAACGCCGCGTAGTCGACGTCGAGAATGACCCCCGGCATCACCGTGGCCCAATGCGCCATCAATTTGCGGTAATGCCGGTAATGGTGGGCCAGCGCGTCGAGGCTATAGCTGTAGTTATGCGCATCGCCAAACAGCGCCCTGTAATTGGAAAAGCACACATCGACGGGCGAGCGCACCATGTGCAGGATGGGCGCGCGCGGCAGGGCCTTGTGGATCAGGCCTGCGAGCACGAAATTCGTGGGCAGCTTGTCGATGTAGAAAGACCGACCTAGCGCATGCCACTGCGTCTGGTCGAGGTACCGGCGGCCCAGCTCAGCACCATCAATGTCGTTGAGGCGCTCCAGCACGCGCGAATCCAAGAGGGCAGCGCCATGCGCGTCCGTGCACCAGCGGACCTGGCGCGGGAAGTCGGGCAATTCACCGGGCGAAGCGACCTGTGGATGCCTCCCCAGCAAACGCTCGAGCAAGGTGGTCCCGGATCTCGGAAGACCCAAAATGAAGATCGGTTGGGGTCCCTGGCGCGAAGGACTCGTCGATCCACCGACAAACGAAGCCGTGCAGATCCGCGCCATCGCCTCGAACTGGCCTGCCTCCAGTTGTGAATCGTGCGGATTGCGCGCAGCCATGATCGCGTTTCCGCTTGCCAGGGCGGTCCAGGCATCATCGAAGCGACCGAGATCCTCCAGCGACTTGTAGCGCGCGAACTCGAACGCGGCATGGTCCTCGCTCCCCCGCTCAACCTCGGCCAGTCTCTGTGCAATGTCGGCAAGCGGATTACGGTCGGCGCTCTGGCGGCGAAGCCGCGCCAGGGTCAGCGTTGCGCGCCCGTGCGTGGGGCCCTGACGCAGGCACGTTGCGATTTCCCGGGCGGCTTCGTCCAGCCGGCCATTGAACTGCAACTGCAGCGCCCGGAAATAGCGGAATTCCGGATTGTCGAAACCCAGTGCGAGCGCGCGGTCCATCAGCACCAAGGCCTGTCCATGCTCGCCCAGGAGCTGCCAGACATGGGCCAGCCTGGCCAGTGCCGCGGCATTCTGCGTTCGGCCGATCTCGGCATGGAGCATGCACTGGCGGGCAGCTGTGGTCTCCCCGACCCGAAACAGGCACATCGCGGTCGTGGCAATCAGCTCGGCGTCGTCGGGAAGCACCGCCACGGCGGCCACGGCCTCGGCGCAACCGTCGCGAAGACGCCCCCGCCCTAGACAGACGCTCGACAGCAGCATGCGGGCCGCGACATCGCGCGGCTCACGCTCCAGTAGCGCCCGAAGATTGCCTTCGGCGGCATCGAGGCGACCCTCGGCGACATGCAATTGGGCGCGCTGCCATAACCGTTGGGAATTCATGGTCCTGTCGATCCTAGGCGATGCCGGATTGTGCCGGAGCGATGGCTACAATGCGTACCTTGGTCCCTTCCCATCCAGTATTCCCATGCAAAGCCGCCCGATGCTCGTGATTGCCACTGGCACCCCACCCCCGGCGATCCGGGCACGCTTCGGTGACTATGTCGGCTGGTTCCTGCACGCCATGCAATGGCCGCGCGGACTCGCATCGGTTTGCCGTGTCGACCAAGGGCAGCAGTTGCCGCCCCCTGCCTCCGTGTGTGGTGCCGTGATCACCGGATCCGCGGCCATGGTCAGCGAGCGACTCGACTGGAGCGAACGCACGGCCGCCTGGCTGCGCGGCGCGTTGGACTCGGGCCTGCCCATGTTCGGCGTGTGCTACGGCCATCAGTTGCTTGCCCATGCCATGGGAGGACGCGTCGACTATCACCCCGCGGGCCGAGAAATCGGGACGCAGCGCATTGACCTGCTCGCGCCGCCGGACGCCTCGCTGGCTGCGCTGGCAGGCCTTCCAATGAGCTTCAGCGCGCATACGACGCACCTGCAGAGTGTCCTGGAGCGCCCGGCCGTCGCACGGGTGCTTGCACGCTCGGCGCACGATGCGCACCAGATCCTGATGTACGGGCCACGCGTCATCACCACGCAATTCCATCCAGAGTTCAGCAGCGACAACATGCGCAGTCACATCCGCCTGCGTGCCGCGACCTTGCGCCAAGAAGACGTGGACGTGGCAAGCCTGCTGGCCGCGGTGCGGCCAACACCGTGGGCGCGTCGCCTTCTTCGCGGCTTTGCCCGGACCTGCCTTGCAGCCGAGGGCACGCAATCCATGGTCGCCCAGGACGATCCTCCATCGAGGTAATCGCGCACGGGTGCTAGCATCGCGGCCTGCCAACAAATCGGATCGTCCACGGCCACCCATGCGAACCGTTCCCGCAGTGCAAGGAGTCCAATGGGCGATCGCCGCGCTGCGCATCCTCGCCCGCCACTTCGGACTATTGATCACGCTCGCGCTCCTGCTGGTGTTGCTCACCCAGATTCCTCTGCTGGGCGGGCTCATCAGCCTGCTGTTCCTACCCGCCCTGCTTGGCGGAATGGTCTGGGCAGTGCACCAGATCCAGAACGGCCGGCGCCCAAGCCTTGGCGCCCTGTTCAAGGCATTTGACGGCACGCATTCCATATCGAGTCTGGTCGCCCTGTGCCTGCCCTCCCTGGGCATGCTCCTGCTGCTGGCCTTTGCCGTCGGTGGCATCGTGGTCGCCAGCGTGGGCGGTGATCCGGCCAAGATCCAGGCGATGCGGCAGGACCCCATCATGCTTCTGGCCGCACTGCGCGGGCATCTCTTGCCACTGGCCATCCTTGTCGTGCTCGGCAGCTTGCTCAATTCGGCACTCACGTTCTTCGCCGTGCCCCAGGTGATGCTCCGCAACCAGACCGGCTGGATGGGCATGCGCCAGAGCCTCGCCGCAGCATGGAGCAACTGGCGCGCCCTCCTCCTCCTGGTGGGCGCCGTGTTCGGACTGTTCTTCGCGACCGTGCTGGCCCTGCAACTGTTGCTGATCGCGGGCGGATCGCTCGGAGCCTGGTGGCGGGACCTGTGGTTGTTGCTGCTGGTCGCCACGCTGTACGCCTACAGCGCCGTTCTGATGTATGTCGCCTGGCACGACGTCCTCGACGAATCGCCGACGGGGCCGGCTTTGACGACGTCCAGCGAGATCCACGCCGAGATGTAGCCGATGGATGGAGTTCACTGCGCGCGACGAAGGCGCCCCCGCGCATGCGCGCGCAGGCCGAGTCCGCACAGCAGGCCGAAGGCGAAGCCGGCGAGGTGCGCCCACCACGCAATGGCGCCAAATCCAGGCCCGTAGAGGCTGAATGCAATCTGCAACAGGATCCATGCCGCGATCAGCAATGCCGCAGGCACCCGCAAGAACTCCAGATAGGCGCCCAGCGGCAGGACGACCCCGAGGCGCGCGCGGGGAAACAGCGCGATGTATGTGCCGACGATGGTCGAGACGGCACCGCTCGCGCCAATGATGGGCATGACGGCCTCCGGGAGGCTGAGCGCGGCGGCGAAGTTGGCAAGCACACCGCCGACGATGAACAGGAGGAGGAGTCGAACGGCGCCAACCGCGCGTTCCACGGGGAGCCCGAAAATCAGCAGGAACGCCATGTTGCCCAGCAGGTGCGGCAGATCGGCATGCATGAACAATGCGGTGACCAGATGCCATGCCGGTCCCGCGCGCCCGCGCCACCAGGATCCCGTTGCAGGGTGCAGCAACGCATAAGGGATGCTGCCCCAGTTCAGCAGCAACGCAAGCCGGCGCCCTGGCGCTGCCATCGCGAATGCGAGGTAAGCCACGACACACAGCAGCACCAGCAGTGGCGTCGCCCACCGCGGGGACAGCGGCCGCCGTGATTCCAGTCGGATCAGCACTCGTCGACCTCAGGTCCCCGCGCCGTCGGCCTCGATCTGGCGCTCGGCCGCACTGGCAGCATCGCTGCCACCGTTGCTCCCGGGCGGCCGTCGCGACCAGTAGTCCCGCGTGCGCATCGTCCACGCCGGCGCCTCGCCCGACTTCACCCGGGCCGGCGGCTTCACTTCGAAGGCACTTTCCGTGCGCTGGCCGTCCAACTCCACGCGCAATGTGTAATGCCCCGGAACCAGCCGCAACGGCTGCCCGAGGTCGATGGCCTGGCGGACCGGCATGGCCGACCAGTTGGCCGTCGCGGGATCCAGCTTCTCGCGGGCCGACCGCGCGTTTTCCGCCGCCAAGGCCAAGCTTGCATCCATGCGGAGATCCCACTGCCACAGGTTCATGCCGCGCACCAGTTCCTGCGTCCAATGCTGGACCGGCATGCCCGCGTGATCAAGGACGGTGAAGTGCGCCTGGCCCGCGTCGCGCGACCAAATCGTCCCGTCCAACCGGGGCTGTTCCCGCCGATGACCAAACCAGGGAGACCGGTGCCGCCACCAGTGGCGACTGGCAGTCAGGTCGGCCACCGGAAACAGGTGCAAAGGACGCGCACGAAGGGCCGGAGTCAGCTCCTCGATGGGTAACACATCCAACGTCCAGACGCTGCGGCCATGCGTCCCTGCAATCAAGACTCGGTCCCGAGGCTGGATCGCAAGGTCATGAACGGGAACCGTCGGCAGGTTGGCCTGCAGGGATTCCCAGTGCTTTCCGCGATCCAGGGACACATACACCCCCCGGTCCGTACCGACGTAAAGAACGTCGGGGTTATGCGGGTCCTCGCGAACGACGTGGATGCTTTCGGCCGGAAGCCCTCGCGAGATATCGGTCCATTTGGCGCCACCGTCATTGGTGCTGAAGAGGTAGGCGCGGTCGTCGTCGTCGCGATACCCGTTCATCGCCACATAGGCGCGCTCCGCATCAAAATGGGAGGCCTCGACACGACTGACCCATCGCCTGGGCAGCTGCGCATCGACCTCCTTCCAGCGCACGCCGCCATCGTCGCTCGTCCAGACCTTGCCGGTATCCGTGCCCACCCACAGCACGCCAAACCGCAGCGGCGACGAGGCCAAAGTCGTGATCGTGCCGTAGGGCACGTTGCCGCGCAGGGACGTGCGAGCCAGATCGGGACTGATGGCCTCCCAATGGGAACCCCGATCCAACGACCGGTAAAGCCGATTGGCACCGAAATACAGCACGTCCGGCTGCAACGGGGAGAGTTCGATCGGCGTGGTCCAGTTGAAGCGCAGGGGCGGTTCATTCATTGGCGCGCGCGGACGTATTTCGTGGACGCCGTGGGGGCCGCTTCGCTGGTACCAACCGAACTGGTAGCCCGAATACACGACCCCGTTGTCTCGCGGATCTGGCTGCACGTACATGCCGTCGCCGCCATTGATGGCTTTCCAGCCATGCGCCCCCGGTTCGGCGGGATCCGCAGTGGACGGACCCATCATCACGCCGTTGTCCTGGAGGCCGCCGTAGACGTTGAACGGCTTGGCGAAATCGTAGCTGACGCTGTAGAACTGGCCCACGGCCTGGCGATTCAGCGCCTGCCAGTGCCGACCGCCATCGTACGTGATGTACGACCCTCCATCCGTGGCGGCGAGCATGCGGCGGGGGAACGCCGGATCGATCAGCAGGCCGTGATAATCCACGTGCATGTTGGGGGCGTTTAGGCCCGCCCAGGTCTTCCCGCCATCCTGCGAGACGATCATGGGCATGCCCTGAACGTAGACTCGGCGGGGATCGTTGGGGGCCACCACGATCTGGCCAAAGTAATAGCCGTAGGTGAAGTAGACCTCGCGCAGGGGATGCGTATTGGCCTGCGTCCAGTGCGCGCCGGCATCATCCGATCGGTAGACGGCGAGGCCCACGCGGTTGGTATCGAAAAGGTCGGCTTCGGCATCCTTCAGGCGCGCGCGCAGTGTGGCCATCGTCAGGCGCCCATCCCGCAGCATCGTCGTAAGCTTCGCTGCCGTCAGATCGGACGGCAGGTCGCTGCGGCGGATGAATGCGTCGATCACCGCCGGCGCCTGCCGCAGGAATTCGGCCTTGTCCATGGTGGCCAGGCGCGCAGGCGACAGGGGATCGCTGCCCAGATAGCGCTGGTCAGCCGGAAGTTCGCTCCAATCATCGACGCTCGCGTAAACGATGTTGGGGTCGCTCGGCGCAACCGCGATACCGATGCGGCCGATGTCCTTGCCGCCCGGAAATCCCTGCGTCAGTCGCGTCCAATGGTCGCCCCCGTCGATGGTCTTCCACAGCCCCGACCCGCTGCCGTTGCCACGGAAATTCCATGCCGTGCGCTGGCGATCCCAAAGAGCCGCGTACAATACCTTGGGATCGCGCGGGTCCATCGCCAAATCGATTGCGCCAGTCCATGGCGTACTGCCGGCCAAAACCAGACGCCACGTCTTGCCCCCATTGCGGGTTCGGTACACGCCGCGTTGACCGCCGGTCGAATACAGTTTGCCGAGCGCGGCCACATAGACCGTCCCTGGATCCCTTGGATCAATGATGATGCGCGCGATCCGATCGCTGCCCGCCAGTCCGGCGGGCTGGAACGTCTTGCCGCCGTCGTCGGACCGGAAGACGCCCATGCCGCCAAACGAGGAACGCGACGAGTTGGCCTCACCGGTCCCTATCCACAACGTCTGCGGATGCAAAGGGTTAACGGCGATGGCGCCAATCGTCTCGGTGGGAAGTCCTTGCCCGATGGGCGTGAAGTGCTGGCCGTTATCGGTCGTCTTCCACACGCCGCCCGTGGCGTAGGCAATGTAAAACGTGTAGGGCTGCCCGGGCGCGCCTGCCATGGCGACAACCCGCCCCCCCTGCGCCACAGGACCGATGCTGTTCCAATGCATGGATCGAAAAGGCGAGTCCTCCTCCATGGCTCGATGCTGGCGCCAGGCCATGGCGCGCTGCGCCGTGGTGCTTGGCCCGGCCCCGGCCGGTCGTGCCAGCGCGGTCGCCGCGGCCAAGGGCAACAGCATGGTCAGCATCGCTGCGCGCATGATTCCGATCCCCGGTCATTTACCGTTTGGCGCAGCCTAGCAGCCTCGGTCCCGTTCTGAATCGCGAGCGATGGCGCTACCCGTGCCCGACCACTAGGATGAAGAGCCATTCCGCCGGGGTGCCACTGCCCTCATGCTGCCCGTTGTCCTGCTGGCTTCGTTGTGCTGCCTCCTGTTCGCGGGATTGCTGTGGAGCCTGCGCCGCCGTGGAACGGATGCGGTCGTGGACCGCTGGGCCGATCAGCGCGCGGCAAACGAGCGCCTGGAGCAGCTTCTGCGCGACGAGATGCGATTGACGCGACACGACCAGATCGAAGCGCAATCGCAAGCCCAAACGCAGCTCAATGCCGCCGCGCATGCGTTGGCTGGAGAGCAGCACCGGCGCCTTGAAGCGTTTGCGGCACGTCTGGAGCAGATGAACGAACGCTTCGAGCGCAGCCAGCTGGCCCTTCGCGACGGCCTGGCCGAGGCAGCGCGCAAGTCCCGTCAGGAGCAAGCCGAGGCGCAGCAGGTTCTGGGTCGACAGGTTGCGGAGCAGTTGCAGGCGCTGATGCGCGCGACCGAGCAGCGGCAAGCCGACCTGCGCGCCACCCTGGACGCTCGCCTGCAAGCAATGCAAACCGACAACGCAGCCAAACTGGACCAGATGCGTGCAACGGTCGACGAGAAGCTGCAATCGACGCTGGAAAAACGCCTGGGTCAGTCATTCACGCTCGTATCCGAGCGCCTGGAGGCCGTCCAGCGGGGTCTCGGCGAAATGCGCGAGTTGGCTGCCGGCGTCGGCGATCTCAAACGCGTCCTCGGCAACGTCAAGACCCGAGGAACGTTCGGCGAAGTGCAGTTGGGCACCTTGCTCGATCAGTTGCTGGTTCCGGAGCAATACGAGGCCAACATTGCCACGGTGCCCCAATCAGCCGACCGCGTCGAGTTTGCGATTCGCCTTCCAGGCCCGGATGGTGACCGCCCGGTCTGGCTGCCCATCGATGCCAAGTTTCCCCGAGAAGACTATGAACGCCTCCTCGACGCGCAGGAGCACGCGGATGCGGACGCTGCGGCATCGGCCGCTGCGGCGCTCGAGCGGCGGATCCGCGACGAGGCCAAGGCCATCCGCGGCAAGTATGTGGCGCCGCCAAACACGACTGATTTTGCGATCCTGTTCTTGCCTACCGAAGGCCTGTACGCCGAGGTGATCAGGCGCCCTGGCCTGTTCGAGCTGGTCCAGCGCGAATATCACGTCACCATCGCGGGACCGACGACATTGACGGCGCTGCTGAACAGCTTGCAGATGGGCTTCCGCACGTTGGCCATCGAGCGGAGGTCCAGCGAAGTCTGGCAATTGCTCGGGGCAGTCAAGAATGAGTTCGGCAAATTCAGCGGGATCCTGGATTCGGCGGTCAAACAGGTCGACACGGTGCGCAGGACCCTGAAGAAGGCTTCCGGGAAATCGACGACGATCACACGCAAGTTGCGTGGCGTTGAGTCATTGGGCGCACCCGATGAGGATCCTTTGCTGGGGCTCGACGGCGAGGATGGCGTCGGAGGCGACGACGACGATCCGCCACCCGCCTGACATCTCGCGACCCACGGGACGACGCGCATGGTGCACCCCGCCTGCATATGGCGCGCGTATCCTTAGGGGGCCCAGCCGGAGGTCCGTCCATGCATGGCCAAGATGCGCGCAATGGTGTCAGCCGAACCGATGCCGAGGAGGCGGTCCGAACGCTGTTGCGCTGGGCGGGGGAGGACCCCGCTCGCGAGGGCTTGGCCGATACCCCACGACGCGTCGTGAAGGCATATGGGGACTGGTTTTCCGGATACGCGGCGGACCCCGAAGCCTATCTGGGGCGCACCTTCGAGGAGGTCGCTGGCTACGACGAACTCATCGTATTGCGCGACATCGCGTTCGAAAGCCATTGCGAACATCATATGGCGCCGATCATCGGACGCGCCCATGTGGGCTATCTGCCGGCCGGAAGAGTCGTCGGCATTTCGAAGCTGGCGCGCGTCGTCGACGCGTATGCCCGGCGGTTCCAGGTGCAGGAGAAGCTCACGGCCCAGATCGCCGATTGCATCGAGACCGTACTGGCACCCCGGGGCGTTGCCGTGGTGATCGACGCCCGGCACCAGTGCATGACCACCCGCGGCGTCCACCGGCGCGGCGTCTCGATGGTCACCAGCACCCTGCGCGGTACGCTGCGCGATGACGCCCGCACCCGTGGCGAATTCCTGCGGTTCATCGACATCGATGGCGGGAAGCAGCGAGAGTGAAACCCGTCTCGACGTTGCCGATTGTCAAAATTTCATTGCTTTTCAAGCCGGTGCGCGTGGGTCTATAGTTGGAGATTCGTGGGCGCTTCCGCTTGTGCCGAGTGTCCATTCCCGATATCCACACCGAGGCATTCCATGCGCCGTCACGTCCTGCCGCTGCTGATCGCGGCCACCTTGTTTGCCGCTGGCTGCAGCGACACGTCTTCCACGCCCAAGACCGCGCCGCAACCCACGGCCGTCAGCGGCACGGTCAGCATCCTGGGCAACGCGCCGCTGGAGGGCCAGGGCGAGCTCAAGATCGAACTCGTGGACGTCAGCAAGCAGCCCAACGCCGTGGTGACGAGCAAGACCACGCCCGTCTCCACCCTGCCGGCGCAGTTCAATTTGCCCTTCGCGACGACCAGCATTGATGCGAACGACCTTTATGTATTGAACGCCAGCTTGAAGGACAGCCAACGCAGTTTCGTGGCGCCCATCCAGTACCCGGTGCTGACCGACGGCAACGGTAGCCAGGTCGCCGTGCAGCTCAAGCCTTTGCCAACGCCGTCGGAAACGGCCATGGATGGGTTTGATGCGATCAAGGCACGACTGGGCGCACTGAAATACAGCAATGGCGACCAGAGCGAGGTGGGGCTGTCGCGCGGGTGGCAAATCTTCCGCGACCAGAGCGGTCACGTCGTGTTCGTGCGTGAGCTGGCCGACGCCGGCAGCAAGGGCTTCACCACGACCGAAATGGCCTATCGCGATGACAAGCCCTGGGTCGTCGTCCAGTCGGTCGCGCCGCGCCGCGGCCAAAAGCCCAACCTCGTTGAACGCGCGGGTTGGGACGCCACCGGCGCCCTAGTCCTCCGGGAGCGCCTCGTCGGCGCGCACAAGAGCCCGTTGTCCGATGCCGATGCGAAGGCGCTGTACGACGAGGCCAAGGCCATGCTGGCGAAGGCCGGCAAGTAACGCCTCGCGCGCCCGGTACCGTCAGGGTGTGGGCGCGACAGGCCCCACCCTGTGCAGCATCGCTTGAGACCGCGCCGCGGATCGCGCTGCCGGCCGGGCAGATCCCAGCCGCCGAGGCCATTCCACGCCGTGACCGGGGCGCTGCCCGCAGCCAGCCACCACGCCAACCTCCCGGCATCCGATGCCGGTTGCCGTTCCCGGCTGGTGGCACGCCGCGCGGGCGGCGTCGCGAATCGATCCATCGACGACCCGGCCGGACCGATCGGCCACGACCTCATGCGTGGCCGGTTACGGATCGAATCCGATGGCCTCGCGACCGGCCCCCGGCCGCATCCCAGCCGGGGGCGCGCGCCTCCTCAGAAGGCGAGGTTTAACCCGACGTTGAGGCTGTTGAGCTTCTGGCTGTTGTTGTTGAACATGCCGGTGTAGCTCAGGTACCCGGTCAGGCTCCGACTGAATTGGGCACTGAGGCCCACGCTGGCATTGAACCAGTTCCGATCAGGCACGTAGCCTGGCAGCGAAAAAGTACCCGGCATGCTGGTAAGGCCCGCCGTCACCAGTTGCGCCTTCGCATCGGAATCATGCTCGTAGGAGACCCGCGCGAACGGCTCCACCGGCGTCCCGGCGAAATCCATCCGACCCGTCAGCTGCCAGCCCAGTTGAACCGTGGCGGACTTCAACGTCTGCTTGCCGAACCACATGGCGCTGGCATCGCCGCTGGTCTCGTTGAACTGGTCCGCGGTGATGCGCTGGTAGCCCAGCCGGGCAAATGGACCCGTGCGCAGGCTGTTCCAGTCGAACCAGTATCCGACCTCCAGCGCCGCACCCAGATCCGACCCGGCAGTCTTGCCCTTTTCCTGTCGCAACGCCGGTCCGAGCGGGATGAAGCGCGTGATGTTCGAATAGCTGATCTGCCCGGCGCTGGCATTGCCGCTCACATAGGCATGACCGAGGCGAACGTTGGCAAATCCACTGAACAGCAGATCCTGGGTCTGGAAGCTCACTGCACCGACGCCGCCCGTGTTGAGTTGCGCGAGACCGAGGGCCATGCCCACTGACAAATTGCGATCAGCCGCGGCATTCGCACCGATGGTCAGGACATTGTTGTTCCCCGTGGCCCGTCCGGTGTTGGCCGTGGCGTCGAAGGTCTGGTGGCCGTAGTCCCAGTTGGCGAAGAAACTGACGCCGTGCTTCGCCTTGCCCAGGCTATCGGCAAGCATCTGGTCACGCAGCGCACGCTGGTGTGCGGCGTAGGCAGCCAAGGGCGCCTGGGTCAGCAGGGACATCTGCTCCGGGGCGCTGATGATCGATTCGACATACTGCGCCAGGATGGCGTGCGCGCCACTGGTCGGATGCACGCCATCGGCGAACAGGTACGTGTTCTCGGTTCCTGGCGCGTAAGTGAAGGGCGCGCCCGATCCCTGAGGGCCGCACTCCACCGACGTGACGTTTGGCGCCGTGCCGCACGCCGGGGTGGTGATGTTGGTGAACCCGTACAGGCTCGGATCGGCCAGCAGTTCATTGAAGATCCCGTAGACATTCACCGGGATGATGTTGATGCCCGGATTCATCTGCTGGATCGCCTGATTGAGCGTGCTGTTGAAAGTCAGGGACAACCCGGTCAAGGCCTGTTGCGCGGCCGCGCCTTGCGCCGCCGCGGACGGGGTGGCGCCGATATTGGGCAAGTTGAACACCAGCAGGTACTGCGCACCGGCCTGCTTGAGCGTGGCCATCATTGCGCCTTCGGTCTGCGCCGCAGCGACAATGTTGAGCTGCGCCTGTTGCGGTGTTTCGCCGCCGGTGCCGGCCACATAGGCATTGTAGAAAATGTCGTTGGCGCCACCCCACAGGGTGTAAAGCGCCGTCGGGCTTGCCTTGCCGCCGGTCGCAAGCAGGTACTGCTGCAGTTGCTGCGGCAGCAGGGGAACGGTGCCGGGCGTCCCGGGCGAATTATTGTCCAGGCCGGCGCCGCCCCAAGCGAAGTCGTTGCCCCCCAGCAATGACGGGGTGAGGGAAAGTCCATAGCTCGTGGCAAGGTCCACCAGCGCCACCTGACCGGGATTGGTGGTGAAGCTGTTCTGCACCGTGCCGCTGGTCAGGGCAAGGGACAGATTGCCAGCATCACTGAGGCTGTCCCCGAAAACGAAGATGTTGCTGAACGGACCGGCATGTGCGGCATTGGCGCCAAGCGCCAGGGCCAGGCCCAGGGCAGCGGCCAGAGTGCGTGTGCGGGGCATGCTGACTCTCCTTGGAAATGCGTGACTTGTCTTAGACGCCCCGGCTCGGCCGGGCGCGGGGCGCCACGGTAGCGCAAACCGTACGCCCGCGCATGCTGCGCCGCGCCGCCCGCGCGCCGTCCCGTCATCCGGGCCGGAGGAGGCTTTGGCCGGTCATGGCCGTCGGTTGCGCAAGATGCATCAGCGCGAGGACGGTGGGCGCGATGTCGCACAAAGCGCCGCCGCTTCGCAGTTCATGCGGCACGGAACCCACGTAGATGAAATCAACCGGTCCTGCCGTGTGTTGGGTATGGGGTTGGCCGTCGGCATCCTTCATCATCTCGAGGTTCCCGTGGTCGGCGGTGACCAACAGCGTGCCCCCGACGGCCTCGATGGCCTTGACGATCCGGCCCAGCGCGAAATCCACGGCTTCAGCCGCACGAATGGCTGCCTCCAGCTTTCCGGTGTGGCCGACCATGTCGCCATTGGCGATATTGCAGACGATGAGGTCGAAGCCGCGCCCGGCGATCGCTTCGACCAGCCGATCCGTGAGCGCCGGCAGGCTCATCTCGGGCTGGAGGTCATAAGTCGCGACCTTGGGGCTGGGCACGAGAATGCGCTGCTCTCCAGGAAATGGTTCCTCGCGCCCACCAGAAAAGAAAAAGGTGACGTGCGCGTACTTTTCGGTTTCCGCAATGCGCAACTGGCTCAGGCCATGCGCGGCAACCACCTCGCCCAACGTTTCACGCAGATCCTGCGGCGGATAGGCGACCGCCGTCGCTGGCAGCTCATCGGCATACTGCGTGAGGGTGACGAAGGCGGACAGGCGTGGCCGGTGGTTGATGGCAAATCCATTGAAATCCGGCTCGACGAATGCGCGGCTCAGCTGTCGCGCCCGATCGGCACGGAAATTCATGAAGACCACGGCATCGCCATCGCCAATGCCCTGCGCATCGCCGATAACCGTGGGCGCGACGAACTCGTCGTCCTCGCCGCGGTCGTACGCTGCGTCCAGCGCGTCAAGCGCGGCATCGGCATGCACGCCTTCGGCAGCGACGATGGCCTGCCAGGCCCGCTGAACCCGATCCCACCGCTGGTCCCGGTCCATGCCGTAGTAGCGACCCCCGAGGCTCGCGATGCGCGCATTGCCCAACTGATCGCACGTCGAAATCAACTGCTCGATCGAGGGCCGCGCACTCCGCGGGGGCGTGTCACGTCCATCCAGAAAGGCATGAACCGCCACACGAGGTACGCCTTGGCGTGCGGCCAGACGCAGCATCGCGTGGATGTGGCGTTCGTGACTATGCACACCGCCGGCGCTCAGCAAACCCAGCACGTGCAACGTGCCGCCGCCCGTTCGCACCGATTGGCACGCCTGCAGCAGCGCCGGGTTCCGATCGAATTCTCCCGATGCGATGTCCCGGTCAATCCGAGTCAGCTCCTGATACACGACCCGCCCGGCACCGATGTTCATGTGCCCGACCTCGGAATTGCCCATCTGGCCTTCGGGCAGGCCTACCGCAAGCCCATGGGTATCGACCAGGGTGTGCGGGTGCTGCGACAGCAACTTGCGCCAATTGGGCAGGTCTGCCAGCGCAATGGCATTGTCGCCGCGCTCAGGGCGCTCGCCCCAGCCATCCAGAATCAGCAGAAGGAGCGGCATACCGGGCTTGGGCATGGTGGCGATAACCTCAGGCGAACTGGTCCCGAATGCTAGCAGCGGCGGCCCGCGTCACCATGGATGCTGATGGACCCGCGCCGGGCGGTTAGGCTTGAGGGCAATCCGAGCACCAGACCATGGCCCTTCCCACCGCTTCCACACCCGACCACGGCGGCCTTTCGGCTCGCGAGGCGGCCCTCCGCCTCACCCAGGACGGTCCCAATCTGCTGCCCAGCGCCGCGCCGAAGAGAACCTGGGCGATCGTCCTCGAGGTGCTTCGCGAACCCATGTTCCTGATGCTGCTGGCGGCGGGCGGGATCTATCTGCTGCTGGGCGATCGCGGCGAGGCCGTTTTCCTGCTTGGCTTCGTATTCATCGTGATCGGCATCACGCTGGTCCAGCAGCGCAAGACGCAGCGCGCGCTGGAATCACTGCACGACCTCTCGGCGCCGCGTGCGCTGGTCATCCGTGACGGCCATGAGCAGCGCATTGCCGGCCGTGATGTCGTCGTGGGGGACCTGCTCGTGCTGCACGAAGGCGATCGCATCGCGGCGGACGCGCAGCTGATCCATGGACACCTCACGGTCGACGAGTCTTTGCTCACCGGCGAATCGGTGACCGTGGACAAGCTGGCCGATGCCACGCTGCGCCAACCCGCCGATCCTGGCGCAGCAACAGGAGCAGCGTTGTTTGCAAGCACCGTCGTGACCAAGGGCGTAGGCCTCGCGGTGGTGCAGGCCGTCGGCGCCACGACGGCGGTCGGTCGCATCGGCACGGCACTCGCGCAGACAACGGAACCGCCATCAGGACTGCAGCAGGCGTCACGCGCCCTGACCCGCAACCTCACCACGCTCGCGCTCATGCTGGCATCCGCCCTCGCTTTGGTGAGCTGGCTGTGGGACGGACGGACGCCATTGCAGAGCCTGTTGGCCGGGATCGCCTTGGCCATGGCGATCCTGCCCGAGGAGATCCCGGTCATCCTCACCGTGTTCCTCGCGCTGGGCGCGTGGCGGCTGTCTCGCAAGAACGTCCTGACCCGCCGAGTGCCGGCGGTCGAGGCGCTGGGTGCAATCACCGTGCTCGCCGCGGACAAGACAGGCACCCTGACGCAGAACCGCATGCAGGTCACCGAGTTGGCCGTCGGCGACGCCATCTTCGACGGCTCCTCGAATGAGCTACCGGAGTTGTTCCATGGCCTTGTCGAATTCGCCATGCTGGCGACGCCGCTCGATCCCTTCGACCCGATGGAAAAGGCCATCCAGGCCTTCGGCCACGAATGGTTGGCAGGCACCGAGCACGTGCACGACGATCGCAGCCCGGCATTTCAATACGATCTGGCGCCTGACATCCTCGCCATGACGCGCGTGTTCGCGGGCAGTCGGCCTGACACCTACCTGCTCGCCACCAAAGGCGCGCCGGAAGCGGTCGCCGACCTGTGTCACCTGCCGACAGCCGCACGGCAGGAGATCCATCGTCGAGTCGAGGCGATGGGCGCGCGGGGCTTGCGCATTCTGGGCGTGGCGCGCGGCGCGTGGCGGGCGGAACGGCACGAAGCGCCATGGCCGGCGAGCCAGCATGACTTCGACTTCACGTTCATGGGGCTTGTCGGATTGGTGGATCCGCCGCGCGCCGAGGTGAGCGACGCAATTGCCGAATGCCGGGCAGCCGGCGTGCGCGTCGTCATGATGACCGGCGATCACCCCGAAACGGCGCGCGCCATTGCCTCGCAAATTGGACTCTCTGGACGGGCTGAAGTCATCACGGGCCCCGAGATCGCCACGCTCGACGATGTTTTGCTGCGAGAGCGACTGCGACACGCGGATGTATGCGCCCGATTGGCGCCAGAGCACAAGTTGCGCCTTGTACGCGCGCTGCAGGCGGATGGCCAGGTGGTCGCCATGACCGGCGACGGTGTCAATGACGCGCCGGCGCTCAAGGCGGCCGACGTCGGCATTGCCATGGGCGAGCGCGGCACTGACGTGGCGCGGGAGGCTGCCGCCTTGGTCCTGCTGGACGATAGCTTTGCCAGCATCGTTCAGGCGATCCGGGGGGGGCGACGGATCTATGACAACATCACCAAGGCCACGCGCTTCGTGTTCGCCGTCCATGTTCCGGTCATCGTGCTGGCGATCCTGCCGGCGATCCTGCATTGGCCGATGTTGTTGCTGCCAGTCCACATCCTGCTGCTGCAACTGGTCATCGACCCTGCCTGCTCAATCGTGTTCGAGGCTGAGCCTGCCTCCGCCGACGTGATGCGGCGACCGCCGAATCCACTGACGGCAAGCCCCTTCACACTGCGCAACATCGGCTACGCGCTGATGCAGGGCATGGGCGTCGCCGTGCTGCTGTCCGGGGGATACGAGTTGCTCCAGCGATCCTTCGGGTGGGCCGACACCACGCTGAGGCTGACGGTGGTCACGGGTCTGGTTCTGTCGGTGCTTGTCCTGATTTTCGCCAACCGCGGCCCCAGCCCGGGCGCCAGTCGGCGCAACCCATGGCTGTTCCGACTCACCTTCGCCGTCCTGTTGCTGCTGGCCAGCCTGCTGGCTGCACTGCTGGGCATCGCGCCGCTGCGCGCGGTCATGGGTTTCGCGACACCCACGGCAGCGTCCCTGTTCATGGCGTTGCTGCTCGCGGCCGCGAGTGCGGTCTGGCTGGAGTTGCTGCAGCTGCTCGCCAGGAGGCTGCGGCCATATTGACTGGTGTATTGCGACGGCGCACCAGATGCCTGGGCTGATCCGATCGCGCCGTTGGCCATCGCACACGCCCCACCGCACGCGCATGGAGATCTCACCAAGGCAGCTCGCTGCCATCGTGCGCATAAAACCGCCCGCCATCCTCCGGCATCAGTCGTTGCGCGATCCGCAGCATGCCGCGTACCGAAACATCGGGCGTCAGCGGCGCGGTGCTACCGCCCATGTCCGTGCGAACCCAGCCTGGGTGCATGGCAACGACCGTGATCCCTTGTCGTCCCAACTCAGCGGCCAGGCGACGCACCCCCATGTTCAGCGCTGCCTTGCTGACCGCATAGCTGACCGTGCGGAACTCATGGGCCTGGGCGATCGAGCCCAGCTGCGAAGAAACGCACAGGACCCTCGCATGGTGTCCTCGTCCAAGCAGCGGAGCCAGCGACTGGGTGATGAGAAGCGGCGCGCAAGCGTTGACGGCAAAACTCCGTACAAGGTCCTCGGCGCGCACGTTGCCAAATCGCTCCCCCGAGACAAGTACGCCCGCGTTGTTTACCAGCAAGTCCAGGTGGCCGACGTCTTCGAGCCTTCCGGGCAATTCACTGACCTGCGAACCGTCGGCCACGTCCAAACCCATGACGCGCAAGCCACCGCGGCTTTCGGCGGCAAGCTTCGCCAGTGCCTCGGCGCTCTCCGGAGCGCGGCAGCACGCGTGCACCCTCCACCCCTCGGCGAGCAGCTGACGGCAAAATTCCAGACCCAAGCCTCGATTGGCCCCCGTGATGAATGCATGGCGCATGGTCCGCTCCGCGACAACCCCCGCGCCATGCTATCCGCTGGAAGCGGCCAGAGTCTCCTTCACGGGACCCCGCCCAACGGGGTCCGAAGGTGCTTGCCTCCCGGCCGCTTGCGCGGCCGATCGCACAGCGCATCTCAAGGCAGGCATCGCCCAGCCGGATCGCGAGGGACAATCCCGATTTCCGTGGCTGCCAGCCAGATGAACGACGAATCGGGACGACTGCCGCCCCGCGCGCACTGTCGCTATGCTTGCCGAAGGTGGCCGGCACAGGCGTGTCGAAGCTGCCCTCGCCTCCCTCCTTCGACCGGAATCGATCATGCGCGCTGCATTGCCGCCCATTCTCGCCACCGTCACTGCGACCCTGATCCTTGCCGGCTGCTCGAGCATGGAGGTGCATCTCAGCCCTGGCGGCCAACTGGTCCGCGCCGCATATATCGACAGCGTCAGCACTTGCCGGCAAGTCGGCACGGTCACGGTTTCGGTCACTGACCATGTCGGTCCGTTTGCCCGCGGCAACCTCAGCGTGCGGGACAATCTCGAAGTACTGGCGCGCAACGCGGGTGCCGGCTTGCAGGCGAATACGGTCAAGCCCTTGGGGTCGCCCGTGAACGGGCAGCAATCCTGGGGGGCCTATGTCTGCCCTGCGGGAGCCCTCCCGCAGGCGGGCGGAGCGGCAGGCGGATCGCCCGCAGCGCCGGCCACTGCGGCGCCCCAAGCCGGCTATGCGCCGGCACAGACACAGCCGTTGCAGACGGAGCCACTCCAGGTGCAGCCCGTCTCGCCGGCGGCGCCCGCATCCGCCAGCACGGCTTCCTCGCCCGCGGCCAGCGATAGCAGCAGCCTCCCGCCCCGGGGCTAGGAACGCCGGCGATCGGCGTCAAGCGTCGAGATCGGGAATCAGCTTGTCCTCGAGGTAGGCGATCATGTCCTTGAGGCGCAGCTTGCGCTTTTTCATGCGTGCCAATGCGAATTGATCCGCCTTTGGATCGTGCTGGAGGCGCTCGATCAGCAGATCGAGGTCACGATGCTCCGTGCGTAGCGTCGCCAGTTCTCGTGCGATCGTCGACGGGTCGCGGTAATCGATCATCATCGGCGACCAGTTTAGCGCCCAACGCCGGCGGTAGAATGGCGGGCCCTGTCGACCGCAATGCCATGTCCCTCGATCCCCGAAAGCGCGAACATGAAGTCCGGCGCCTCGCCAAGCGGCTGCGCCATCAGGTGGGCCAGGCGATCGCCGACTTCAACATGATCGAGGATGGCGATCGTGTCATGGTTTGCCTCTCTGGCGGCAAGGATTCCCATACCCTCCTGGACGTGCTGCTGTCACTGCGGGACGCGGCACCCGTTCGCTTCGAAATCGAAGCGGTCAACCTGGACCAGAAGCAGCCCGGATTTCCGGCA
Organism: Pseudomonadota bacterium; assembly: GCA_021795435.1. Lineage (GTDB taxonomy): Bacteria > Pseudomonadota > Gammaproteobacteria > Xanthomonadales > Rhodanobacteraceae > Metallibacterium. The sequence continues at coordinate 85,501 of JAJYPJ010000004.1, forward strand.
CACGTACTGCCCGAATATCTCGCCAGCCGCGGCGTGGCCTACAGGATCCTCGAACAGGACACCTACAGCGTCGTCAAGCGCGTGGTGCCCGAAGGGAAGACCCAGTGCGGGCTGTGCTCGCGTCTGCGGCGCGGCGCGTTGTACCGCTACGCGGCCGAGTCGGGTTTCACGAAGATCGCGCTCGGTCACCACCGGGACGACATCATCGCCACGTTTTTCCTCAATCTGTTCTTCCACGCCAGCCTGAAGGCGATGCCTCCCAAGCTGCGCTCCGATGATGGCCGTCACGTTCTCATCCGGCCCATGGCGTATGCAGCCGAGGAGGATATCGCGGCCTATGCCAGGGCCCGCGGATTCCCCATCATTCCCTGCACGCTGTGCGGGTCTCAGCCGAACCTGCAGCGGGCACAGGTCAGGCGGATGATGGACGACTGGGAGCGGCAGCATCCCGGGCGGCTTGAAACGATCTTCGGCGCGCTTGGCCATGTTGCACCGTCCCAGCTCGCGGACCGCACCCTCTTCGACTTCGCCGGCCTTGGCGCACGCGGAAACGGCGCCGATGCCCATGCGTGGCTGGCCGGGGAGCCACACAGCGACGTTGGCACCTGATTCTCCGCCCCCCTTGTTTTCCCGCCCCTGCCCGCCCACGGATGCCGAATGTTCTTTCGCAATCTCACGCTTTTCCGATTCTCCCCCGGCGTCGCCGCCACGCTGGACGACCTTGAAAGCACACTGGACGCACACCGCCTGCGCCCCTGTGGACCACTGGAAATGGCCACGCACGGTTTCGTCCCTCCCCTGGGGTCGGGCCCGAAGAACGCACTGACCCATCGGGTGCAGGGCTGTGTGCTGTTCAGCTCGGGAAGCGAGGAGAAATTGCTTCCGGCGGCCGTGATCAACGCCGAATTGAGCCGCCGGATCCAGGCGCGTGCCGAGCAACTGGGCCGGCCGGTGGGCGGGCGCGAACGCAAGCGCATGCGCCATGAATTGCTCGACGAGCTGCTGCCCCGGGCTTTCGCCAGGCCGGTGCAAATGGCAGGCTATCTCGACGCACCCAACGGGTGGGTCGTGATGGATACGGCCAGCCGCAAGGCCGCGGAGGCGGCTGTCAGCGGTCTCCGTGAGGCCCTTGGCAGCTTCCCGGCGCTCCCGTTGGCACCCGAACGAGCCCCGCGACTCGTCATGACCGACTGGCTGACGAACCAGCAACTGCCGGCCGGGCTGGAGCTCGGCGACGAGTGCGAACTGCGCGAAGCCAGCGGCAATGCCGGGGCAATCGTCCGGTGCCGGCGCCAGGCCCTGGAATCGGACGAGATCCGCGAGCACCTGCGCGCAGGCAAACAGGTCTCCCAACTGGGCCTGGTCTTCGAAAGCCGAATCGCGTTCCTGCTCGGTGAAGACCTGGTGCTGCGCAAGCTCCGGTTCCTCGACGTGGTCCAGGAAGAGCTGGAGGGCCAGGCCGGGGATGCAGCCGAGGCCGAGTTGGATGCACACTTCGCGCTGATGGCACTTGAACTTCGCAGCGTGTTCGAGAAACTGGCCACCTGGTTCGGCTTGCCCCGGCCGCAGGACGCCTGAGTCTGCGCCGGATTCCGGAGCGCGCGATGGCCGCGATGCTGCAGGACTGGTTCGAAGTGGATACGGACGAGGGTCCGCTGAGGCTGCGCCGCACGGTGCATCCGCGCGCACGCAGGCTGCGCCTGAGCGTGGATGCCGGAGGTGCCCGCCTCACTTGGCCGCCGGGCACCCAACCCGCGCAAGCCCAGCGCTTCGTCCGCCAGCATGCAGCATGGCTGCGACGCAAGATCGACGAACTGGCCCCGCCGCAAGGATTGCGCACATTGCGCGTCGGCCAACCCGACCAGCTCCCGCTACGCGGGCAAAGCCTCCACCTGCGGTGGCGTGAAGGGCATTTTCCAGCCCTGCTCCAAGGACAGGATAGCGTGCAGTTGCAACTGCCGGCGCACAGCGCGCGTCCGCTGTTGCTTGCGCAACGCATGCTGCGCGGCTTCCTGGAGGCCGAACTGCGCCATGACGCCGCGCGGACGCTGAATCGGCTGGTGCCACGGCTTGGCCTCGCACCCAGCGGCTTGCGGGTGCGCCCGCTGAAAAGTCTTTGGGGCAGCCTGGATACCCATGACGCGATCACGCTGGACTTGGCGTTGGCGCTGGCGCCGCCCGCGGTCGCGCACTACGTACTGGCCCACGAGCTCGCCCACCTCCGCGTTCGCAACCACAGCCCTCGTTTCTGGGCGCAGGTCCGCGTGCTGGATGCCGACTTCGAAACCCAGCGCGCCTGGCTCCGCAATCATGGCGCGCTGCTCAAGATTGAGTTGCTCCGCTTGATCGGCGGCTCCGCCATGCACGCCTGACGGGCCGGATCGCGGCACTCGACACGACCTCGCGCCCCGCCGAGGCTGGCATTACGCCATCGGGAGGGCTACCGTGAGCTCCCGGCGTCCCGTTCACCCAGGATCGCCGCTCCATTGCCACGTCACAGGGGGGGGCATGCCCGCCACCGCAACAGGCCAGGAAGTGCCCAGTCAGCCGACGTCGGCCCGCCATCGGATCCCTGCGACGATCCTCGAGCAGATTCCACCCAAGGCACGCGCTCTGCAGCCTGCGACGGCGGCCGCGCTGCGACAAGCGGTTTCGCTTTATGCGCAGCCACGCCTGGCATCCAGCCTCCGCCATGCGCCGCTACCCGACGCCGACTTGGCGTTGCTGTTGCAGTGCGCTGCCGGTACTCCGGCCTTATCCGACGTCGCCGATGCCATGCAGTTGCCCGCGCTGGCGCTGCGGCAAGCCCTGGATTTCTACCTTGAACAGGTGCTTTTTGCACCCGGAGGCGATGCGCGGCGCGTACTCGGCCTCCGCGATACGAGCGATGGCGAGGCGCTGCGTACCCATGCGCGACTGTTGAGGATGTGGCTCACGCGCGCCGACAGGAACGATCCACTGGGGAACCTGCGCCTGGTCCAAGTCCAACGCGCGGAACGTGCCTTGCATCACCGGCGCAGACCCGCGACGCGCCAATCGGCGGTCCGGCCGCGCTCGGCCGCCGATGGGGCCCTGATGGCCAGCATCGTGCCATCGCGGGCGCTGATGCTTGCACTCATCTCGCTGTTGCTGGCGGGGGGGCTGCTGTGGCTCTCGCACTTGTAATGGGCAACGCCGCTCGCGGTCGGGCAGTCCGATCCGCCATGGCTTTGCTCCGACCGTTGCGCCCCGTGCGCAGGGGGCGATAAGCAACTCAATGGGCCGTCGCCGGCAATAGGTAGAACTGCGTCAACACCTGCGACGTCTCGCGCGGCTGCTCCATGTTGGGCATATGGCTGCAGCCCGTCAGCTCGGTCATGGCGATCTGCGGTGCAGCGCGAAGGCCATCGCGCAAGGCATCCATGGCAGCTGGCGGAATGATCCGGTCGTCACGACACCAAAGCCCAAGCACCGGCATGGTCAGTTTGGGCAGCAACGGCACCAATGCCGTGGCATCCCTGGGAGTCCGCAGGCGATCGAACACCGCACCGAGAAAAGCAAGCCGGGCACGATTCTCGGCGACCAAGGCATCTTCGATGCGTGGCCATAGGCGAGGCGGCTTCACGAAGAGGAGCCGAAGGAGCGCGCGAAGTCCGGCTCGGCTGTCATAGGCAAATGGATCGTGCCCGCTCAGCACGCCGCGTGAGAACGCGTTGGGCGGAAACGGCAAGCCCGCCGAATCCACGAACGCCAGCCCAAAGACTTTCCCGGGGTGCGCCGCTGCGTAGGAACCCGCGATCGCACCGCCAAGCGAATGACCGACCAGACCGAAGTGCTGAAGCCGAAGCGCGTCGATGAATCCGGCCAGAAGCCTGGCTTCGCCTCGAATCCCGCCGTCCGAGGGTGGCACCGCTGACGATCGACCGTAGCCCGGCAAGTCCGGGATCACGACATGGAAGTTGCGCGTCAGATACCTGGCCGTCGGCACCCAGTTCTGTCGCGACCCGCCAAATCCATGAAGCAGCACGAGCGTCGGACCCGTCCCGCCTTCGTAGTAGATCCAGCGCAACCCATTGACGTCGATACTTCGGCTATCGAGGTTCGCACCCCATGCCTGCACGGCAAAACCGGCACGCAGCAACCACTGGGGCGCCAGGAAATAGACGGCGCCGGTCAGCAGCAGGGACGCCGCCACAAGCACGCCCAATGCCTTCAACCGTCGCACGTACCGCGAACCGAGGCTGGACCAGGAGGATGCCAGCGCCATGGCTCAAAAACCCGATGGACAGTGGACTACGGCCGTCAAGGGGCGGTCCGTCGTCCGCCGCACGTGATCGAACGCGATGGGCTGCATGCAACACCGTAGGGGTAACCAGCCAAGCGACCATTATGCGCTCGACGGCGGATTCACCTGTTCACGGCAATCCGGCCACGCCTGCGAAGGCAGTCCCGTCGGAGAGCAGCGGTTCACTGTGGTGCCACCCTGTGCGGTGGCAACTGAACGCTCGGCGAGCACCGCGGTCCGGCAATCAACCCCGATACCCGTTACTCCACCCGAAGCAGGAGCCGATCCGATTCACCGCGTCACGGGCTGCCCGGATGCGCGGTCGAAGGAGGCATGCGAACGCCCTGCATCGCAACGTCACGATCCCGGCAATCGCCGCTCGAACCCGCTACAGCGCGTCGCCGTCAAGTTCGCCCGTGCGGATTCGAATGACCTGCGCAAGCGGGCTCACGAAAATCTTGCCATCCCCAATCTTGCCGGTGCGAGCGCTGGCCTGGATGGCCTCGATGACACGCTCCAGCAAGTCGTCGGTAACGGCCACCTCGAGCTTGATCTTGGGCAGAAAATCGACCACGTACTCGGCGCCGCGATAGAGCTCGGTGTGGCCCTTCTGCCTGCCGAACCCTTTGACCTCGGTAACGGTGATGCCCTGGACACCCACCTCTGCCAGCGCTTCCCGCACGTCGTCCAACTTGAATGGCTTGATGATGGCGGTGACAAGCTTCATGGCGGGTTTCCTGGACGGTTGCCAACATTTTGCCACCGCCGGATGGCCGGATGGGCGATTGAGGGCAATTAATGCAGTCAGCCCGACCCTGCGATTGGCACGCAGGGTCCACGTGCCGCACACTAAAGCACCAACGAGGGATGCACCATGTGGGATTCGCAAACGATCGACAGCATCGCGCAACGGCTCGGCGAACTGCTGCCCGACGATCTCAAGCGTGCACGCGCCGAATTCACGGCGAACGCGCGCGAGGTGATCGAGGCAGGGCTGGCGCGCATCAACCTGGTCACGCGCGAGGAATTCGACGCGCAGCGCGCGGTGCTGCAGCGCACCCGCTCCCAGCTTGCCGAGCTGGAGCATCGCCTGGCCGAACTGGAAAACGCCCACCCGCGCGACTGAGACGCTGCGCGATCGTTTCCCGCTCGCTCGCCGGGCGCTGCGCAGACCCCGCCCGCCCATTCGCCCCCTCTTGCGGGTCACCGCGAACGGCAGATGCCGATCCAATGGCGCCGCGCAGCGTCCAGTCCGTCGGCAGAACGGGCCACGCTCGCCATGCCGCGCAGATCAGTCACCAGGGCGCCGGGCACCCGCTTCCCGCGGTCGCGTCGGAGTCACTGCTTCGAGCACCGCAATCCACCGGCTTTCGAGGGGTGGCACGAACGTTCCGCAGCCTGCGCTGGCCGATGGTGGGCGCTCGTTCCCCTGCTCGCGACCGGGATCCTGCGGCGGCGCCCCCGCACCTGTCGCCGATATGCCCATGACCGGCGATCCGGCCTAGCCGCCTGACGCGGCTCGCCTGACCAGGGTCAGGTCACGGTCGCCTGATCGGGTTCGGCCGTTACTCTTCGGCGTTCCGCTCCATCAGCCACAGCCGCATGAATTTCTGCCGCACGTACCATGCCTCGGTCCACGCATAAAAAAGGCCCCGCCAGCCATCCAGGAAGCCGCCACGCATCAGGTAACCGCGCAAGAACCGCCACGCCGGACTGAGCACGACCTGGTGCATTTGCGCCCTGCGACCCTCGGCATGCAGATGACGGGCCATCATGCGCGCGTAACGCTGATGCCGAGCCAGTTGATCGTCGAGCGAGCGGTAGGCATCGTGCAAGAGGTCACCGGCAAGCAGTGCCGTGGGGCCATCCACATCGACGTGTTCATGGACTTCGCGGGTTCCACGGAATCCGCCATGGCGGCGGTCGAACAGGCGCAAGACGCGGTCGGGGTACGCATTCCCATGACGGAGGTATGCACCAAAGTAGCGCGTCGCACGTGCGCACCGATAACCGTGCACCCCATTGAATCCGCCATCGCGCGCCGCCTGGATCGAGGATCGCAATTCGGCGCTGATGCGTTCATCCGCATCGAGGAACAGGATCCAGTCATGGCGCGCGCTCCGCACGGCGAAATCCTTTTGCGCACGGTAGCCGTCGAAGCTACGCTGGAGCACCCGTCCGCCATGTGCGGCGACGCGCTCGACGGTCCCGTCTGTGGAGCCAGAGTCGACCACGAGGATTTCATCGCAAAACGCGAGAGACTCGACGCAGGCATCAATGCGGTCTGCCTCGTTGAGCGTGATGACGCAGGCGGAGATTGGAATTCGAGGCATCGTGTCGCCGGTCTGGTTGTGGGCGCATGATGGCATGGTGGCGGAGGCCATGCTGCTCCCATGACCCGCATGTGGTTCTGGATAGCCCATCGTGCCGGCGGCGACGCGGCGCCCGAAAACACCCTCGCGGCTTTTCGCGTCGGCCAGTCGGCTGGATTCCGTGCGTTTGAGTGCGACGTCCGGCTGTCCCGGGATGGGGCGCCGTTCCTCCTCCACGACGATCGCCTCGATCGAACGACGAGTGGCCATGGCGTGGCCAAGCGCCATGCTTGGAGCCAAATCGCGCAACTCGATGCAGGCAGCTGGTTCAGTCGACGGTACGGCCATGAGCCGGTGGCGAGCCTGGATCGTGCGCTGGCATTCGCGGCCCGGCACCGCGCTTGGCTCAACCTTGAACTCAAGGCCGCCCGTGGAGACGCGGCGACGACGGGCGCGGTTGTGGCTCGCGAGGCTGCGCGCTGCTGGGCCTCGCATCCGCGGATGCCGGTCCCCGCCCTGTCGTCCTTCTCGACGGTGGCATTGCGCGCGGCGCGCAAGACCCTCAACGCGATGGGCGCGCCACTGCCACTCGCGCTGCTAGCCATGCGCTGGGATCCGCGGCTGATCGACCGCGCACGGCGGCTCGACGCATCGGCCTTGCACCTCCACTGGCGCGCGATCACCGCGGCGCGAATCCGCAAGGCGCATGCCAGCAATCTTCGGCTCCGTGCCTTCACGGTCAACGATGCAAACGTGGCAGGACGCCTCAAGGCATGGGACGTCGATGGAATCTTCACTGACCAGCTGGATTTGCCGGCATCTGTCGATGCCCGCGCGCACGTCGCTACACTCCACATTCCCCGTCCGTAATCGTCTCCCGTGCCCGCCAACTACCGCCGCCACGAGCTACTGCGCGCACTCCGACCATGGCTTCCGTTGTGGTCCGTCGCCGCACTGTTCGCCATGTTCGCGCATGGGCCGATGCCCATGCATTCCACGCGCACGCTGGGCGTCGCCTGGGAGATGTGGGAGCACCATAGCTGGCTGGTACCCATGCTCAATGGCGCACCGTATAGCGACAAGGCTCCCCTGATCTACTGGCTGTTTTTTCTGGGCTGGCGCCTGACGGGCGTCAGCGATCTGTGGCCGAGGTTGCTGTTGGTCGCAATCGGTGCGGCACAGCTGGTCCTCGTGCAGGCCTTGGCGCGGCGTTTGTTCCCAAATCGGCCGTGGGTCGCACGGAGCGCGCCATGGGTCCTGGGCGCACTGACGTACGGATTCCTGTTCGATTTGCAGATCATGTACGACGGCCTGCTGGCCGTGTGGGTCCTGCTCGCACTGCTGGCGCTGCTTCCCACGGCGCGCCGCGAACAACCCAGGTTCCTCGTATTTGCACTTGCCACCGGTTTGGGCTTGCTGACCAAGGGCCCCGTGATGCTCCTTCATGTGGGGCTCGTCTGGCTGCTGGGACCTTGGTGGCGCCCGTGGGCACGCGCTCATCGTGGCGCCTGGTATGGGCAGGGCACTTTGGCCATCCTGGCGGGAATCGCCATGCTGCTGGCATGGGCGCTGCCGGCCGCCTGGATTGGCGGCCCGGTCTATCGTGAGTTGCTGTTGTTTCATCAAACCGCCGGCCGAGTGGTCGACGCGTTCGCCCACGCCAGGCCATTCTGGTGGTATCTGCCGTTGCTGCCTCTCTTGCTCTTCCCGTTCTCGCTCTGGCCGCGCATCTGGGCCGCGCTGGGCAGTTTGGGCCGCCCTTTCGAGCCTGGACAACGATTTCTCATGGCTTGGCTCATTCCGGTTTTCGTTGCTTTCTCGCTCGTCAGTGGCAAGCAGGCGTATTACCCGTTGCCCGAACTGGGAGGTCTGTCGGTGCTTTCCGTATTTGCGATTGCGCGCATGCGGGAGCGGCATCCCCACCGCGACGGCAGTCCTTGGCTGACGCCATGGCCATTGGCGCTGTTCAGCCTGCTGTTGGCTTTGATCCTGTTTGCATTGCCTTGGTTGCGGGACAACGGCTACCTCGGACATGACTATGCGTTGCGCGCGGTCTCCACGCACAGTGCGAGCTTTGGCGTCCTTTACCTCCTGCTCGCCGCAGGGCTGATGTGGCGCGGCCGCGGCGAGCTCCGGCGTATTGCCTTGGCGGGCATGATTGGCGTCGTGACCGCCAACGCGCTGTTCACGCTGACCTTGTGGCATGACTATGACCTCCGACGCATCAGCCGTCTGCTGGCCGAGGCACAAGCACGCGGCACCCCCATTGCCAACATTGGGATGTACGAAGGCCAGTTTCACTTCCTCGGCCGATTAACCCAGCCCATTACCCCATTGGACAATGACGCGCTGCTGCGCGCATGGATCGCCGCGCATCCCATGGGCTGGGTTCTTGCCTACCCAGACCGGCTCGGCGCCGAAGCGCGGCAGTATGCGCTGTATGCGCAGCGCTTTCGTGGGGTCTGGGTCGTGATCTGGCCGGCGCAGGTGCTCGCTGACGTGCGCGCGGGCCGAATGCCGCCCCCGGGCAGTGGACCTGCGCTCGTCGTGCCCGGAGCCGCCGATGCCCTCCCGCATTGAACACGACGCGCGGACTGCAGCGCTGCGCGCGCAATGTGGCGGTCCTCGTGACGGTGCGCTGCTCAGGGTGCTGTTGGGACAGGCGCTTGCCGCGTCAGGTGAGCATCTCGCCGCAGCCGACGAGTTCGAGGCGGCATTGCGGTTCGACGCCCACTACAGTGCTGCTTGGAAGTTCCTTGGCAAGGCCCGCCTCCTGGCCGGGAATCGCGCCGCAGCCGCGGACGCATGGCGAAGGGGCATCGCGGTCGCCGACGCGCGGGGGGATGCGCAAGCGTCCAAGGAGATGCGCGTGTTTCTCAGGCGCATCGAGGGCCACGGGCCGGCATCAACGTAACGCGGCGGCATATCGACGCTCGAACCAGCCTTTCGCCCAGTGCAGCATGGCTGATCGTAGGACCAGTCCATGACGTTCCGAGCGATAGACAAGCGTGCCGCTGTCCAACGAATCGATGATGCACATCAGCTCCGGTCGGGCAACCCTTCTTGGCGCCCGGCCCAGGAGGGCGTCGAGCAGGTTGACTGCGGCGACCTTGCCCTGCCGGTCCGCCATATGCGCCTGCTTGGGCATCCAGTCGGGGCCCGGGTAGCTGCCCGCGTCCCCGACGACGTAGACCTGCTCCAGACCGGGCGCGCGCAAATGGGCATCGGCACGAACGAATCCGCCCGGGCTAAGCGGCAAGCCGCTCCCCTGCACCCAAGCGGGGCCCGTCAATCCCGGCATGAACAGGATGGCATCGGCCGGGACCACTCCGCCTTCCGTATGGACGGCATCCGCTTCGAACTTCAATAACTTGTGCCCCAGGTGCGCTTCGATGCCACGCCGGCGCATCTGGGCGAGCAACCCGTCGACGGCGCGCGCGCCCAGCCGTTCTCCCGGTCGGGCGGATGGCGAGAAAAGCACGAGCCGGAAGCGATCTCGCCGATGCGTTCGCCGAAGCCAGGTCTCGATCCCCAGCAGGAGTTCGAACATCGGTCCCCCACGGACCGCGGTGGGTTCGGCGGGGTTCCCGGCAAACCCAATGGCGATGGTGCCCCCCTGCAGTCCCTGTAGCCGCC